>CAYMTT010000027.1:0-5334 GCA_964393465.1 uncultured Candidatus Saccharibacteria bacterium | reverse complement strand
AGCCAAAGAGATAGTCAAAACCGCCTGCGAACTGGGGGTTGGAGCCGTCAAATTGCAAACATATACCCCCGATACTCTGACCCTGGACTCAAAAAAAGAACCTTTCGTGGTCAAGGGCAGCAATCCCGATTGGGAAGGAAAAACGCTTTACCAGCTTTACCAAGAAGCTTACATGTCCTGGGAATGGCACAAAGACTTAAAAAAGATTGCAGAAAGCTACGGCGTTCCTCTTTTTTCCACCGCTTACGACGATTCTTCCGTCGATTTTCTGGAAAATCTGGGCGTTCCCGCTCACAAGGTAGCTTCTTTCGAACTTACCGACTTTGAGCTTTTAAAAAAAGTGGCCAAAACCGGAAAGCCGGTTATTCTTTCCCGGGGAATGTCCACCTTGGAAGAGCTTCAGGGGGCAGTTTTCACATTAAAGGAAAATGGAGCTTCAGAAATCGCGATTCTGCACTGCGTCAGCTCATATCCTGCCAAGCTAGAAGACATGAATTTGGCCACCATCCCCGATATGGAAGAAAAGTTCAAGGCGGTGCCGGGGCTTTCTGACCATACTTTGGGAAATTCGGCCGCTATTGCCTCTGTAGCTTTGGGGGCCTGCATAATAGAGAAACATTTTACCTTGAAGCGTTCAGACGGGGGAGCGGATTCTTCTTTTTCTCTGGAGCCGCAAGAATTAAAAGAATTAATAGAATCTGTAAAAGAAGCCAAAAAGGCGGTAGGCAAGGTTTCTTACGAACCGGCAAAGTCGGAATCCGCCATGTTTTCCTGCCGAAGGTCTCTGTGGTTCAAAAAGCCGGTCAAAAAAGGTCAAGAGCTGACCCTGGAAAATGTCGGTCGCTTTAGGCCGGGTCAGGGACTGGCCGTCAAGTTTTTGCCCCAAGTTCTGGGCAAGAAAGCCAAAAAAGACATAGACTTTGCCACTCCTTTGAGCTGGGACCTAATAGAATAAAATATGAAAGTGAGCGTTATAATAACAGCATATAACTCCCAGGATACCGTTGAAGATTCGGTCGATAGCGCCTTGAATCAGGATTTCCCTTCGGGGGAATTCGAGGTGGTGGCGGTCAACGACGGATCTGGCGACAACACCTTGGAAATACTGAAAAAATATGGTACAAAAATCAGATTGATAGACCAGGAAAACCGAGGTTTTTTGAAGGCAGCCAACAGAGGATTCAGGGAAGCCAAAGGCGAATACGTCGTCAAATTGGATTCCGACGACGTCTTTCTGCCAGGAGCCCTGAAAGAAATGGCAGGCGCCTTGGACGAAAATCCCGAAGCTGACTTTGCCTACTGCGACTATTACGAAAAGAAAGTCAGCGGGGAAAAGAAGCTGATTTCGACAGAAAACATTTTCAATACGGTTTCTGGCGGAATAATGTACAGGAAGAAAAAACTGGAAAAAGAAGGATCTTACGACGAAGACATGATATTCGCAGAATACGATCTTCTTTTGAAAACCTGGGGCAGGTGGAAGGGCGTTCGGATAGCAAAACCGCTCTTTTGCTACAATAGGAGACCGGGGAGCGTCACCAAGAACGAGGAATTGGTGGAAAAAGCCATTCTATATCTCCAAGAAAAATATCCCGAGCATGCAAAAGAAATTGAAAAAATAAGGGAATATTAAAATGAAGAATAAAAGATATATTGTTGTAGGTTATCCGTCTTGGTCAAAAGATGTATTTTTTAAAAAGATATCAAAATATTCTGGTCAATGGTATTTAATTTCAAAACCGAAAGATTTAACGAAAAAAAGAGTAAAAAAAATTAACCCTAGATTTATATTTTTTTTACATTGGTCTTGGAAAATACCGAAAAATATTTTTAGCAATTATGAGTGTATTTGTTTTCATATGACCGATCTTCCTTATGGTAGAGGGGGGAATCCCCTTCAAAATTTAATTTCTCGTGGTCATAAAAAAACTAAAATTACTGCCTTTAGAATAATTAAAGATATTGATGCCGGGCCGATTTATTTTAAAAAATCAATGTCTTTAAGAGGTCGTGCCGAAGAAATATATATTAGAGCAGTTAATTTATCTGCTATAATGATTTCTGAAATTATCAAAGAAAATAAGAAACCCAAACCTCAAAAGGGAAAAATAACATTATTCCACAGAAGAAAACCAGATGATAGCGAAATTAAAAAATGCCGAAATATTCAAGAACTTTATAATTTTATTCGAATGCTTGATGCTGAAGGTTATCCCAAAGCTTTTATTAGATATCAGGGTTTTGTTTTTGAATTTTCCTGTCCAAAAATTTCTCATACAGATCTTTTAACTGAAGTAAAAATTAAAAAAAATGAATCTAAAAATAAAAAATAAGATTTTAATTATAGCTGCTCATCCAGATGATGAAGTTTTAGGTTGTGGCGGGACCGTTACAAAGTTTATTAAAGAAGGCCATAAAGCTTACTGTTTATTTTTAGGTAAAGGAAAAACTTCTCGTGGTAAAAAAACTTTTAAAAAAGAACAGAAAAATTTGATTGAAGAAGCTGAGAAAGCAGCTAAAATATTAGGCATAAATCAAATATTTTTTGAAAATTTTCCTGATCAAAAATATGATAGTATTTCTTTTCTTGAAATCGTTAAAGCTATAGAAAGGATTAAAAAGAAAATAAAACCAAGCATTATTTTTACTCATCATTCAGGAGATCTTAATCTTGACCATCAAATAACTTTTAAAGCTGTTTTAACTGCTTGTAGGCCTACAAAAGAAGAAACGGTCAAAGAGATTTATTCTTTTGAAGTGCCTTCATCGACTGAATGGGGGATTCCCAAAAGAAGAAATTATTTTATTCCGAATATCTTTTTTGATATTTCTAATACTTTTAATAAGAAAATTGAAGCTTTAAAATTCTATCAAAGTGAAATTCGAGACTATCCTCATCCTCGTTCCATTAAAGGAGTGGAAATTATTGCTAGACGATGGGGTACCGTAGTCGGTAAAGAATTAGTCGAAGCCTTTGAATTAATTAGAAAAATAAACTGATTATGAAATTTAGAAAGTCATTACAATATTTAAAAAAGTCAAAAAGAGTGATTCCTCTGGCAGCCCAGACCTTCAGCAAATGTTATACTCAGTTTTCCGCGGGAGCCGTTCCTTTGTTTTTGGAAAAAGGAAAGGGGGCCTACGTTTGGGACGTTGATAGAAACAAGCTGCTCGATTACCAGATGGCCCTGGCCCCGGTGATTCTCGGCTACGGCTACCCTGAAGTTAACAGGGCAGCCCAAAAGCAGATGGAAAAGGCGGTTTCCTTGAGCTTGCCCGCTCCCTTGGAAGTTGAATTGGCAGAGAAAATCTGCTCCATCATACCTTCCGCTCAAATGGTGCGTTTCGGAAAGAACGGATCTGACGCCACTTCGGGAGCGGTCAGGGCCGCCCGGGCGCATACGGGCAGAGATATTATCGCTTGCTGCGGCTATCATGGCTGGCAGGACTGGTACGTGGCCACCACGGCCAGAGACCAGGGGGTTCCAGAAAGCACCAAAAAACTTACAAAAACCTTTAAATACAACGACATTAAAAGCCTGGAAAAGATATTCAAAGAAAATAAGGGCAAGGTGGCAGCCGTTATCATGGAACCCATGGGAGTAGTATGGCCTAAAGACGGATTTTTGCAGAAAGTGAAAAAGCTGGCCCGCAAAAACGGAGCTCTTCTGATTTTCGACGAGATAGTGACCGGATTCCGACTTTCTTTGGGAGGGGGACAGGAATATTTCGGGGTAAGGCCGGATTTGTCTTGTTTTGGCAAGTCTGTGGCAAACGGATTCCCCATTTCTTTCGTTTGCGGCAAAAAAGAGATCATGAAAAAATTCGAGGACGTTTTCTTTTCTTTTACCTTTGGGGGAGAGCTGGTTTCCATGGCAGCCGCTCTGGCCACAATCGAAGTTTTGGAAAAAAAGAAAGTTCCCGAATACATTACCAAGATCGGCTATCTTTTGCAGGAAGGATACAACGGCACGGCAGAAGAGCTGCGGCTTTCCCAATATACAAAGGCTGAAGGCTACGGGGCCCGTTTTGTGATATCTTTCAAGGATAAAAAAGGAAAGGAGGATTTAACCATGAAAACGGTTTTCCAGCAGGAATTGGCAAGGAGAGGGATCCTTTTCGGGGGTTCCAACAACGTTTCTTTGAGCCACACCAGAAAGGACGCAGAAAGGACGCTTAAGGCTTACAGGGAAGCTTTGCAGGTTATTAAAAAAGGTCTGGAGAAAGGAAACTTGGAAAAATTAATCGAAGGCAGGAAGCTTGAATCTGTCTTTCGGAAAGCTTAAATTATGGAAAAACTGGCCCTTCTGGGCGGAAAGCCGGTGCTTAAAAAACCCTTGCCGCCTTACAACACGATCGGAAAAGAGGAAGAGAGAGCGGCTTTAGAAGTCATGAAAGGCAAAAACCTTTCCGGCTTTATCGGAAGAGCGGGAAGTAATTTTTTGGGAGGGGAAAAAGTCCGGGAGCTGGAAAAGAGCTTTTGCAAGCGGTTCAAAGTCAAGTACGCTGTCAGCTTCAATTCGGCATCCACCGCTCTGCAGGCTGCCGTCGGAGTTTTGGGATTGAAACCGGGAGACGAGGTGATAACTTCTCCTTATACGATGTCGGCTACGGCCAGCGCCGTACTTTTGAACAACGCGATTCCCGTATTTGCCGATATAAAAGAAGATACTTTTTGCCTTGATCCCGTTAGCATTGAAAAGAATATCACTTCCAAAACCAAAGCAATATTAGCCGTCAACATTTTCGGGGGTTCTTGCGATTACGACAGGATCTTGAAAATAGCCAGAAAGCGCAAATTGAAAATCATAGAGGATGCCGCCCAGTCGCCCGGGGGAAAATACAAAGGAAAATTCCTGGGAGCCATAGGGGATATGGGGGTTTTCAGCTTCAACGTCCACAAGGTGGTCCAGTGCGGAGAAGGCGGAGTGTTGGTGACCGACAACAAAGATTACGCCTTCAGGGCCCGCTTGATAAGGAACCACGGGGAAGCTGTCATAGACGACCTTTATCCCAAAGCTTACGAGCCCGTATTTGGATCAAACTATAGGCTGACCGAGATTCTGGCTGCCATAGCTATAGAGCAGTTCAAAAAACTGGAAAAGCTCAACAAAGAAAGGATTAAAATGGCAGATTACCTTACAAAGAGAATGAAGAATTTTTTCTGGCTGTCAGCCCCCAAAGCCGTCGGGCGCCACGTGTATTACGTCTATCCTTTCAGGTTTTTCAGAGAAAAGATAGGATTCGAGAGAGAGACCTTTGCCAAAGCCGTAAAAAAAGAAGGATTTGATTTGGTTCAGGGCTACCAAAAGCCAATTTATCTTTTTCCCCTTT
>CAYMTT010000026.1:0-6077 GCA_964393465.1 uncultured Candidatus Saccharibacteria bacterium | reverse complement strand
CAAACTTAATTTTCGGAGTTTTTACCGTCCTTAGGAAGAAATATATTGCCGGAATAAAGAAGAAAATGAATGGAATCTCCGTTCTTATAAGGCCGGCATAAACCACTATGTAAGGCCAACAGGCAACAAAAAGCGAAACCAAAAGGGAATGGAGGGACGAGAATTGAAAGCATTTTCTGGCAATCAGATAGGCAAATATTCCGATGGTAGCCAAAAAGAAAAACTGGATTATTCTGACCGCGTCAAAGTTTTCTCCGAATAAAGTGAAAGTTAGTGCTAAAAAAGAAGGGTAAGCGGGAGTTCTGTAAGGAGGGAGTTTTTCTCCATCGAGCAAAAACCCTTTTCCCTCTCTAAGGCTTTCTGCCACTGGCAGATAGAAACTCTGGGCGTCTCCCGAAACCGGGAACTCGGGCAGGAAAATCAGCGACAAAAAGCCCGCCAGCAAGGCTGTCAGAAAAACTATGGATATGGGTAAAAAATCGTTTTTAAGATTGGACATAAACCCTTTTTTATTATACTATATCCCTGTAAAAGAAAACAATTCCCTTATGGTTTTTGACTCCCAAAAGGTTAAAAAAATTCTGGTTATCAACGCCCATGCAGACGATATGGAATTTGGTTGCGGAGGCACCTTGGCAAAATTAATAGAGGAGGGAAAGAAAGTCTACAATCTGGTCCTTTCTTTGAGGAAAAAGACCGTTCCTGCCGATTTTCCAAAAGAGGAGCTGATTAAAGAAGTTGAAGAAGCCTCAAAAATCATCGGGATTAAACAAGAAAACAATATCATTAAAGATTTTGAACACCGGATTTTTCCCCAGATAAGGCAAGAAATTTTGGATGAGATATATTCCCAGGCAAAAAAACTGCAGCCCGATTTGATTTTTACCACTTCTATGAACGATACCCATCAAGACCACAAGACCGTGGCAGAAGAAACTTTTCGGGCTTTAAAGCACGCCAACATTATTGCTTATGGTTTTCCTTGGAATACTATTTTTTCTAAAATCAATCTTTACAGCATGATTTCCCGGGAGCATTTGGAAAAGAAAATTCAAGCTATCCAATGCTACAAAAGCCAGATGAAAGGCAGGGTATATTTCGATCCCGAATACATAAAAAGCCTGGCCATAACCCAGGGGACCGACGTTAAAGAAAAGTACGCAGAATCCTTCGAGATAATCCGCTGGATATCAAAATAGCTCTATGAAGGTGGCCATTCATCAACCGGACTACCTTCCCTGGCTGCCGTATTTCCACAAGATAAAGGCGGTCGATCTTTTTGTGCTGATGGACTGCGTAGAATACGGAGGGAAGAGCAGTTGCTTCCACAACCGCAATAAAATAAAGGTTCCCAACGGCTGGGCCTACTTGACCATTCCTTTGGGATCGGGAATAGAGCAGACCAGGATAAAAGACGTTAAGCTTCCAAAAGACCAGAGATGGCAGAAAAAGCATTTAAAATCCATATCCCTGGCTTACCAGAAAGCCCCTTATTTCAAAGAGCACAAGGAATTCTTTGAAAATCTTTACAATTCAGAGCAAAAATATCTGGCCGATTTCAATATAGAGATTATTAACTATTTAAGCAAAGCCTTCGGTTTCAAGACAAAGCTTGTCAGGGAATCCGAACTGGAAGTCCCTTCCGAGTTTACGGGTTCAGAAAGAATAATGGACATTTTAAAAAAGACCGAAGCTTCCTATTATCTTTCCGGTCCTTACGGCAAGACTCATTTAGACTCCAAAGAATTTGAAAAACTGGATATAGATTTGGACTTTATGGATTACGAGCACCCCGAATACAAACAGCTTTTTGGCGAATTCATTCCCGGGCTTTCTGCCATAGACCTTTTGTTCAATGAAGGGGAAAAATCGGGAGACATAATATGAAAATATCTTTAATTTTCCCTCCAAACGTTTTCCAGACCAAAATGAACATGCCCCCTTTGGGCATTGCCTGGCTGGCTGCCGTCCTGAGAGAAAACGGCTACAAGGACGTTTCCCTGATAGACAGCATGGCAAACAGGTACAAGAGGGAAGAGATAATAGATTTGTTAAAAAAACAGAACCCCGATGTTATAGGGGTTTCTTTTACCACTCAAATTAGATTTGAAGCTTTAGCTTTAATAAGAATGATAAGAAAGGATTTCCCGAAAGCCTTGATAGTCACAGGGGGCCCTCATCCTTCCCTTACTTCCAAAGATCTTCTTTCGAACGTTCCCGAGGTTGACGTCGTGGTAAGGGGAGAAGGAGAAGTTTCTTTTTTAAATCTTATAAAAGCCGCAGAAAAAGGGGAAAGCTTTGAAAACGTTAAAGGTATTTCTTTTCGGAATCGAAAGGGAGAGATAGTGGAAAATTTAAACGAAATGATGATTCAGGATTTGGATACTTTGCCTTTTCCTGCCAGAGATCTTCTGCCAATGGAAAAATACGAGTTGATTACCGCGTTATCCAAAAAAGGAGCCACCACCATAATGAGCAGCCGGGGATGCCCCTTCCAGTGCGTTTTTTGTTCCACATCCAAACACTGGGGACACAAGATAAGGCAGAGATCGGCTCAGAAAGTGGTGGATGAGATTGAATATCTGGTTAAAACCTATCCTTTTATAAAAGGGATAAGATTTTTCGACGATGTATTTACGGTTAGCAAGGATCGAGTGATGGAAGTCTGTCGGGAGATTTCAAAGAGGAATTTGGGTATAAGCTGGGAGTGCGAAGCCAGGGTTGATACCATCGATAAGGAATTGGTGGAAGCCATGAAAAATTCCGGATGCGAATTCATAGATTTGGGAGTGGAATCTGGAAGCAACAGGATTTTAAAGAACATAAAGAAGGGAATTACAGTAGAGCAGGTTATTTTTGCCGCAAAAACTATCAAGGAAGCGGGCATTGAAGCTAAAGCTTTTATTATGCACGGATTGCCCGGGGAAACTTACGAAGACATCAAAAAGACGGTGTTTTTGAGCAGGTATTTGTTCTATAACTTGGGGATAGAAACTACCCAGACGATAACCGCTATTTATCCTCATACGGAAATAGAGCGTTTGGCCAAAGAAATGGGTACTTTCCCGAAAGATTTTTCCTGGAATAAGTACTACCGCAATGAAAAGTTTTATCCTCCTTTGACCCTCGATCCCCACTCTCCGGTTTTTGAGCAGCCAGATCTGACTTACGAACAGATTTTTAAATACGTAAAAAGAGCTAAGCTAGCATATTTTGTTAGGCATCCAATAAACTTTTTAAAAACATTCAGAAAACACAGAAAAACTATTAAAAAGTGGCTTATCACCAAGGCTTAATAATCATTGGACAAAAAGGCCAATTTTTGTATAATATAAGCAGGCATTCAGCCTGCTTTTATATATGTCCATACTCAACAATAAAACCGTATTGGTTACCGGGGGAACCGGTTCTTTTGGCAAAAAATTCGTTGAAACGGCCCTAAAAGAGCACAATCCAAAAGCAATAAGGGTTTTTTCCAGGGACGAGCTCAAGCAGTTCGAAATGAAAAGGAGGTTTGACGAAGAAAGACTCCGTTTTCTTATAGGAGACGTTAGGGACAAAGACAGGCTTTTGAGAGCCATGGAAGGCGTGGATATAGTAATACACGCAGCCGCCCTCAAGCAGGTGCCTTCCTGCGAATACAACCCCTTTGAAGCTGTAAAGACCAACGTTTTGGGAAGCCAGAACGTGGTCGACGCTGCCATCGACAGGGAAGTGGAAAGAGTGATGTTTTTGAGCTCCGACAAGGCAGTACAGCCGGTCAATTTGTACGGGGCTACCAAGCTTTGCGCAGAAAAAATATTCGTCCAGGGCAACGCTTATACAGGGGAAAAGCCAGTAAAGATAAGCGTGGTAAGGTACGGAAACGTGGTGGGAAGCAGGGGAAGCGTCATTCCTTTATTTAAAGATCAGAAAGAAAAAGGAGTCATTACACTTACTGACGAGAGAATGAGCAGGTTTTGGATCACCCAGAAGCAGGCCGTAAACTTTATTATAAGCTGCATCGAGAAGATGAAGGGAGGGGAGATATTCGTTCCAAAAATTCCCAGCATGAAAGTAACGGATTTGGCCCAGGTGATAGCTCCTGGGGCCGAAATAAAGACGGTGGGTATAAGGCCGGGAGAAAAAATAGCCGAAGTTCTTTTGACTTCCCAGGAAGCTGCCCATTCCAAGGAGTTCGACAATCGTTTTGTCATAGAGCCCGAACACCCCTTCTGGAAAAAAGAAGATTTCGGAGGAAAGGAACTGCCAGACGGCTTTCAGTATGGCTCGGACACCAACGACAAGTGGCTGCAAAAAGATGACCTTAAAAAGATGCTCAATGAACTATGAGCAGATTCTTGCCTTACGGCCACCAGCGGATAGGCAAGGACGACATTAAAGCCGTCTCAAAAACCCTGGAATCTGACTGGATTACCCAGGGGCCGAAAATCCAGGAATTCGAGGAAAAATTGGCCAGATATTGCGGAGCAAGATACGCCTTGGGCGTTTCTTCGGGGACTTCCGCTTTGCATCTGGCTTTTTTGGTTTCAGGCCTTTCCCGGGGAGACGAAGTTGTCACCAGCCCTTTGACGTTTGCTGCTACCTCCAACACCATAGTCCATTGCGGGGCAAAGCCGGTGTTCGCCGACGTCCAAGAAGACACACTGAATATCGATCCGGAAGAAATTGAAAAAAAGATAACCAGAAAAACAAAAGCTTTAGCCGTGGTGGATTTTGCCGGGCACCCCTGCGATTTCAGAGAGATTAAAAAAATAGCCAGAAAACACAAGCTTTTGGTAATAGGGGATGCGGCCCACTCTTTGGGAGCGAAATACAGGGGAAAGAAAGCGGGTTCTCTTTCCGATTTGACCGTTTTGAGCTTCCATCCGGTAAAAGCAATAACGACAGGGGAAGGGGGAGCCGTTTTGACCGACAAGAAGGACCTTTACCTGAAAATGAAGCGCTTGAGGCACCATGGCATCGTAAAAAAACCGGAAAAGGGAAGCTGGTACTACGAAATAGAAGAGCCCGGTTATAATTACAGGATTACCGATTTTCAGTGCGCTTTGGGAATTTCCCAATTGAAGAAAATAGACCGGTTTTTGAAAAGAAGGAGAGAGATAGTTAAAAAGTATGATAAGGCTTTCGAGGGAATGAAAGAGATAATAAGGCCGGCAGAGAGGAAATACGTAAAATCCGCCTGGCATATATATCCTGTAAGATTAAGATCTAAAAACCGCAGGAAGGTTTTCGAAAACCTCAGAAAACAGGGAATAGGGGTTCAGGTGCATTATCTGCCTTTGCATTTGCATTCTTTCTATAAGAAGAAATTCGGATACAAAAAAGGGGATTTCCCTGTGGCAGAAAAATATTACGAAAAAGCGCTTACCTTGCCCCTGTTCCCCGGAATGGCAGACGGGGATATTTCCAGGGTGGTTAAAATTTTTAAAAGAACGCTGAATCAATAAAATGAAAAAATCTTTAGGCATATCTTTAAAAAAAGCTGGTTTTTCGGATATAGAATTTTTTTGGTATTTAAGGAATCAGTCTTATATATTTAAACATTTCCGTAAAAAAGGAAAAATTTCCTGGCCAGAGCATATCAACTGGATAATGCCGATTATTTTGGGATTGAGTCAAAAGCATCTTTTTTCGATAAAGAGTGGCCGACAGTCGGTTGGACAAATAAGAATTGACTACAAAAATAACGAAGCTGAAATAAGCATTTCCGTTTTAAAAGAATTTCAGGGAAGGGGAATCGCCACCGAGGCTTTAATTTTAGGAATTAGAAGGATAAAAAAAGAAAAGAAGATTAAAAAAATTATCGCGGAAGTTTACAAAAATAATTCTGCTTCCGTAAAATTATTCGAAGGTTTTGGCTTTAAAGCCAAATTCAAAAAAGGAAAACTAGTTAGATATTTTTTGGATTTATGAATAGGGAAAAACCCCACATCCAAATAGGAAATAAGAAAATAGGCCGTGATTATCCCGTTTTGGTGGTAGCCGAAGTTTCGGCCAACCACAACCAGAGCTTTGAAAAAGCCAAAGAGATAGTCAAAACCGCCTGCGAACTGGGGGTTGGAGCCGTCAAATTG
>CAYMTT010000025.1:0-7012 GCA_964393465.1 uncultured Candidatus Saccharibacteria bacterium | reverse complement strand
AACTTCTTTCAAATATCTTTTGTGCGAATTGCACATGATACTGCGGGGGCCGGTAAAATCCGATTTTTTCAGGTACAAATTCGGGCATTTTTACAAGGAAAAAAAGAGCGCCCGTTTGAAAAAAATCTTTTCCTTTGTTTTCTGGTGGACGGCCGGCTTTTTATCCCTCTGTTTTTTATGGCTGGCCTCTTTTCTGGTTATGGCCGGGTTTTACTTTAAGCGAAAATTGATTAGAATATAATTATGGGAAAAACCGTTTATCTGGACTATGCGGCCACCACTCCCGTGGATCCGGGAGTTTTAAAGGCCATGTTGCCCTATTTTAAGAAGGAATTCGGCAATGCTTCATCTTTGCATTCTTTCGGGGTCAAAGCTTTCAAGGCCATGGAGGAATCCAGGAAAAAAGCATCCGATTTTTTGAACTGCGCGCCCGAAGAGGTGGTCTTTACCGGTTCTGCCACAGAATCTGACAATCTGGCTATTTTCGGCATCTTGAGGCCCTTTCTGGAAAAAGGGCGAAAAGCCCATCTGATTACTTCTTCCGTGGAGCATCCCGCCGTTCTGGAATCCTGCCGCAAACTGGAAGAGCTTGGAGTCAGTGTTACCTATTTGCCCGTGGACGGGGAAGGCTTGGTTTCCGTTTCCGATGTGGAAAAATCGCTTGAGAAAAATACCGTTTTGGTTTCTGTCATGTACGCCAACAATGAAATCGGAACCGTCCAGCCCATAGCCGAAATCGGCCGCCTGCTGAAAGGAAAAAACGTCTATTTCCATACCGATGCCGTTCAGGCGGCAAACTACTTGGAATGCGATGTCCAAGCTTTGGGAGCAGACTTTTTGACTTTAAGCTCGCACAAGATTTACGGCCCCAAGGGAGTGGGATTGCTTTACGTAAAAAAGGGTACCCCCTTGTCCCCTTTGATTTACGGGGGCGGGCATGAAGGAGGCTTGAGATCCGGGACCGAAAACGTTGCCGGAATAATCGGTTTTGGCAAAGCTTTGGAGCAGATTATGGATCCCAAATCCCGGGTGCACGACGTCAAGACAAAGCAATTGAGAGACAAGGTCATAAAGGGCGTGCTGAAGCTTGTTTCCGGTTCCGAACTGCAGGGGTCTCGCAAAAACCGCCTTCCCAACAATATTAATTTCATTTTTCCGGGAGCCGAAGGGGAAGCTTTGCAAACCGTTTTGGACCAGAAAGGCATTGCCGTTTCCACGGGCTCTGCCTGTTCTTCGGGAAGTTCAGAGCCGTCCCACGTCATTTCCGCTCTGGGGGTTCCCCAAGGGAAATCCAATTGCTCTGTGAGAATGACCTTGGGCAGGTACACCACCTCCCGGGAGGTGGAAAAATTGCTGAAAGTTCTGCCTCCGGCGGTGGAAAAATTAAGAAAGATATCGGGATACTTATGAAACCTTATTATTCAGACAAAATAATCAAACACTTTAAAAACCCAAAAAACCTGGGCAGTATTAAAAATCCTTCCGGCGAGGGAAGATTCCAGAGTCCGGTCTGCGGGGACGTCACCACTTTCCAGATCAAGGTCAAAGACGGCAAGATAAAGGATGTAAAATTTGTCACCTTGGGCTGCGCCACCTCGATCGCGGCGGGCTCCGTTCTTTCTGGAATGGTAAAAGGAAAGACGCCCGAGCAGGCTTTGAAAATCACCGCCGAGGACATTTCCAAGAATCTTGACGTTTTGCCCAAGCCCAAGCTTCATTGCGCCGCCATGGTCCAGACCGCTTTGAAAAAAGCCATACAAGATTACAGGAAAAAATAGCTTATGTCTTTGTACGATTACCCAAAATTCGATGTGAATATACCGAAATTCTGGAAGAAAATCCCCAAGTTCTGGAATAAAAAATCTTTCTGGGGGGTTATCGGTATAATTTTTATCTCTTCGCTTTCGGGTTTTTTCGCCGGAATGATTTCAGGGACTATTTTTTATTATGAAATAAATGAATATTTTTCCGGACTGGATTTTCCTCTGCCCGTCCAAGAGGGAAAAGAAATCGAATATCTGCCCCAGACTTCCCAGGAAGAAAAGATAATCGCAGCCGTCAAGAACGTTTCTCCCGCCGTGGTGAGTATAATAGTTACAAAGGACATTCCTGTTTTCGAGGAATATTACGTCAATCCTTTTGAGCTTTTCGAATTCCAGATTCCCCAATACCGCCAAAAAGGAACCGAAAAACAGGAGATAGGAGGAGGCACCGGTTTTGTAATTTCCGAGGACGGCATGGTTCTTACCAACAAGCACGTGGTTTTGGACGAGGAAGCCGACTACACGGTTTTAACCAATGACGGAAACAGGTATTCGGCAACCGTGCTGGCCAGGGATCCTTTCCAGGATTTGGCTGTCTTGAAAATAGAATCAAACGGCCATATCGGAGAATCCGGCCAACTTATCTCCGAATCTTTTTCCACAGTCGAGCTCGGAGATTCGGATGAATTGCGCTTGGGACAGACCGCTGTCGCAATCGGCAACGCCCTCGGAGAGTTTAGGAACACGATATCCGTCGGCGTTATTTCCGGCCTGGGAAGAAAAATTACAGCTGCCGGCGGCGGGCTGGTGGAAACCATAGACAACGTTATTCAAACGGATGCTGCCATAAATCAGGGCAATTCCGGCGGTCCCTTGCTTAATTTAAAAGGCCAGGTTGTCGGCATAAACACGGCTACCGTTTTGCAGGCCCAGAGCATCGGTTTTGCCATTCCCATAAACACGGCCAAAAGAATTATCGATCAGATAAAAGAATTGGGAAAGATAGTGTATCCCTTTTTGGGCATAAGATATGTTTTGGTTACTCCGGAAATACAGTCAGAAAACGATTTGCCGGTAGATTACGGAGCTTGGATAGTGGGATCTGAAAGCGGGCCGGCCGTGGTGCCCGATTCTGCCGCGGACAAGGCCGGTCTTCAAGAAGGCGATATCATTCTGGAGTTTGCCAGCGAGAAGATAACTCCGGAAAACACCCTGGCAGAATTAATCCAAAAATCCAATGCCGGAGACAAGGTGGCCTTAAAAGTCTTGAGAGAAGAAAAAGAGCAGATTATAATAGCCACTCTTGGGGAATACGAGTATTGATTTTCTCTTTTCTAATTGCTTTGTCTTTGGAAGAATCTTGACAAAGGCTTTTTTTGCAGATAAAATATATGGGAAATCGGATTTTAATTCGCCTTAATTCGTGATAAAATAAAAACAGATTATGAACGGAAATTTTACCAACAAGGCCCAGGAAGCCATCTTGATCGCCCAGGATACCGCCCGCCAGGAAGGGCAGCAGCAGGTGGACGCTTTGCACTTGCTTTTCGCTTTGGTTACCCAGGAAGAAAGCGTGGTTTTGACTTTGCTGCAAAAAATGGGAATTGACATTGAAGGCATAAAGAAAAAAGCAAAAAGCGCTCTGGGCAGGATTCCTACAGCTTCTTCTTCCCAGGCTTTGGGCCAGTTTTATCTGACCCAGGACATGGCCAAAGTCCTTGAAAACGCCAGGCAGGAGGCGATGAAAATGGGAGACGAATTCATTTCCGTCGAGCACCTCTTTTTGGCTTTATTGAACACTCAAACCAAAGCCAGAGAGATTTTGGACAAGGCAGCTTTCATTCAGGGAAGCGGAGGGGAAGCTTCTTTGGAATTCGGGAAGCTCGACTACTCCCAAGCCATGAAAATTCTGTCTCAGATACGGGGAGGTTCCAGGATTACGGATCCCGAACCGGAATCCAAATACCAGGTGGTGGAGAAGTATTCCCGCAACCTGAACGATTTGGCCAGGAACGGAAAGCTCGATCCGGTGATAGGCAGAGAGAACGAGATCAGAAGGCTGATGCAGGTCCTTTCCAGGCGTACCAAGAACAACCCTGTTTTGATAGGGGAAGCCGGAGTCGGGAAAACCGCCATCATTGAGGGCTTGGCTCAGAAAATAATTAAAGGGGAAGTGCCCGAAAGCCTGAAAGACAAAGAGATAATAGCCCTTGATCTGGGAGCGGTGGTTGCCGGAACCAAATTCAGGGGAGAGTTCGAAAACAGGATAAAGGCTCTTTTGAAGGAAGTCGGGAAAGCGGGAGGAAAATACCTTTTATTCATAGACGAGCTTCATACCTTGGTGGGAGCGGGAGCGGCAGAAGGCGCCATAGACGCTTCCAACCTTTTAAAGCCCGCTTTGGCCAGAGGGGAATTGAGAGCCATAGGAGCTACCACTCTGAAAGAATACCAAAAGTACATCGAGAGAGACCCGGCTTTGGAAAGAAGATTCCAGCCAATTTATGTGACAGAGCCCACGGTCGAGGATACCATCGCCATATTGCGGGGGCTAAAGGAAAAATACGAGCTTCATCACGGGGTAAAGATAAAAGATTCCGCCTTGGTGGCTTCCGCAGAGCTTGCCGCCCGCTACATTACCGACAGATTTTTACCCGACAAGGCGGTGGACTTGATGGACGAGGCCACTTCCGCTTTAAGATTGGATATAGAGTCCGAACCTTCCGAACTCGAATATTTAAAGCAGGAAATCCAGAAATTGGAGATTGAAAAAGAGGCTTTGAAAAACGAGAAAAAGACTCCCAAAAAGAAAATTACCGCCATTAACCGGTCTTTGGCCGATCTCAAAGAAAAAGCAAAAAGATTGGAGCTGCAATGGAAGACAGAACACGACCTCATTCAAAGCATCAGATCTTTGAGAAAGGAAGCTGACGATCTGGCTTTTCAGACAGAAGTGGCACAGAGAGAGGGGGATTTGCAGAAGGTGGCAGAAATCAAATACGGAAAAATCCCCGAGATTTTAAAGGAAATTCAGAAAAAAGAAAAAGAGCTTATCCGCTTTCAGAAAAAGCACAGAATTTTAAAAGAGGACGTAGGCCAGGAGGACGTCGCCAAAGTGGTTTCCCGCTGGACGGGGATACCCGTTACCAGGCTTTTGGAAGAGGAAGCCAAAAAATTGGAAAAGATGGAAGACATACTTTCTAGAAGGGTTATTGGCCAGAAAGAGGCGATTGAGGCCGTTTCCAGCGCCATTCGCAGATCTAGAGCCGGAATTTCCGAAGAAAGCAGGCCTATGGGTTCATTTTTGTTCCTGGGGCCTACCGGTGTGGGAAAAACCGAGACCGCCCGAGCTTTGGCCAGTTTTCTGTTCAACGATGAATCCGCCCTGGTGAGGATGGACATGTCAGAATATATGGAAAAGCACGCCGTTTCCAAAATCATAGGCTCTCCCCCCGGCTATGTGGGATACGAAGAAGGTGGCCAGCTGACAGAGAAAATAAGGCGCAGGCCCTATTCGGTTATATTGCTGGACGAGATTGAAAAGGCCCATCCGGAAGTCTTCAACATTCTTTTGCAGATATTGGAGGACGGCCGCCTGACCGATGCCAAAGGAAGAACGGCTTCCTTTAAAAACGCCATTCTGATAATGACCTCCAATATAGGGTCCGAGCACATAGCCAAAATGGGCTCTTTGGGATTCTTGGGAGACAGAGAGTCCAAGGCCAATGAGGATCTAAAGTCTAAAGTGATGGATGCCCTGAGGGATAATTTCCGGCCCGAATTCTTAAACAGGATAGACGAGGTTATAATTTTCAATTATCTGGGCAAGGCGGAAATAAAGCAAATCGTTGATTTGGAGCTGCAGAAAGTGAGCAGCAGGCTTTTGGGCAAGGAAGTGGAAATAAAAGTGACGCAGCCGGCCAAAGAGCTTCTGGCAGAAAAAGGTTTCGACGCCAATTTGGGAGCCAGGCCCTTAAAAAGGATTATTCAAAAGCTGGTTTTGGATCCTTTAGCTTTAAAGATAGTTGCCGGACAGATGCAGAAAAAAGTGGTGATCGATGCCGAAGGCGACAAGATAGTGTTTAGATCCCCAGGAGACCTCTCCGGGAGCAGCAGACAGAAAAGGCAAGAAAAGGTTTCGGCCAACAAATAAATGGCAAAAAAAATCCTGAAAATTCTTCTCGTTTTCGTTCTGGGGGCGGCGGGCGGAATCTGGTCCCAGCTCTATTTTTTCCCTTATCTGGCCCAGCTTTCCTATTTTGAGGATTTTCAGTTCGCCAAGAATTTCAAAGAGCAAGAAACCAACATATATCCCCGCACAGAGATTACCATAAAAGAGGGAAAAGCTTTGAGCCGGGTTTTTGAGAGTGTGGAAAAGTCGGTGGTGGGGGTTAAAACGGAAACAGACAGCGAAATTCTTACAGGTTCCGGGCTTGCCCTTACCAACGACGGTTTGATGGTTACCTTAGCCGACCTTGTTCCCCAGGGGTCGGATTTTTCTTTTTACGTGGACGAAAAATGGCCATCTTACCAGATTCTTAAAAGAGATTTTGAGAATAATTTGGCTTTGGTGAAATTGGGCACGGAAGGTTTGAGAACCGTGGGGTTCGCAGAAAAAGAGGATATAAAACCGGGAGAGGAAATTTTTCTGGTGGCGGTCGACTTCGAGCAGGCCAGCGCTACGGGCACCCAGGTTTACATTTCTTTGTCCAAGGCGGTCAACGAGGGGATTATAAAGAGGATTGGAGCCGGAGGGCTGATAGAAACCAATATGTTCGAAGATGAGCGGTTTTCGGGAAGCCCGCTTTTCAATATTGAAGGCAAGGCGATCGGGATTTGTACGGTAGTGGAATCCGGTCAGGTGTTTGTCGTGCCGATTTCCGCAGTCCAGGAGTTTAGCGGATTGTAATTTTGAGTAAAGTTCGGCTTCGCTCAGTTTGACATAACTAATTTAATTTGTAATATAGGGTCAGTACGATAAATTTTTAAAAATCCGCATGATTAAAAAAATCGTCTTTTTAGTTATTATTTTATGTTTTATCGGTGGAGGTTTTTTTTATTGGTGGCAAGAAAATGAAAATGTTAGAGAATTGAATAAAACTTTGCCCGAAGGAATAAAAGTGGATAAGTGTTTATTTACAGGAGATTATCGGGTAATTAATGAAATAGACGATTATAAATTTAAAATTCCGGAAGAGTGGCAAGGAGTTAAAGAAATTGAATATATTCCAGAAAGAGAAGTAGAAGAATAT
>CAYMTT010000024.1:0-9582 GCA_964393465.1 uncultured Candidatus Saccharibacteria bacterium | reverse complement strand
CCGGCGTCCTTGCCGACGTTGCAAATCAACCTGTAACCGTTCTCGGCCAATCCCTGCTCCCCGGCAACTTTCTTTGCCACTATGAACATTTCTCCTATCAATTCTTTGTCCTGCATCTCTATGTGATCGACTGTTGGAATGTGCTTTTTGGGAACCAGGAGAAGGTGGACGGGGGCTACCGGATTTATGTCCTTGAAAACGATTATCTTTCGGTCTTCGTAAACTATGTCGGCGGGAACCTCCTTATTAGCTATTTTACAAAAAAGACAGTCCATATATCAACGTTTTTTCATTTTTTTCTTGGCTTCTTTGACTGCTTTTTCCATTTTAACCGATTCCTGCTTGCCCGTCTTCATATCCCTGAAAATAACGGTGCCCTCCAAAGCTTCCTTATGGCCCAGTATTAAGGTATAGGAGGCTCCGAGCTTGTCTGCCAGCCTAAGCTGGGTCTTTAAAGAATCCTTGGCCAGGGATTCGGCCACCGGAATTCTGGCCTTCCTGAAATCATCCACTAATTTGAGGCTCTTTCTTTTAGCCAAACCTCCGAGCTGGGCCAGGAAAAAATTCTTTCTTTGGAAAGGAACCTGCCCCCTGGATCTCTTTTTCAAAGTTTCGGCTATTCTTTCCACTCCGGCAGCTCCTCCGCAGCCGGGGGTGTCTTTTCCTCCCAGGGTTTTGATAAGAGCGTCGTATCTGCCGCCTCCGACCAAAGCTCCCATTTCTCTTCCGGCTTCGGTATCTTCGAATATTTCGAAAACGGTCTTGGTGTAATAATCCAGCCCTCTCACCAAATGAGGGCTCAAGCGGTAAGGAAGCTCTATTTCGTCCAAAAATTCCAACACCTCCTTAAGATGAACTTTACACTCTTCACAGAGATGGTCAACTATCTGGGGGGCCTGGCTTTTGACAGGCTGGCATTTTTCTTCTTTGCAGTCCAGAACGCGCAAAGGGTTTTCTTTCAAACGCCTCCGGCAGTCGGCGCACAAAGAACTGCTTCTGGAACGGAAATAGTTGCCCAAAAGCTTTTTGTAGTAAGGGCGGCACTGATTGTCCCCGATGCTGTTTATCTCCACTATCAAGTCTTTGAATTTCAGCTCTTTTAAAATGTTAAAGAATATCTGGATGATTTGGGCGTCCATGGCGGCGTTCTGCTCCCCGAAAATCTCGAAATTAATCTGGTGGAACTGCCTGTATCTCCCCGCCTGCGGCCTTTCCCCGCGAAAGAGAGGGCCGGAAGCGTAAAGTTTGACCGGCTGGGGCCAGTTGAACATGCCGTGCTCAATGTAAGCTCGGGCGGAACCGGCCGTAAACTCCGGCCTCAGGGCAAGATAATCTCCGCCCCTGGTCCTCAGCCCGTACATCTGCTTTTCGATGATGTCGGTAGAAAGCCCTATTCCCTTGGAAAAAAGCTCGGCTTCCTCCAAAATCGGAGTCTCTATTTTCGAGAATCCGTAAAAATCGGCAATATTCTCTGCCGTATCGTAGACCCTTTGAAAATAATGCTGGTCTTCTGGCAGAATATCGTGCATCCCGGTTGGAGCTTGGAATTTTGGCTTTTTCATATTTTAGTATTCGGGCGCCTCTATTTTGGCCAGGGCGGCGAACGGCCAGGCCCTGAAAAAAACTTTGCCTATTATGTATTCTTCGGGCAATTCCCCCCAGCGCCTGGAATCGGAAGACAAAGGCCTGTTGTCTCCCATGACAAAATATTCCCCCCGGCCCAAATTCAATTCAAGGTTTCCGTGAGTGAAGGAAGAGGAAAGATAATCTTTTTCTTCAAGCGCAAATGTCTCTCCCTGCCGGTCCGTAATTAAAACTTTCCCGTCCCGAACTTCAATCGTTTCGCCGGGAAGGCCTATAATCCTTTTTATGTATTTTTGGGAAGGATAATCGGGATATTTAAAAACGACGACTTCGCCTCTTTCGGGAGAATCGAACCTGTAGCTTATCTCGTCGATTATCAGATAATCGCCGTTGTAAAAGCTGGGTTCCATGGACTGGCCCCTAACGAAAAACGGCTGGAATATAAAATAGCGGATAGGCACTACTATCACCAGGGCGATGACGACTATTTTGAATATTTCCCCGAAAAACAAAAGAAAATTCCTCATAACTATTATAGATTATAACCGATATTTTCAAATAAAGCAAGGCGGTGGTATAATGGACCAACATGAAACTGATGGTGGGATTGGGCAATCCCGGAAAAAAATACGAAAACACCCGGCACAACGCAGGATACCGAGCGGCGGAACTGCTGGAAAAAAGCAAAAAAAGAGACCTTATCGCCGCTAAAACCGGCTCTTTTATGAACGTTTCCGGAAAGCCGGTAAAGAAGCTGGCAGAAAGGCTGAAAATAAAAGCTGACGACCTGGTGGTGGCCCACGACGACATAGATCTGCCCCTGGGCCAATTTAAAATCCAAAAAGGCAGGGGGCCCGCCGGACACAAAGGAGTGCAATCGGTGATCGACAAGCTGGGAACCAGGGATTTCTGGAGGCTGAGAATAGGCATCCGCCCCCAAAGGGGAAAGCCCAAAAACGTGGAAAGCTTCGTCCTGAAAAAATTTTCCAAAAGCGAAGAAGAATCCGTCGACAAGGCCATAAAGGAAGCTCTGGAAAAAATTTGAAAAGGCCGGGTTCAAAACCCGGCTTTCCGATTTTTGCCCGCCTTGACAAGACCTGGCGGAATAAACTATATAAAAACGGAAATGAAAGAAGGCCCCCAAAAGGAAAAAATATTGATAGCCGCGGTCGTCCCGTATTTTCTGGACCGGCCGAACGTTTGGTTCAAAGAGAATCTGGAAAAAATTCTCGGGGCCAGGAAAACCCAGTCCTTTTTCGAAGACAATACGGTTTTTCTGGAAAAAGACGGCAAGGCAAGGATTTCCCATCTTTTGAGAAAACTGGACGAAATGGGCTACGAAAGGGTTCAGCAGGTTTCGGAACCGGGAGACGTTTCCAAAAGAGGAGGAATAGTGGATGTTTTTCCCTTGAACGGGGAAAAAGCCGTAAGGATAGAGTTTTACGGAGACCTTGTAGAAAACATATCCGAGCTCCCCGTAAAGATAGAAAGCGAGAAATCGGCCAGAGAAAGGCTGAAAAAAAAGCTCAGGTATCAGAAAATATATTCCCAGCTGGGAAACCTGAAAAACGGAGACTACCTGGTCCATCTGGACCACGGAGTGGGAAGGTTCGCCGGATTTTCCGAAAACTACTACGTCCTGGAATACGCCAAGAAAGACAGGCTCTATGTGCCCAAAGGACTGGAAAGAAAGCTCTCCCGCTATGTGGGATTTGCAGAACCCAGAATATCCAGAATGAGCAGCCCGACCTGGATAAAGACCAAAAGAAAAGTCAAAGAGGAAGCAGAAAAACTGGCCAAGGAGCTTCTGGAAATATATGCCAAAAGGGAAATATCCAAAAGGCCTCCCTACCGGGAAAGCGGCCAAATCGAAGCAGAGCTCGCTTCCAGCTTTCCCTACGAGGAGACTCCCGACCAAGTCCAGGCTATGGAAGACATCAGAAAGGACCTGGAAGAATCTGAAACTCCGATGGACAGGATAGTCTGCGGAGACGTAGGTTTTGGAAAAACGGAAGTGGCCCTGAGAACCATGGTCAAGGCGGTCAATTCCGGCTATCAGGCAGTCTTGATATGCCCGACCACGATTCTGGCTTCCCAGCATTACCAGAATTTCAAAAAAAGGCTCGAAAACCTGCCCCTGAAGGTAAGGATGCTCAGCAGGCTGCAATCAAAAAAAGAGCAGGAAAAAGTCATCGAAGAGCTGAAAAGCGGACAAACCGATCTGCTTGTGGGAACCCACCGGGCGCTTTCGGGAGACGTGGAATTCAAAAACCTCGGCCTTCTGGTCATAGACGACGAGCAGAGATTCGGGGTAAAGCAAAAAGAAAAACTCAAAAAAATGCGCTCTTCCTTGGACGTGCTTTCTCTTTCTGCCACCCCCATTCCCAGAACCCTCTATCTGGCTCTTTCTTCCATGAAAAGCATAAGCCTGATACAAACTCCCCCGCCATACAGGCTGCCTGTCGAAACTTTCATCAAGCCTTGGTCGGAAAAAACGGTAAAGCGAGCCTTAGAAAAGGAAATCAAAAGAAAGGGGCAGGTCTATTATCTCCACAACCGGATAGAAACCATGGAATCGGCCAAAAAAATGATCCAAAGGCTGGCGCCGAAAGCCAGAATAGGAACGGCCCACGGAAAGATGGGAGAGAAAAAACTGATAAAAACCATGGAAGAATTCCAAAACGGAAAAACCGACGTGCTGGCGGCCACCACTATCATAGAGAACGGCCTGGACCTGCCCAACGTCAACACTCTGATAGTGGCAGACTCCACGAAACTGGGGCTTTCCCAGGCCTATCAGATAAGAGGAAGGATAGGCAGAGCCCAAGTGCAGGCTTTCGCTTATTTCTTCTACGGAAAAAACCTTTCGGGACTGGCCAGAAAAAGGCTCAAGGCCCTGAAAGAAGCTAAAGACCTCGGCTCGGGCTACAGGGTGGCCCTCAAAGACATGGAAATACGGGGGGCGGGAAACATCCTCGGAAAGGAGCAGTCGGGCAGCGTAAACCAGGTGGGCCTGAACCTTTACTGCCAGATGCTTTCGCAAGCCCTGGAAAAAATGAAAAAGAGCTGATCCTTGTGGAATAAAGACAATTGGTTTATGATTTAAAAAACACATGACGGAAAAATCGAAATCATTGGTAATAGTGGAAAGTCCGACCAAGTCCCGAACCCTGCAATCTTTTCTCGGCCCCGAATACAGGGTTCTTTCCTCTTTTGGCCATGTCAGGGATCTGCCCAAAAGCGAATTCGGAATAAACGTGGCCGAGGACTTCGAGCCCAAATACATAGTCCCCCAAAAAGCCAAAAAAAACGTTAAACTTCTGAAAGAGGAAACGGCAAAATCGAACTCGGTGATTCTGGCCACCGACGAAGACCGGGAGGGAGAAGCCATCGCCTGGCACCTCAAAGAAGTGCTTAAGCTGGAAGATTACCGGAGAATAGCTTTCCATGAAATTACCAAAGGCGCCGTCCAGGAAGCTTTGAAAAAACCGAGGAAACTGGATATGAACCTGGTCAACGCCCAACAGACAAGAAGAGTGCTAGACAGGATGGTCGGCTACAAGCTGTCGCCCTTTTTATGGAAAAAAGTGGCCAGAGGACTGTCTGCCGGAAGAGTGCAATCGGTAGCCGTCAAACTGGTAGTCGAAAGGGAAAGGGAAATAGAAAAATTCAAACCGGAAGAATTCTGGACGATCGAAGCCCGACTGAAAAAAGAAAAAGCTTTTGAAGCCCAGCTGGCAAAAAAAGACGGAAAGCCCTTGGATAAATTAGAGATAAAAAGCCGGAAAGAGGCGGAAAAAATCCTGAAAGACTTGGAAGGGGCAGAATACAGAGTGGTTTCCGTCCAGAAAAAACAAACCAAAAGGAATCCCCTGCCGCCCTTTACCACTTCAACCCTGCAGCAGGAAGCCTGGCGGCGCTTCAAGTTCCCGGCCAAACTGACAATGAGAATCGCCCAGCAGCTTTACGAAACAGGAAAAATAACCTACCACAGGACGGATTCTGTAAACCTTTCTTCCCTGGCTCTGGGAAGCGCCAAAAAGTTCATCGAGCAAAAATACGGCCGGGAATACCACCAATTCAGAAAATACAAAACGAAGGGGAAGGCCCAGGAAGCGCACGAAGCCATCAGGCCTACCTTCGCCCAAAATATGCCCGAAAAATCCGGCCTGAAAGACAACCAGCTGAAGCTCTACGATTTAATCTGGAAAAGGTTCATCGCCTGCCAAATGAAAGAAGCTCTCTTTGATTCGACGAAAGTCGAAATTTCGGCAAAAAACTGCGGGTTCGAAACTGCGGGGCAAACCTTAAAATTCGAAGGGTTTCTGAAAGTCTATCCCTTGAAATACGAAGAAAAAGAACTCCCCTTATTGGAAGAAAAAGATCTTTTGGAACTTCTGGAATTAAAACGCAGCCAGCACTTCACCCAGCCACCGGCCAGATATTCGGAAGCCAGCCTGATAAAAGCCTTGGAATCAGAAGGAATAGGGCGCCCTTCCACCTACGCTCCGATAATCTCCAACGTACAGGAAAAAAACTACATAGAGAAAAACGAAAAAAGATTCTTCCGCCCCACCGAAATCGGAACGGTGGTAAACGACCTCCTGGTCAAACACTTTCCCGAAATAGTGGACACGGGGTTTACCTCCGCAATGGAAGAAGAGCTCGACAAAATCGCCCAAGGAGAAGAAAACTGGAAAAAAGTGGCGGAAAAATTCTACCAACCTTTCATTGAAAACCTCAATAAAAAATACGGAGAAGTTTCCAAAAAGGAATTTACGGAGCAAGAAACCGAAAAAAAATGCCCCAAATGCGGCTCCCCTCTCGTAATCAGGCTGGGCAAATTCGGAAAATTCTATGCCTGCTCCTCATACCCCGAATGCAAATACACAGAATCCCTGCCGGAAAACAAATTAGGGATCCAATGCCCCAAATGCAAAGAGGGGGAAATCTTGGAAAAGAGAACCAGGAAGAACAAGATTTTTTACGGATGCAGCCGCTTCCCCGAATGCGATTTCGCCCTTTGGGACAAGCCGCTCAATGAAACCTGCCCCAAGTGCGGCTCTCTCCTGACAGAAACCAGCAGAAAACAGATCAAGTGCTCCAACAAGGAATGCGACTACAAGAGATAAAATCGCGCCTCCCGAAAAGAGGCGCTTTTTTATTCCTTGATTTCCGGCTTTTTCCGTTGTAATATAAACTGTAATCCATATGACGGAAAAAATTCTCCAAAAAATCGTCCGGCAGAATTCCAATCCCGAACTAATCCGGAAAGCTTTCGATTTCGCAAAAGAAGCCCATCTGGGCCAAAAAAGATCCTCGGGGGAAGACTATGTCGAACACCCCCTGGAAGTGGCCCGGATTCTGACGGAAATGAAAATGGATTCGAACGCGGTGGCCGCCGGCTTTCTGCACGACGTGCTCGACGACACCCCCAGGACGACGCAGGAATTGGAAAAAGAGTTCGGCAAAAAGATATCCTTTCTGGTCCAAGGAGTGAGCAAACTGGGAAAAATACGCTATCCCAAAAAAGGACTGGAAGTGAAACCGGCGCAAGAAAGGCTCCAGGAACCAATAGATTTGAGAGCCGAAAACCTCAGAAAGATGTTTTTTGCCATGGGGCAAGATCTCAGGGTCGTTCTTATCAAGCTGGCCGACCGCCTCCACAACATGGAAACTCTCGGATCCCTGCCGCCCGAAAAACAAAAAAGGATAGCCTTGGAAACCATGGAGATATTCGCTCCTCTGGCAAACCGCCTAGGCATGGAAGACATGAAGGGAAGACTGGAGGATTTGGCTTTTTCTTACCTTTATCCCAAAGAGTACGAATGGCTGATGAAAAACGTCAAGGAAAAAAGAGAAGCCAGGGAAAAATACCTGGAAAGGGTGAAATCCGTCCTCGTTAAAAATCTGAAAAAAAACGGGATAAAGATAATCGACGTCCATTACCGCCCGAAATACTACTGGAGCCTTTATCGGAAACTTCTGAAGTACGAAACTGATTTTGACAGAATCTACGACCTGGTGGCCTTGAGGGTCATAGTCGAGGACGTCAAAACCTGCTATCAAGCTTTGGGAATCCTGCACAAATTATGGAAACCGCTACCGGGAAGAATCAAAGACTACATAGCCTTTCCCAAGCCAAACGGCTATCAAGCCCTGCATACAACTTTATTCTGCCTGGAGGGAAAAATAATCGAAATACAGATCAAAACCGATCAAATGCACCGGGAATCGGAATACGGCATCTGCGCCCACTGGGCAGAGAAAGAAGGAATCAACCTTAAGACGGAAAGGAAAAAATTCGCCTGGGTCTCCCAATTGAAAGAATGGCAGAATAAAATTTCCAGCCCGCAAGAATTCTGGAAAAGGCTGAAGATAGACTTTTTCAAAAACCGAATCTTCGTCTTCACTCCCAAGGGAGACGTAATCGACCTGCCCGAAGAAGCCACTCCGGTGGATTTCGCCTACGCGGTCCACACGGCAGTTGGCAACAAGTGTTCGGCGGCCAAAGTGAACGGAAAGATGGTCGCTCTTTCCAGCGTCCTCAAAAACGGAGACATGGTGGAAATCATTACCGAGAAAAACAAAACTCCATCGCGCAACTGGCTGGAATTCACCAAAACCAGTATGGCCCGCTCGAGGATAAAAAACTGGCTGAAGCAAGAATCCCGCCCTCAAAACCTGGAACGGGGAAAGAAACTGCTGGACGAGACATTCAAGCAAATGAAGGGCATTCCCTTTTCGGCGCTCGACCAAAAACAAAAAGACAAACTTTTGGAAACCTTCAGATACAAGAGCCTGGAAACGCTCACGGTTTCTGTGGGGGAAGGAGAAGTCTCACCCAGAGAGGTTTTCAAGGCCCTGTTCAAAGAAAAGGATGTTTTTTCCATCTCCCCTCCGAAAATAATGCCAAAGGCCGGAAAAAAGGATCCGGGCATTTCCCTGGCCGGGCAATCGAGAATCCAGACGCATTTGGCCAAATGCTGCCTGCCCCAACCGGGGGACAAGATAAAAGCCTATATCACCCGGGAACACGGAGCTTCCGTACACAAAGTCGGATGCAAAAACCTGGAAAAAGTCCAAAAAAAATGGCCTCAAAAAATAATTGAAGCCCAATGGCCGGAAGGCGAAAAAATACTTTATCCCGTCTTTTTCAAAGTGTTGGCAGAAGACAGAGTGGGACTTTTCAGGGATGTTTCTTCGGCCATCAGCGAAATGGGAATAAACATATTGAACTACGAAGCCAAATCCCAGGGCCAAGAAAAACAGGCTGTCATCAACGCTAAAGTGGAAATTTCCGGACTGGAACAGTTAAACGGGCTGTTCGATCAGTTAAAAAGAATAAAAGGGGTGACCGAAGTGAAAAAGAGCGGCTGAATTATTTTAACTTTTTCAACAAATTTTCCAGTTCCTTTTTGGATTTGAAAAACACTACCAGTTTTGGTTTCCCAAGCTCCATCCTTATTTTCAAGGATTTTGTCCCCAAAGCCTGCTTGGCCTGTTCCTGCAAATCTTTTATCTCCTTGTCTGCGAAAGAAACCTCTTTTTTGGCCACCGGTTTCCAAATATTCATTTTCTGAGTCAGGCCTTCCACCTCCCTTACGTTCAAACCGTTTTTAACCGTTCTGGCAAAAACGGTTTTTTGCTTTTGAGGATCCTGCAAGGCCAGTATGGCGCGGGCATGGCCTTCGGAAATCTTCTCTTCTCTTAAAGCCTGCCTGATTTCAGGGGGCAAATCGAGCAAGCGCATGGTGTTGGCTACCGCCTCCCGGCTTCTTCCCACCATCCTGGCTATATCCTTTTGGTAAAGATTGAACTCTTCCTGAAGTCTTTTATAGGCTTCCGCCTTTTCCATGGCGTTCAGATCAAGCCTTTGGACGTTTTCAATCAGGGAAACTTCCAGTTTTTCTTTTTCTGTCGGATCTCTGACTATCACGGGCACCTGCTTCAGTCCGACCATTTTGGCTGCCAGCAACCTTCTTTCCCCGGCAACCA
>CAYMTT010000023.1:0-10311 GCA_964393465.1 uncultured Candidatus Saccharibacteria bacterium | reverse complement strand
TGGTTGCCCTGCCAGAAGAAACCTTCAAGGGAAAAGTCCTTTCCGTTAATCCGGCGGAAAAAATCGTGGAAGAGGTGGTCTATTACGAAGTTACCGTCAGCATAGAAGAAGCTCCAAAATCATTGAAACCTGGAATGACCGCCGACATTTACATAAGAACTGATTTTAAAGAAGGGATTTTAGCGGTTCCTGAAGACGCCGTTTTCGAGAGAAACAAAGTGGAAGTTTTCAAAGACGGCCGGAAAGAAACGCGGGAGCTGGAGCTTGGACTGGAAGGTGCCAACGACCTGATAGAAGTGATTTCAGGAATTTCTGAAGGAGAAAGCGTCGTTCTCAGATAATATGGAAAAAACAATCGTAAAACTTGAAAACGTCTGGAAAATATACCGGCTCGGCAAAGTGGAATTATCCGCTTTGAAAGGAGTGAACCTCGAAATAAATCGGGGTTCTTTTGTAACCATAATGGGTCCTTCCGGCTCGGGTAAAAGCACTCTTTTGAATATGATAGGGTGCTTGGATGTTCCCACAAAAGGGAAAGTTTTCTTGGAAGGCAAAGACGTAGTTTCCATGTCCGAAGACCGGCTTTCCCAGCTGAGAGGGAAAGAGATAGGTTTCATTTTCCAGGAGTTTAATTTGATTCCCAACCTCAGCGCCCTGGAAAACGTCGCTTTGCCCATGGTCTTTCAAGGGATCGAAGAAAAAGAAAGGAGAAAAAAGGCAGAAAATTTGCTATCCTCTTTAGGTTTGGAAAATAGGATTCTGCACCAGCCGACCGAATTGTCCGGAGGGGAGCGCCAAAGAGTGGCCATCGCCCGGGCCTTTGCCAACGATCCGGAAATGGTCATAGCCGACGAACCGACCGGAAATCTCGACTCTCAAACCGGAAAAAAAATAATGGAGATTTTAACCGACTACCACAATAAAAAGGGAAAAACGGTCGTAGTGGTCACCCATGACCCGCACATTGCCGATTATTCGGAGGAAATAGTCAATATCAAAGACGGGCAAGTATTGGAAAACCACGCCCAAAGCGAAAAATACGCATGGAAGAAATAAAAGAATATTCCAAAATAGCCTTGAGGAATATGAAAAGCAGGTCTCTAAGGAGCTGGCTTACGATTTTCGGCATCGTAATAGGGGTTTTTCTGATAGTGTCGCTGCTTTCTCTGTCCGAGGGCCTGAAAGATACAATTACCCGGCAGCTGAATTCTCTTGGAGGGGAAATGATTTTCGTAATGCCCGGCAGTTTTTCCAACCCCATGTCCATGTTCATTTCCGGAGCCGAATTGGAAAGGGAAGATATCAATGCCATCAAGAAAACGGAAGGTGTGGAAACCGTCCTCACCATGTCCTATCAAGGGTTGGTGGTGAGGTATAAAAACGAAGGGAAAACCGTATTCACCACCGGATTGGATTGGGAAAACAGCCTGGAGGTGATGAAAAACTTCCAGGGCTGGAGCCTGAAAAAAGGGGAATGGCCGAGATCAGGAAAAAGGGAAGCCATTATCGGCAGCCAACTGGAAACCGAAGTTTTCAAGGAAAGAATCAAAGTGGGTAGCGAAATTTCCATCAAAGGAAGAAAATTCGAGGTGGTGGGAATCCTCAGTTCTCTGGGAAACCAGCAGGACGACACCTCCGTTTACATAGACCTCCCCATTTATCAAAACTTAACGGGAGAAAAACGGGGAACTGCCCAAATGGCCATGGCAAAGATTGAAGAGGGGCGCCAAGCCGACCAAGTGGCAGAAGACCTCAGGGAAAATCTTCAAGAAACCAGAAAAAGAAGGGTGGGAACCGACGAATCCGATTTCAGCGTCATCACCTCCGAAAAAATGGAAGATATAGCAGGGGACATCCTAGCCATAATCCAGGTGGCGGTCATCGGGTTTGCCAGCATCGCCATCGTAGTCGGTGGAATAGGGATAATGAATACCATGTTCACGGCCGTCAGGGAAAGAACCAGGGAGATAGGGATAATGAAAGCGATAGGGGCCAAAAACTCAGCCGTGCTCACAATATTTCTTTTTGAAGCCGGAATAATAGGATTGGGCGGAGGAGTCGGAGGAACTTTTATAGGCATGGCTATGGCCAAGGGAATAGAATTCTACGCCCAGATGCATCCCGTTTTTCCGTTCACCGCCTCCCTTTCGCCGGGAATAATCATTTTCGGCCTTTCTTTCTCGTTTTTGGTCGGCTGCACTTCGGGTTTTTTTCCGGCCAGAAGGGCGGCCAAAATGAAGCCGGTGGAAGCTTTGAGAAGATACGAATGAGAATCTGCGCCGCCATTTTTTACAAGCGCCGGGCGACTTCCGGCGCTTTTTATATATTGATTTTTTTAAAACAAGTGGTAGACTGAAAAAGGTTTGAATATGCAATTGTTGGAAATCAAAAAATATCCCGATCCCGTTCTCAGAAAAAAATCCGAAAAGGTTGAGAAAATCACTCCGGAAATAAAAGAGTTCGGCTTAAAGTTGGCAGAAACCATGGAAAAAAAAGACGGCATCGGGCTGGCTTCCACCCAGGTGGGAGAGCTGAAAAGAATCATAGCTGTCCAAGACAAAGAAGGACCGCAGGTTTTGGTAAACCCCAGAATAACCCAAAAAAGTTTCAAGAAAATCGTGCTTGAAGAAGGATGCTTGAGCCTGCCGGGAATCTGGCTTAACGTAAAAAGGCCGGCAGAAATCAAGTTTAAGGCCCAGGATTTGGAAGGAAGGAATCTATCGGGCAAGGCCGTCGGAATTTCAGCTCGGGTAATTCAGCACGAAATAGACCATTTGGACGGAATTTTAATGATAGACAGAATAGGATTTTTGGAAAAGATAAAGAAAAAATTAAAGCTCTTTGACAAATAGGAGGTGACTTTTGGGAAAGAAAAGAGTGATAATAGTCGGCACGGGCCCGGCCGGGCTCTTTGCTGCGCTTGAACTGTCCAAATCCCCGAAGCTGGAAATTATAATGTTCGAAAAGGGCGGCTACCGGCAAAAAAGAACCGAGAACAACCTGATTTCGGGAATAGGAGGCGCGGGATCTTTCTCTGACGGAAAACTGACTCTGCCCAATCCCGACTATCCCAAATCAATGGAAGTCGGCGGAATCCTGGCTTCCATAGTGGGATTCCATAGCTTCCTTGAATTGGTCGAAGAAGTGGACAAGACCTACAGCCGATTCGGAGGCCGCTCCCAAAGCTATGAAAACAACAGCGACAAGATAAAAGAACTGGTCGAAAAAGCTTCGGTAACCGGCCTTCAGGTCATACCTACCAAGGTAAGGCACTTCGGCTCAGACCTTTCGCCCAGAATAATCGGGAATATGGTCCAAGAACTCAAAAAAAGAGGAGTTCAAATACATCCTAACAGCCCGATAACATCTCTGCGCAGGGAAAAAGAAGGATTTTCGGCCCAAATTGGACAAGAGAATCCCAAGGTTTTCCGCTCCAAATTCCTGATCGTGGCCCCGGGCAGAGGAGGCTCTTACTGGCTGGCAGAACAAGCCGAAAAACTGGGAGCCGCAGTCCAGCCCAGAAGCACCCAAGTGGATATCGGAGTGAGAGTGGAAATTCCCGCCCATATCCTACAGCCGGTGACAGATTATCTCTATGACCCGAAAATTATCTTTTATCCCGAACCTTTCGAAGACAAGATAAGAACTTTCTGCGTCTGCCCTTACGGGGAAGTGATAGTGGAAAAATACCAGGGCATGCTGACCACGGTCAACGGCCACAGTCTCCACGAAAAAAGGCTGTCCGAAAACACCAATTTCGCCCTTCTGGTAAGCTCCAATTTTACCGAACCCTTCAAGGAGCCGACCAAGTACGCGGGCAGAATTTCCGAACTTGCCAACATGCTGGCGGGCAAAGTCCTGGTCCAGCGGCTGGGCAATCTGCGGGACGGAAGAAGATCCAAGCCGGAGAAAATACAAAGAGGACTGGTAAATCCCACTCTGGTAGAAGCCACTCCCGGAGACCTCAGCTACGCTCTTCCTTTCCGCCACCTGACCGCCATTCTCAGAATGCTTGAAGCTTTGGACAAGATAGTTCCGGGAATAAACGGAAACGACACCCTTTTGTACGGAAACGAGGTCAAATTCTATTCCAGCAGGATAAAGACAACGGAAGACCTGGAAGCTTCAGATAACTTTTTTGTGGCCGGAGACGGCGCCGGAATCACCCGAGGACTGGTTCAATCTTCCATATCCGGAATAATAGCCGCGAAAGCCATCTTAGAAAAGATTTAAAGGAGGAAAGAGTGGAAAGAGACAGAGTATATTTCGCCCATACTATAAACTGCTACGGCACCGATTTGGAAAAAAAGCTGCTTGAGCTCATCCGGAATTTCTTCGGAGAGAAAACGGACGTCGAAAACCCCAATCAGCCCCACCATCAGGAAGGCTACAAAACCTGGAAAGAAATGTACAAGGACCATCCCGTTAAAAGCGGCATGGACTATTTCTACGAAATGGTCCTCCCAAAATGCAACAAATGCATATGCCAGACGTTCCTCGACGGCAAATGGGGAGCCGGAGTAGCACATGAAGCCGCTTTCTTTATCGCAAGGAATCAGCCGGTTTGGGTGATAGAGCCTCTGACTCTTGAAATAAGAAGGATAAGCCGAAAAGAGAAAAAGATGATACTGGAAAATAATCCGAACCTGGTGCTGAGCATCGAACAAACCCGAACCCGCATCTGGGGACAAGGAGGAATACCTTACACAAAAAAGGTACCCTACGAGCAAGCTCATTTAGTTTAAGAAAAAAGCCGGAACCATTGAAAGGTTTCGGCTTTTAATTTGTTTAGACCGGGTTGGGCAGAAATGCCTCCCAGTCGAAAGATCTTGGATTGTCTTGTACGAAATCCCTGATGACGTCGTAAGGCAGTATTCTTACCAGCAAGGGGCCGGAATCGGGTCCTCCCGCGGGCATCCCGATAAAAGAAACGCCCGTATTGTTGGGAGGAAAGCCCCTTTCTCCGTAGCGGTCAGTGTGGGTTCCCGCTCCGCACATGTGGTAAAATGCGAAATCGGTGGCAACCGCTCCGAAAAAGTGCTTGTCTCCGCATACCGACAAGAAAAGCCTGTTGTTGAAAATTCTGGAATAATTCCCTCTCTGAACCATATTCCTGGTGGCTCCCAGCAAGGGATCTCCCCAGCCGGACATTCTGGTGGGGGTCGAACGGAATTCGAATCCGTACTCGTAGCCGCCCGGAACCCGCAAGGTTGACCATCCTATGCCTTCTCCGCCGTAGAGGGGAGCAGACACAAGTTTTTCCAGAATTTCCTTCTTGAACCGCCATTCGGGAAACTGGGCCAAGAGCTCCCTTAAATGCTTGGCATAAAGAGGGCCTTCGGCCAATTCTCCTTCAACGGTGCGCTCAAAATGGTTTCCGGATCCGAAAACGATTATTCCGCAGTTCCGGGTATCGAATCCTCCTCCTTCGGGATTGACGAATTCACCGACGCCGCGCACTATCAACTGGGCCCTTTTGAATCTGTCCAGGATGGCCCGGTAAGCGTCGGCGTTCATTTCGATGTTTCTTTCCATCATCTGAATTATCTGTTCGAGAGGATAATCAGATCCTCTCTTTTCTATCTGGAAGCTGTAAAGCCTGTCTATTTGATCCAGGATTTCCCGGATTTCCTTTTTGGTTCTGGCTTTTTGAGATTTAAGCCTGAGTTTTGCGGCTTCCGCCTCGATTGCGTGAGGAGAAAGCTGATGAGGATGAGGCTGGGTCCTGGCTTTAAAATGATGCCCCTGGGTGGCATCGTCTGGGGAAGCAAAGAGATGCACCCTCATTTTGCCTTTTTTCAGCAAAGAGTCGCGGCGCATCATCTGGAATACGGCTTCGGTCATTCCCAATCTCATTCCCGTTTCCCTGGAGGTAATGAATTCTTTGGATCTACCGCCCCAATGGGCATCGGAACCGAACATGGCCCAGATATAGGCAGGACCTCCCTTGTAGGTGAGCTTCCTGCCCGAAGAACGCCGCTTGAAAGATTCCAGAGCTTGGGTGGGTACAACGTCGGCGTCTGTCACTCCGTTGACGGAATGCAGTCTCAAAACTCCGGATTTGAAGCTTTCAGAAAACACCGCTTTTGCCAGAGGATGATCCTTGACCGTACTCGCTTCGAGAACGTTCTTCAGGTAAGCGTCATCGACGGCTATCGGGGCGACGAACATCTTGGAAGAGCCTCGTTTTCCGTCGTAATCGGCTTCCCTGACTGTCATCCTGAACTGGGGAGCCCAAGCATGGCAGATAACGGCAATATCGGCTAAGCTTTCTTTAAGATTTTTGGGACCGTAGGAATTGGCGTAATTGGCCAGCAGCCTGTCGGTCATCTTGTTGTGCGGAGGAACGTGGACTTCCAGTTTCTTCCCGCCGATCTCGATAAAAGCCACGTCCTGACCTATCACTTTGGCATTGGGAATGGCTTTCTCTATCTTTTTTACCACCACGGCCCTGGCCCGCTCGTAAAAGCGATGCCATTCCTGGGTGGCGATGCTGCTCATCTTGGTGCGGTTGAGCCTGGACTGGAAACTGTTTTCAATTTCTTCCAGTTCTTTGTACCTTTCTATATCCTGCTTTTTTTCGGCTTCTTTCTTGGCCTTTCTGACAAGCCTCAACTTGGCCTTTAGCATATCCTGAGTCTTTAAGGTCCACCATCTTAGCTCCCAGTAGGCGGCAGCTTGAATGAGATCGTTTTCATTGTGTCCCAGGATTACATAGACCGGTCCTTTGTATTCTGGCTTGTTGTCGGGCTTGATCGAAATTTTTATCCAGCCGCCGAGAATGTCGTCCACCAACTCTTCGGGAGTGCGGTAAATAACCTCGTCCACTGGATGATCTTTGATAATCTTTTCGACCATGAACCGGTATTCGGGATCTTTTATCAATCGGGGATTGACGTTATCTCCGAAAACCAGAGACCTTCCGACCTTTGGAGGGCCGGCGGTTTTTTTCATATCCAAAGCGATGATGTTGGTGGCAATGACGGCCACATCTTCTCGTTTTTGGGCGTCGCTCAGAGCGCGCCTGGAAATGTTTCCGACGATATCGCTGCCGTGCCTGGTTCCGATATTGGAACCGTTAAGGAACATCAAGGACCAGTTTTCGGAATCCTGAACTTCGATTCTCAGGGGATTGCCGAAAGAATGAAAAGGCATTCTGAATCTCTTGAGCTCCTCGTCGTCCAAATCCAGCCCTATTCTTCCTATTCCAGGAAGAGTGGCTCCTTCTGTTTTTTCTGACAGCTTCTTTGTGGTAATGCCCCGGTGCCAACCAGCTCTCTTTTTAACTATGTCCAAAGGAATATATCTGTAAACGGGGCAGAAATGCTCCTCCACATCCATATTCCAGCGGACTATCTCCTGAAGGGCCTTGTCGACTCCCGGCAGATGAGCCCAAATGATATGCTCTATTTTCCTTTTGAAATAGCGCTTATCCAGCTTGATTCCGGGGAATTCTTCCGAGAGTTGCTGATGCAGCTTCTCGACCCCCCGGTCTTCAAGAAGGATCCCGCGTTCTATGAGCTCGGCCATTCGGGAATCAAGCTTTTTCTGCTCTTGGCGTGCGGTCATAACAACCTCCTTTTACTGCCTTTATTCTGTTTTAAATATGCAAAACCTCTATTCAATATAAGCATTTTTATAGAGGGGTGTCAATTTTTCTGTTTCGTGTTATGCTTGAAAAAACAGCTCTTTTCAAGGAGGTGAATATTGCGCGGAAACCGCAAAAAGCACAATTCCAAACACCATGTCTGTCCCACTTCCCGGAGAGGAGAAAGATGCCCGAAAAACGAATTGGATCTCGACCCCAATCTCCATTGGGCCTGGCATATACTTTTTGGCAACCTAATGATCGAAGAAGTGATCGGCCTGATCAAATACGTTTGGCAGGACGGCAGCGGAGTGATCCAAGAAAAATTCATACGGGGTGAAATCCGGGAAAACAAAGTTCTGAACAAAATCATAGGCGGGAAAAGAATCAAAAGGGACATACGGGCTTCCGCCTGGAAAATTATTTTCGGAGATACGCGCTCCGTCAAAAAGACCGTAAAAATAATAAGGCACAATTTCGAAAAGGGAACCTGAAAAGGCTCCCTTTCATTTTTTTTCGAGACGGGATATAATTTCAAAATATGCCTTTCGTAGATGATTTGATAAAACAAGGCTGGCTGCAGACTCCCGAAATAATCAAAGCCTTCAGAAAAGTGAAAAGGGAAGACTTCCTTCAGGAAGGCCAGAAAAAATTCGCTTTCCTGGATCAGCCCTTGCCCATAGGCGGAGGGCAGACCAACTCCCAGCCATTGACCGTGGCTTTTATGCTGGAAAAGCTCCAACCGGAGCCCGGAGACAAAATCTTGGACATAGGGTCGGGATCGGGCTGGACCACGGCCCTGCTGGCTGAAATCTCCGGCCAAAAAGGCAGAGTGGTTTCAATGGAAGTGATCCCCGAATTGAAAGAATTCGGCCAAAAAAACGTTTCCGAATACGGATTCTCGAACGTAGAATACGTCTGTGAAAACGCTCGGCAGGGATATCCCCAAGAAGCGCCTTACGACAAAATACTCTGTTCGGCCTCGATCAGAGGAAAAATACCCCAAGCCTGGAAAGACCAGCTTAAAAACAACGGCAGAATGGTCTTACCCGTCGATTCTTCCATTTGGCTGGTTTCAAGAAACGAACAAGGCTTTCGGGAAACCGAATATCCGGGATTTTCCTTCGTCCCCCTAATATGAAGAGAAAAACAGCGACATTTTCCATAATTCTCACACTGGCTGTATTCGCCTGCCTGGTTTTTCTGCCTTTGGATAACGATTCCCAAAAACAGGTTTTCTTTAAAATAGAAAAAGGCCGGGGCTTAAAAGACATAGCCGGAAAGCTGCAAGAAGAGGGGATAATAAGGTGGCAGGGATCTTTTCAAATTTACGCCCTGCTTGGCGGATATTCCAAAAACCTGCAGGCGGGAACTTATCTTCTTTCTCCTTCAATGAACGTAAAAGAAATAGCAGAAAAAATAGCGGAGGGAAAAATAATCCTGGAAAAAGCAACCGTCATTGAGGGCTGGAATCTGAGAGACCTGGGCCTTTACTTCCAGGAAAAAGGCATGTTCTCCAAAGAAGAATTCTGGAATGCGGCGGGATACCCTTTGAGCCCTTACTCGAAAGAAGGCTATCTTTTTCCGGACACCTATTTTTTCAAAAGAGACGCTTCTCCGAAAGAAGTAGTGCTCGAAATGAAAGAAAACTTCCAAAGAAAAACTTCCAAGCTGCAATTCCAAGAAAGCGACCTCATTATGGCTTCAATTTTGGAAAAGGAGGTGATAACAAGAAACGACAAGGAAATAGTGGCCGGCATCCTTTACAAAAGAATGGAAGCCGGCATGCCTTTACAGGCCGACGCCACCTTAACCTACATTACCGGCAAAAAGAGCACCAAAATATCCAAAAAAGAGACCGAAATCGACTCTCCCTACAACACTTACAAACATTACGGGCTTCCCCCGGGGCCAATTTGCAACCCGGGCTTGGAAAGCTTGGAGGCGGCCCTAAACCCGAAAGAGAGCCCTTTTTGGTATTATCTTTCCTCGCCGGAAGGGGAAACCGTGTTCAGCCGGACTCTTCAAGAACACAACAGAGCCAAGGCCGAACACCTCGGGGCTTGACAGGAAATTTGAAAATGCTAACATTGAAACATCCGCAGACGGCGGGCGAAAAATAAGACCTGCCCAGGATAATAGCTTTTCGGAGATTTTCTCCGGATTTGTCTGCGGATAACCGCAGTTTTTTTATGGCTTTAACCAAAGTCCAAAAGCAAAAAATACTCCAGGATTTGAAAGAAAAAATCGACCGCCAAAAATCGATTATTTTCGGCGACATCTCCGGAGTAAAAGTGGGGGATCTGCAGAAGCTCAGAAAGAAAATGAAAGAAAGCGGCTGCGAGTTCAAGGTGGCCAAAAAAACCCTGATAAACCTGGCTTTCAAAGGAAAAGAGAATATCGACGTAAAAGACTTAAAAGGGGAAGTGGCTTTGGGCTTCGGCTACGAAGACCAAGTCATACCCTTTAAGATTTTCTACGATTTTTCCAAAGAGAATGAAAATTTGAAGATTATCGGCGGCTTGGTGGGCGAAGAACGCCTGGACGGCGAAAAAGCCCTGGCAATCGCCAAACTTCCCACCCGGGAAGAACTGCTGGCAAAATTGGTCGGAAGCTTGTCGGCTCCCGCATCTAAATTCGTCGGCGTCCTGGAGGGGAATTTAAAAGGCAGCGTCGCAACACCGATAGCCCCGAAATAGCCGATAACAATAATGCTCGCCATT
>CAYMTT010000022.1:0-10656 GCA_964393465.1 uncultured Candidatus Saccharibacteria bacterium | reverse complement strand
GGAAAAAAGACGCCTTTCCCCTTTCTGATTCAAAGAGAAAGTATCAAAAGGGCCTTTGTCCGGTGGCAGAAAGAATGTATGAAAAAGAGCTGCTGTTTACAACTCTTTGCCAGCCTCCCAAAACCGAAAAGACGATAGATTCGTTCATTAAAGCTTTGAGGAAAATAGAATACCACGCCGACAAGCTGAAAAAATATGAAAAGAAAGGTTAAAATCTGGTTTGCAGCTTTCGACCAGGGAGGAAAGGAAGCTTTAATTCCCGTGATCGAAAAGCTGAAAAAAGACAAAAAGTTCGTTGTAAAAACGTTTTTCAAGGATCTGCCCGGCAAGCTGCAAGAAAAGCCGGATTTGATTTTCACCGCCACCGGCATAGGGAAAACCGTGGATAAAAAAATGCTGGAACTGGCCGCAAAAGAAGGCATAAAATCCGTTTCCCTGGTTGATTTCTGGTCCAATTACAAGCTGCGTTTCGGCAAAGTTCTTCCCGACTATATTTTGGTGATAGACCCGATCATGAAAAAGGAAATGGCAGAGGCCGATTTCCCCCGCAAAAAATTGGTTGTTGTCGGCAATCCGGCTTTCGACAAATTCAGGGTTTTCGGGAAAAAAGGGGAATACGTTTCTTTTTTCAGCCAGCCTTTTTCCGAATTAAAAATAAATCCGGGATACGACGAAATAGAAGTTTTAAAAGACATCGTTGAATCTTTGGAAAAATTGGGTTTCGAGGGAAAGTTGAAAATAAAGCTTCACCCCAGGGCCAAGTGCAAAAGAAAGTTCGACGGGATAATGAAGAAAACTTCTTTGGACTGCTCTTTGACCGATTCAAAGAACCTTCTTGAAAATTCAAAAGCGGTTTTTGGAATGAATACCGCCGTTCTTTTCCGAGCGGCTCTCGGGGGAAAGCCCGTTCTGAGCTATCAGCCCGAACTGAAAGGAAATGATCCCTTGATAAGCAACAGGCTGGGATTGTCCCTGCCTGTTTATGAGAAAAAAGACCTTATCAAGGCTATGGAGAAAATTCTTTCGGGGAGAAGCGCCAGAAAGAATAAATCGATTTTCAATAAATACGCCAGGGGGAATTCAACTTTGAAAACCGTAAAATTTATCAAAAAGATAACATGAACATAGTTTGCATAATTCAGGCCAGAACGGGTTCCAGCCGGCTGCCGGGCAAGGTGCTTTTGAATTTGGAAGGAAAGCCGGTTTTACTGAGAGTCATAGACAGGGTTCTGGAGTCGGATAGAATAAACCGGGTTGTTGTCGCTACCACCATAAGCCCCGAAGATCAGCAGATTTGCGATTTGGTTGAGGGCTACGACGATTCCGTTTCCGTTTTCCGGGGTTCCCAAGATGACGTTCTGGAAAGGTATTATCTGGCCGCCAAAGAGGCCGGAGCCGACGCTGTGGTGAGAATCACCTCAGACTGCCCCTTGATAGACCCACAAGTCATAGACAAGGTGATAGGCGCCTTTTTGAAAGAAAAAAAAGACTATACAGCCAACATCCTGGGAAAAAGGACCTATCCCCAGGGACTGGATACCGAAGTTTTCACCTTTAAGGCTTTGGAAGAAATGCACAATAAAGCTGAAGAAAAAGAAGACAGAGAACACGTTACCTTGTATTTGAGGAAAAGGCCGGAAGAATTCCAGTGTTTGAACGTGGAGAACGAAAAAGACCTGTCTTTTCACCGCTGGACCTTGGACGAGCAGGCAGACTACGATCTTATAAAAGAGATATACGGGGAGCTTTACAGGAAAAATCCTCATTTCAGGATGAAAGACGTTGTCGAGCTTTTTGAAAGGAGGCCCGAACTTCTTAAAATAAACCAGAATGTCAAACAGAAACTTTTCCAATATTAAAGTGCTTGGGGTTATCCAGGCCAGAATGGGCTCTACCCGCTTGAAAGAAAAAGCCCTGAGAAAAATCCTTGACAAAACCCTGACAGAGCACATTTTCGAGAGATTAAAAGCTTCAAAGGAGCTGGACGGCATAGTCCTGGCGACTTCAACCAATGAGGAAAACGACGCTTTGGAAGAAGAATCAGAAAGGCTCGGTTTGCCGTGCTTTCGGGGAAGCGAAAAAGATCTGGTTTCCCGGCACCTTGAGGCGGTGGAAAAATACGGAGCTTCTGCTATGGTAAGAGTTACGGGGGACTGTCCCTTGGCGGATCCCGAATTGCTGGATAAAATGGTAAGATTCTATAAAGAGAATCCGGATGAGTTCGATCTTGTAACCAATATTTTCCCGAGGACTTTTCCCGACGGCCTGGATTTGGAAATTCTGCCCCTTTCCACCCTGGAAAGGCTCCAAAAAGAAGTGAAAGACCCGTTTTACAGGGAAAGCTTGACCTTGTACATCATGGATAACCCGGACAAGTTCCGCATTTACAATTTCAAGAATTCAGAAGACCTGTCGAAATTGCGCTGGACGGTAGATTACGAATCCGATTTGGAATTCGTCAAAAAGATATACGAAGGGATTTATCCGGAAAAGAAAATATTCACCATGGAAGATATAATTAACCATCTCAAAAAATGAAATATTTTCTGCAAAGCGAAAAAGTCGGACTTTGTCCCATTGAAATAAAGGATTTGAGGAAGCTTTCGGAAATGATTGCAAAATGGGTCAACGACGGCGAGGTCACCTATTTCATGTTTACCGGGCAGAAACCCAAAAATTCAGAACAGGTTTTTTCGGATTTCAAAAAGCAGCTGCAAGAAAGAAACAACGTCATTTTCCTGGTTTGCGACAAAAAGACAAAAAAGCCCTTGGGATACGCCGGGCTTTACGAGATCCACGATACCGCTCGAAAAGCGGAATCCCGCATTTTGATAGGAGAAAAGTCTTTCTGGGGAAAGGGCTACGGCACAGAGACGGTGGAGCTTTTGACTTTTTACGGATTCGACAGGCTGAACTTAAACAGAATCTATCTGGGATACACGGCAGATAACAAGGGTTCGGGAAGAGCCTATGAGAAGGCCGGCTATAAAAAAGAGGGCTTGTTGAAAGAGGACATTTACCGCAACAGCCGCTATTATGATTCCGTGCGCATGGCTCTTTTGAGAAAGGACTATTACAAAAAATATCACAAAGGCCATTTAAGGCGCTTTAATTATGGCAAGTAAAAAATACAAGGCCGCTGTCATCGGCTGCGGGAACATAGGGGTTAAAGAGGGGAATTATCAAAAGGCGGTGAGGCCGGGCACTCATGCGGCCGCCTACAAAAAGCATCCCAGAATAAAGCTTTGCGGATTGGCAGATTCGGACAAAAAACAGCTAAAGGAAGCTTCCAAATATTTTCCGGGAATACCGCTTTTTTCTTCTGCCAAAGAACTATTGGAAAAGACAAGCCCTGATATCGTATCTGTCGCCACCCGGGCAGATTCCCATTCAAAGCTGGTGAAGCTGGCCTCAAAACACAGAGTGCCGGCCATCGTCTGTGAAAAGCCTGTCGCTTGCAATCCCAAAGAGGCAAAAGAGATGATAGAAGCTTGCCGGAAATCGAAATCCCTGCTGTTCGTGAACCATACCAGGAGGTTCGATCCTTTTTTGAGAAAGACGGCAAAAGATGTCAGAAAGGGCAAGTTGGGCAGGATCTTTCAGGCCACAGCCTATTACTACAACGGACTTTTTAACAATGGAACCCATCTGGTCGACCTTTTGAGGTTGTTTATGGGAGAAGCAGACTGGGTTTGGGGGATGGAGAATGAAAAAACTTCTTTCGATGAAAAAACGAACGTTGACGGAAAGATTCATTTTGAAAGCGGAGCTTTAGCTTCCGTGCAATCCTTGCCCAAGAACTACGGATTTTTTGAAATCTACATTTACGGCAGCAAGGGAGCTTTGTTTTTAAAAGAGCTCGGCTCAAAGATTGAATACCGGAAATTGGTGAAAAATAAGAATTACAAAGGATATTTCCAGCTGGAAAAAGGAAAAGAAAGGGGAGTTTCCAGGAGTTTTATGGAATATTTTCCCGGCCAGGTGGTAGCCTGTTTGGAGGGAAAAGAAAAGCCGGTAAGTTCCGGGAAAGACGGGCTGGAAGCCTTAAAGATTCTTTTTGCCTTGAAAGAAAGCGCGGATAAAAAGGGAAAAGTAATAAAAATATGAGAATATTGAGGAAATAAAAAAGATTATCAAGCCTTAAATCATGTTTAAAATAGATTTTATCGGAATCGGCGCCCAGAAATCCGGAACCACCTGGATTTACGATTGTCTTTGTCAACACCCCCAAATTTGCGGTTCCCGCAAAAAGGAAGTCCATTTTTTCAGCACCACTTATTCGGTCCACGACAAAAAAGACGGCCGGGAAAACTACGCCAAGGGAATGGAATGGTACCAAGGTTTTTTTAACCATTGTCCGGAAGATTACGTAAAAGGGGAGTTTAGCGTATTCTATTTGTACGATGAAGGGGCGTCCGCTTTAATCAAGAAGCATTTTCCCGGAGTTAAAATTATAGCTTGTTTGCGGAATCCCATAGATAGGGCTTTTTCTCAATATCTTAATATTGCTCGCGATTTCAATATGAAAGATAATTCGGATTATTTAAGTTTTGAAAAAGCGGTTAAAAAAGATTTAGAAATTGTAGAGCGAGGATTATATTATAAACAACTGAAGAGATATTTTGATTTGTTCCCTAAAGAAAATATTCTAGTTTTGATTTATGAGGATATCCAAAAAAATCCCATTGCTTTTATTCAAAAGATATATAAATTTTTAGAAGTTGATGATAAGTTTATTCCCGAAGCGGCTAATAAAAGAGTATTCACTACTAGAAAAAATTGGCTGATGAAATATAGAATTAAATTTCAAAACGGTCACAGAACCGGGGAATGGCTAATTAAAAATTCAAAGAGATTAAAAATTTATTATATCATAAAGAAAATAATCCATTTTTTAATGCCGGAACCATCGAATATTATAAAAATTAAACCAGAAACTCGTAAATATCTTCAGAATTTTTACAGAGAAGATATAGAAAATTTGGAGAAATTATTGGGCAGAGATTTAAACCACTGGAAAAATTAATGAAGATAAAATTCATTACAATGAAGCATAATTTGGTGGACGGCGGAGGTTCCAATATTTGTCTGGATTTAAAGGCCCGGGTTTTTCAGCAATTGGGGCACGAAGTTTCGGTAATCACTCTTTCTCCCAAGGGGAATAAATTTAAAGAGCCGCCTCCTTACCAGATAATTGAAGAGCACATTAAAAAATCAAACGAGAAATATAATTTGATTTTAGCTGAAAAAAGGATTTATGGAATAATAAAAAAATTCGCTCCCGAAACCGATATTTTTTATTCCGACGGCTGTGCGGGATTTTTGGGAGCTGGTTTATATCGCAAGTTTTTCGGTAAAAAACCGGTTGTTTTTTTTCTTAACGGTTATTGTCGCCTTACTGAAGATTTTTACAAAAAGCCTCCTCTTTTCAAAAAAAATAAATCTTTTAAGCACAAGTTGCGCATTGCACTGGAAAGGACTTTTGAAGTTTGGCTGATGAATTCAATAGATAAGTTTTTTTGCACCAGCCAAATCGCTGAATTTTTCCAGAAAGCCGGCCTACCCAAAGATAAATTTATGACCATGCCCGACTTTATAGACGTAATAGAGTTAAAAAAACACCCAAAAGGAAGCTATCCTTTTCATGCGCCCTCCGATAAATTCCATATTTTATACACCGGAGCTTTGGACTACAGAAAAGGAGTGGATTTGTTAATCAGAGCTTTTTCGGAATTGGAAGAAAAAGAAAGATGCCATCTTCATTTAGTGGGAGGAGTTCGATTGGGGGGAGATGAAAAAAATGATTTGGAAAAATTAGCGGAGAATCTCAACCTTTCCGATTTGGTAACTTTTTATCCTTGGATTTCCAGAGATAAATTACTTGATTTCTATCAGTACAGTGATTTGTTTGTGCATCCGGCTCGCTGGCCCGAACCTTTCGGCTTGACTATAGTGGAAGCTATGGCTTTTGGCGTGCCAGTCGTAGTTCCCGTTGACGGATGTCCTTCCAAAACGGTAGGAAAATCAGGATTGATATTTAAAAACGGAGATGTTAAAGATTTAAAAGAAAAAATGTCAATTTTAATTAATAAGCGGGAATTAAGACAGGAGTTTTCAGAAAAAGGAAGAATCAGGGCGGAAGAATTCGATTACAGAAATTACATCGGCCAAGTAGAAGAAATATTAATTAATCTGACCAAACGATGACAGGTTTTTTTATTCTCCAGCGCAGGTTTTCGGTTTTGGGCCATGCCATAGCCGTTATTCTAAAGAAAAAGTATGGAGTTGATAATTTTTCCGGCTATTCGGTTTTAAGGAGAGCTGAGAGGTTTTTGAAATCCCAAAAAGAGATAAAATATGACCCTTTGATTGTAGACGAAGATTTATACGAAGTTGCCAAAAAAGAGGCGCTGGATATGGAATATATAAAAGAATTGGAAAAAGAATACGGGATTCCCAATTTGTGGCCCCTAATCGGAGTTGATCGGCATCTGACCATGAGTGCTCCCAAACTTGCCTATCCGGGAAAGCCCGCTTGCAGCTACGAGGAAATGCTCAAACATTTACAGGTGAGGTTTAAGTCGGCAATAAAAATGTTCAAGGAGAAAAAACCTGATTTTGCAGTTTTTCCAGTAGTTGGAAGCATGAGAACTTATGTTTTATACAGAGTGGCAGAGAAAATGGGAATTCCTATATTTTATATTACCCACACGAGAATTGGTGGCAGAATAACCGTGAATGACAATTGTTATGAGAATCTTACAAATATTAACAAGATTTTTGAATCTATCCGCCAGGGGACTCATAAAAGCCCTTGCAGGAGAGAGGCGATAGAATCTCTGGAAAAATTCAGGCAAGCTCCCAAAGATTGGGCCTGGGAGCAGAAAGAAAAATTGAAGTTATTTTCCTGGCTGGTCAGAGTTTCAAAAGGCGTGCTTATTTACTTCAAAAAATATTTCAAGGAATCCCAATGGAAAGATCCTTACACCGAAAGACCTTTTGGTTTTTTCAAAAAAAGGATTACCAGGCATCTGCGTAGATTGAGAGGATACGGGGAGTTTTTTGAAAATCCCAGAAATGAAAGATTCGTTCTTTACCCTCTTCACGAAGATCCGGAAGTTGCCACTTTGCTTTTGGCCCCTTTTCACGTCAATCAGCTTTGCCTGATCCAGAATATTGCAAAGTCCCTGCCTGCCGACGTCAGGCTGTACGTCAAGGAGCATCCAGCCATGCTTCACAACCGGTCCCGATCTTTTTACAAAGAATTGAAAAAAATCCCCAATTTGAGGATGATAAACCCTTCAATTCCCTCCACCAAGATTATCAATAAAGCTGAAATGGTGCTTACAATAACCGGAACCGCCGGCTGGGAAGCGACATTGTTCGGAAAGCCGGTTATCACTTTCGGCTCCGTTTTTTACAATAAGCTTTCCCAGGTGAAGCAGCCCGAACGCATAGAAAAACTCCCTTATCTGATAAAGGAGTGTTTGGAGAAGAATCCCCACGACGAACAGGAATTGATAGACTTTCTTTCTGCTATTTTTGAAGATTCCACCACTTTGAACCTTCAGCATCTTTGGTATACGGCTCCCTTTGAAGAGGTGCTCAAAGACAAAGAGCTGAATGAGTTCGTCGACTATCTGGCAAAAAAGATAGGGCTACATCCGCTTGAAAAGAAAGAAGGCGGTGGCGGCGCTTAGGTAGTGGTAGGCCACCATTCCCCAGACTAATCCCAGCAGTCCGAAGTAGTAAACGCCAAAGAACAAAATCGCTATTTTTGTTGCCTCCATAGATAAGTTGTATTTATAGAGGATTTTAGTTTTGGCTTTGGCTTGGAAGGTAATTGTTGGAATAAGAGCTATGCCTCCCAAAAGCGACAAGGCATAAATTCTGGAGTAAAAAACCGAATCTATATAGGCGGGAAAGAAAACTTTGAAAATTAAACCTGCAGCCAGGATATAAAATGCTATCACTAAAATCCACAATCCTCCTATCATTAAGGTTCTTTTTTTTAAAGTTTTTTTAATCTCTTTTTCTTCTCTGGCAGCTAGTTTAGGGAAAGCCAAAACCCCTATATTTTTTAAAGCGCTGTTTATTTGTCCGGGCAGTATGATGGCGAAAGAATATATAGCAAGTTCCGCTGCTCCTATGTAATGAAAGATCAAAATTTTATCTGTTTGCTCAGCTACCATAGATAAAATACCCATTAAACTCAGATGTTTTCCGTAAGTTACAGCTTCAGGATCAACCTTTTCATTGGGAGGGTCTTTTTTCAAAGTTAAAAAATAGAATATTGCTTCCAATAAAGCGTTAACCGAAAAATAAATTAGAACCAGATAAATTACGTTTTTGGTCAACAAAAGAGCGGAAAAAATCACAGCTGAAGCCAGAAAAGTCCTGCTTATGGAAAACTTGGTTTGAAGATTAAAGTTTTTCTTTCCGGTGAGATATCCTTTGAAAATGGAAAAATTATTAATTAAAGGAGCAAAAACCCCTCCGATTATGAAGGAAACCGCTAACATGTCGTTTCCTTGGTACCAGTAGTATCCCGCCAGCAAGAATCCTGCCAATAAAGCCAGGGTGCTCCATTTGAATCTGTTTTTTACCAGTTCTTTGACTGATCCGCTGCATCCTATAGCTACCGCTCTTATAACGGATTTATTGGCTCCCATTACAGAAAAAACAGCCAAAAGGCCGGTAATAGAGAGAACGTATTTGTACTGGCCGTAAACCTCTTTGGGGACAAATCTTGCCCAAGCCATTGCTAAAGCGAGGGTGATAAGCATGTTGCTTATTCTCCCTATCGTTAGCCAGAAGCTTCCCTTGAAAAGATAGACGTTGTCGAGGCCCGTCTTTTTTTGGGTTTTTCGGAGAAATTGATATCCCCGGTTCTTCAAATGATTTATTTCTCTATTGACATTCATTTCCAAAAGCTCAAATCTCTATTTAAAAGTTTTTCCAAAGATTCAATATCTTCTTGGAATATTTCTTGGAGATGTTGCCTTGTTTCTGGCCTCATTGAAGGCTTCGGAGAAGATTTCACTTTTTTGATGTAGTTTTTTTCTCCAAGCAATTTTGTCAGCGGATTCAGAAAAAATTTAACCATTTTTATGGCTTTTTCACCAAGCCAATTCTTTCTGATTTGATTTTTTATTTTTTCAAAACGGAATTTATCTATCGGAGGAGGAATCAGCATTCTTTTCTGGGATGCAGGGTTTATTCTTTGATTTGCGCTGGGAGGCACGAATTTGGAATCGGCGCCCAAGAAAGAATAAATTTTCTGAATAAACGCAAGAGGATTTTTCTTTATATCTTCGTAAATGAGTATTAATATTTGTTCTTTTGGAAATATTTCCAGCCATTTCTTGATTTGGGAGTAATACAGGCTTTTTTCAATGTAATTTTTTCGAATATCTTTGTATCTCGGGTTATTCAAAATTTCTTCGAATTCCACGGAAGGTATTTCTTTCCAAGATTTGTCGTAAAAATAGAAAGAATAGGCTCTTTCTATGGGGTTTCTCAGACAAGTCAATACTTTGAGATCGGGAAAATTCCTTTTCAGTAACTGAGGAATTTTGGGATTGGAAATTTTAGGATATTCTCCCTTGATCGATTGCAGAGAGCAGTGTTTAAAAAAGGAAGCATACCATTCCAGTCCTTTCTCATATAATTTTTCGTCCCTGAAAAAATCTAAATGCTTTCCTTCGGGAAAACATATTTGCGGATGTTCTTTCAAGCATTGGATAATCCAGCTTGTTCCGCATTTTGGAATTCTTATTCCGACAAAATCGAGTTTAAAATTTTTACCTTCCATTATTTCAAATATCCTATTTTTTTAAGGGAGTCGATTATTTTCTCAATACATTGTTCCGGAGTTTCCTTGTCGGTTTCCACTACGATTTCCGGGTTGTCGGGTTCCTCGTAGGGGTCCGAAACTCCCGTGAAGTTTTGAATTTGGCCCGAAAGCGCCTTTTTGTAGTTTCCCTTGGGGTCCCTTTTTATGCATTCCTGGACCGGGCATTTGACAAATACTTCCACGAAGTTGCCTATGGTTTCCCTGGCTTGATTCCTTACTTCCTTCTGGGGAGAGACAAAAGAGGTGATGACGATTATCCCGTTTTTGTTCAAAAGATAAGAGAGGTAGGATATCCTTTCTATGTTTTTTTTGCGGTCTTCTTTGGAAAATCCCAGATCCCTGCAGATGGTTTGCCTGACGACGTCCCCGTCCAGCCTTTCGACCGGCAAGGGAGAGCTTTCTCGGAGTTCTTTTGCCACCTTGTCGGCCAGAGTGGATTTGCCAGAAGAGGGGAGCCCCGTAAACCACAAAGTGAAGCCTTTTTTGTTAACTTTCATACATTTGGTTTATGGCTTCTTCAATGTCCTCTTTTTTGCATTTGACTCCCTTTTTCTGCAGCTGCTCGAAAAGCCGGTCCGCCATATTTTTCGTGGATTCCTGGGTTTTTCCCTTGTCTATGATTATTCCCGCCCCCACCGTGTTGTCGGTATCTTCGTCCATCAAAATGAAGCTGCCCGTGTTCTTGTTTTTCTGGTAGGGGTCGAATATCAAAGCGGCGCTTGTGGAAATCTGGGCCCTGCCTATCTCGTTGAACTCCAGGAAGCTTGAGTCTTCCCGGTGCAGGGTTTCAATGTTCAATC
>CAYMTT010000021.1:0-10997 GCA_964393465.1 uncultured Candidatus Saccharibacteria bacterium | reverse complement strand
AAACCCCTTTTTTCTTTTGTTAAAACTCTTCTTGTTATTATTTCTTCCTGAGGTTAAAATAAAATAATGGAGCAGAAAAACTGGCATCATCTTTCTTGGGAGGAAGTCGTTGATTTTCTCAAAGCCGATCCCGAAAAAGGCCTTTCTCACGAGGAGGCTTCTTTGAGACAGGAAAAGTTTGGAAAAAACCTTTTGCCGAGAGAAAAGCCCCTTTCCAGCTTGAAAATCCTTTTCAACCAGATAAAAAGCCCTCTCATTTATATACTTATAATCGCCGGAGGAGTCATTTTGTTTTTCAAAGAATGGGCCGACGCCATTGTCATTTTCAGCGCCGTTTTTTTGAATGCCAGTGTCGGATTTTTCCAGGAAAAAAAGGCCAGCCAGGCTTTGGCCGCTTTGAAAAAAGTGGTCAAAATGGAAGCCGAAGTCTTGAGAGAAGGGGCGGAAAGAAGGTTGGACGCTTCCGAGCTTGTCCCCGGAGATACTATCTTTTTGACCGCCGGAAACAAGGTTCCCGCCGACGCCAGGATAATAGAATCGCACAATTTGAAAATAAGAGAGGCTGCCCTGACCGGAGAATGGCTGGCTTCTTTGAAAGCTACCGAGACTCTGAAAAAAGACATTCCCTTGGCCGATAAAGACAACATGGCCTATACGGGCTGCACGGTGGAAGACGGAAAGGGAAAAGCGGTGGTGACGGCTACCGGGCTGGATACCGAAATGGGAAAGGTGGCTTCCATGGTGAGAGAAACCGAAGAGGAAAAAACCCCTTTGCAGAAAAAACTGGCCCATTTCAGCAAAATCATAGGAATAGCGGTAGCTTTTGTCGCTTTTTTTATTTTCGCCGGAGGAGTGGCCAAGGGCCAGGATGTTTTGTTAATGTTCGAGACTGCAGTGGCAGTAGCTGTGGCAGCCGTGCCGGAAGGCATACCGGTGGCAATGACAGTTATTCTGGCTCTGGGTATGCAAAGGATTTTAAAGAGAAAAGGATTGGTGCGCAAACTGGTGGCAGTGGAAATTTTGGGCAGCACCTCCATTGCCGCAACCGACAAAACCCTTACCCTTACCAAAGGGAAAATGGAAGTATCAAAGACAATCACTTTTTCACAAGAAGTTCCTTCCTCGGAAGAAAACAATTGGAGCCAGTCTTTCATGAAAAGTTTCAGCAGGAATCAGGTGCTTCTGATGAAAATACTGGCTTTTTGCAACGAAGCCTTTGTTGAAAATCCAAAGGATCAGTATCCCATTTGGAAAATAAACGGCCGACCCACCGATAAAGCTTTATTGAAAGCTTCCGCCAAGGTGGGGATAAGAAAGCACGAGTTGGAGGAAATTTTTTCCAAAATTGACGAGATTCCCTTCAATTCGGAAAAAAAATATATCGCTGTACTAATGGGAACAAAGCCGCAGTTTGAAGAAAAAGATTTGGCTTTCAAGAAAAAGCTGAAAGCCTCTTTAATAAAAGATCCGCTTCTGGACGAGTCAGAAAGGGCTTTGTTTGTTTCGGGAGCCCCCGAAAGGATTATGGCGCTTTCGGCCATGGTCCAAAAAGACGGCCAAACCGTTAGAATGGACCAAAACATATTCAAAGAGCTGAACGAAAAACTGGAATCATTGACCAGCCAAGGCTTGAGAGTGGTGGCTGCCGCCTACAAGAAAGTAGATGCAGAGGACCATTCGAATCTTGAATCTCAGGTTAAGGATTTGGTGTTTGTGGGATTTATAGGGTTGATGGATCCTTTGCGCCCTGAAGCCAAAGAAGCCATAGAAATCTGCAAAAAAGCCGGAATGAGGCCGATAATGGCAACCGGAGACCATTTGCTTACCGCTCGAGCCATCGGAAAAGAGCTGGGTTTGAAAACGGAAAGGAAAAACATCATCGAGGGAAGGGAATTGGAAGAAATGTCAGACGAATATTTTTCAGAAAGAGTCAAAGATATTGATATTTACGCCAGAGTGGAGCCTCGGCACAAGCTGAGAATAATCGAAGCTTGGCAGAAAAAGGGGGAGGTGGTGGCAATGACCGGGGACGGGATAAACGACGCTCCGGCTTTGAAGAAAGCGGATATCGGAGTGGCCCTGGGTTCCGGAACCGATGTTGCCAAAGAAGTTTCCGATTTGGTTTTGCTCAGCGACAACTTCAGCATAATACCCGCCGCGGTGGAAGAGGGCAGGGCCATAATAGACAATATAAGGAAGGTGATAACTTTTCTTTTGACGGGCAGCTTCACTGAAACCATTTTGATCGGCCTGAGCCTTATTTTGGGCCTGCCTCTCCCCATAATCGCCGTCCAGATACTCTGGATAAATTTGATTGTCGACGGAATCCCGGCCGTTTTTTTGGCTTTCGAGAAAAAAGAAGACGATTTGATGGAAAAAAAGCCCCAAAGCCGGGAAATACCTCTGCTCACCAAGGAGATGAAGATAATAATATTCATAATAGGGATAGCTACCGATTTCCTTCTTATGGCCATATTCTTGTGGTTTTTAAAGACCTTGGGGCCAGAAAGCATTCCCTACATTAGAACGATGATTTTTGCCGCTTTAACCTTGAGTTCTCTTTTTTACATTTTTTCCTGTAAAAGCTTGAGAAAAAACATTTGGCACATTGATCCTTTTTCGAATAAGCTGCTTTTGGCGGGAATCGCCTTCGGCTTTTCAATGCTTCTGCTTGGAGTTTATTTCGGCCCCTTCCAGATTCTTCTGAGAACGGTTTTCCTTTCCTTATGGGATTGGATGATTGTGATCGGCTTTGCCTTTGTAAACATAGTTTTGATTGAAGCTGCCAAGTATTACTTTATAGTTCGCCACAGAACAGACTTATGAACTGGATTTACGTTCTCATTTTTGTCGTATCCTGCATAGTTTTGGTGAAGGCCGGGTCTTTGGTGGTAAAATCTCTTATCAGGATCGCCAAATACCTGCATATGACCGAATTCGTCGTTTCTTTCGTCTTGATGGCTTTTGCCACCACAATACCCGAGTTGTTCGTCGGAGTGAGCTCGGCCCTGCACGGAAACCCTCATTTGTCCTTTGGAAACGTCATAGGCTCCAATATTATCAATTTAACCCTGGCCTTGGGCATAGCCGCTCTGGTAGGCAAGGGAATAAGCTGCGAAGGGGCCATCATCCAAAGAAGAGCCACATACACTTTGGTAATAGTTCTTTTGCCCTTGCTTTTGATGCTCGACGGCAGCATTTCCCGGGTGGACGGGGTAATCCTTATTTTGGGGCTTGTTCTGTATATCCAGAGGGTTTTTTACCACAAAGAGCGCTTCACCAAGATTTTCGCCAGCGTCCTCAACGGAAAGCAGAAAGACTGGCAGAAATACAGGCTTTTCTTGAAAGATCTTCTTTTGTTCTTTTTGGGCTTGGCCTTTTTGCTTTTGTCCGCAGAAGGCATAGTGCGCTCCGCCTCTTATATCGCCCAAGCCATGAATCTGCCTTTGGTAATCATCGGTCTTCTTTTGGTAGCCCTGGGAACAAATCTTCCGGAAATCACCTTCGGGATCAAGGCCATTGCAATGGGCCACAAAGACATGGTATTGGGCAATCTTATGGGAGCCGTAATTGCAAACTCCACTATGGTTTTGGGGATTACCGTGATCATCCACCCCCTTGAGATAGTAGACTTTTCCCCTTACTTGGTGAGCTGCATATTCGTAACTATAGTCCTGTTTTTCTTTGCCCTGTTTTCCAGAACCGGTCAGCGGATAAGCAGGAAAGAAGGCCTTTTCCTGATTCTCATATACATTGCTTTCGTCTCCCTTGAAATATTTCTCAGATAATGATAATCTTCCTAAATGGAGGGCTACCTTTTCTTTTTAATATCGTCCGGAGTGGTTCTTTTTGCCGTAGTGGCTTTGTTTTTTTACGTCAGAAGGGAAAAGAACTCCCGGCCGGATTCCTTCAAGGATTTGGAAAGAAGGATTACCGATCTGCTTGCCGTTCAGATGAAAGAGATAAAAGACGGCCAGCTGGGGGATTCCCGGGAAATGAACAGGCAGATTTCCGCCTTTACCAAGGAAGCCACTCAGATAAGGGAGGATTTAAAGCAGGTTCAGGAAAAGGTGAAAGACGTTTCTTCCTTCCAGGACATTTTCAAGTCGCCCAAACTCAGGGGCCAGTGGGGAGAAGCTTCCTTGGAGCACATACTGTCGCAGCATTTTCCCCAGGAACTTTACAAAAGGCAGTATCTGTTTTCTTCGGGGGAGCAGGTGGACGCCGTGCTGAAGCTTCCCAACGGGAAAATTCTGCCCATAGATGCCAAGTTCCCTTCGGAGAATTTCGCAAAGATGGCGGAAGCTCCCGATTCCGAAAAAGACGCTTTCCGCAAGAGGTTCGTCGAGGACGTCAAATCAAAAATAGAAGAGATAGCCACCCGCTATCTTTTGCCTTCGGAAGGCACCACGGAGTTTGCCTTAATGTACATACCGGCCGAAGCCATTTATTACGAGATAGTCAACAATATCGGCAAAGAGGTGGATTTGGCCTCCTACGCTTGGTCCAGGAAGGTGATATTGACTTCTCCCAACACCATTTATCTGACTTTGAGGACAATAGATCATTGGTTCAGAGACACCCAGATATCCCGCCAGACCCAGGAGATATTGAAAAGGTTGGGCAAGGTCAACCAGGACGCTTCCAAGCTTTCCAACGAATTCAGAAAGCTGGGCAATCACCTGAGGAATGCGGTGTCGGCTTACGACAATTCCGAAAAAAGGCTCAATTTGTTTTCTGAAAGGGTCGAAAAATTATTAGAACAAAAAGAGAATAAAAAATTAAAATGATAGCCGCAATAATGTCCGGAGGGAAACAATATCTGGTTTCTCCGGGCCAAAAAATAAAAATAGAGAAAGTGGATAAAAAAGAAGGGTCAGAGATCGTCTTTGACAAGGTTTTGCTGGTGGAAAAGGGCAAGAAAGCCGAACTGGGAACCCCGTTCCTTAAAGGGGTCAAGGTCAAAGGCAAGGTTATAAAACACGGAAAGGGCAAGAAGATCGTCGTTTACAAGTACAAGTCCAAAAAAAGAGAAAAGACCAAAAAGGGCCACCGGCAGCGCTACACCGAGGTGGAAATAGGGAAAATAGAAGACTGAAGATTATATTCGTTTAACGAAAAAGCCTCGGTTTTCGCCGGGGCTTTTCTATTTCCTTCCCTCCAGGGCTGAAGATAAGGTTTCCTGGTCCGCATACTCCAGCTCTCCTCCGGTGGGCAGACCCCTGGCAAGCCTGGTAATTTTTTTGTTCAAAGGTTTCAGCTGCCTTTCCAGATAAAGGGAAGTGGCTTCTCCTTCTGCTGTCGGATTGGTGGCGATTATTATCTCTTTTATTTCCTCCTTTTTGGCTCTTTCTTTGAGTTCTTGGATTCTCAGCTTCTTTTCTCCGTCTTTTTTCATTTTGGACAGAGTGCCTCCCAGAATGAAATATCTGCCTTTGTACTTTTTGGTGTTTTCTATGGAATCGAGGTCGGTTTCTTTTTCAATTACGCAAAGCAGGCTCTGGTTCCTTTTTTTGTCGGAGCATATCTCGCAAAGATTTCCTTCTCCTTCAAAGGGCTTGAAGCAGAAATCGCACAGTTTTATTCTTTCTCTCAGTTCGTTCAAGGAATCGGTCAGCTCTTTTATTTCCTTGTCGCTGGCTTTCATCAAGTAGAAAACAAAACGGGCGGCCGTCCTCGGGCCCACCGTAGGAAACTTTCCGAACTGTTTTATCAGTTTTTCAATTGAAGGAGGGTACATTTAAAATATGTCTTCTTCTTGATGGTGTTTTTCCAGGTTGCGGAAAGTGACTCTTTGGCCGTCAAAATACAGTTTTATCCCTCCCACCGGGCCGTTTCTATGCTTGGCGACGATGATTTCTGCAATATTGTCGGGAAGGTTGTCTTGTCCGGTTTTTTCCCTGTATATGAACAAGACCACATCGGCATCCTGTTCCAAGCTTCCGCTTTGGCGCAAGTCTGCCAGTCTCGGTTTCGGGGGAGTTCTCATTTCCACGGCTCTTGAAAGCTGCGACAGGGCCAGCACGGGGACTCCCAGCTCTCTGGCCAGGCTTTTTAAAGACCTTGATATCTCCGTGGTCTGCTGGACTTCGCCGATGTAGGCGTTTTTGGGCTCTATCAGCTGGAGGTAGTCAACTATAACGAGGCCAAGGCCTTTTTCTGCCTGCAGCCTTCTTGCCATGGCTCTCATCTGAAGGACGCTCGAGGTTGCCGCGTCGTCTATGTATATGGGAGCTTCAGAAAGCACTCCCAGAGCTTCTTGTATTTTTTTGTAGTCATTGTTGGGCCCTTCGCTTGAAAGGTTTCCAGTTCTCAGTTTCCAGGAATCCACTCCGGCCTGGGAAGAAATGAGCCTGTCTATTATCTGGTCCTTGGACATTTCCAGGCTGAAAATCCCCACCGGAATTTTATTGTTCACGGCCACGCTTCGAGCGATATCCAAAGACAAAGAAGATTTTCCCATGCTGGGGCGGGAAGCAAGAATTACCAAGTCGGACTTTTGGAGTCCGGCTAGCATGTTGTCCAAGTCTTTGAATCCGGTAGGCAGGCCCCTGAGCTCTCCTTTTTGCTTTGAGAGCCTTTCCAGTCTTTCAAAAGCTTCTCCCAAAGTGGTTTTCACGGGAATGAAGTTTTGGCTTAAAGAATGTTGGGCGATGCCGAATATTCTTTTTTCCGCTTTGTCCAGAAGGTCGTCGGTATCTTCCATTTCATTGAATCCCATTTCGTTTATCTCGTGGGAAGCGTCGATGAGGTCTCTTAATATCCTTTTTCTCTGCACTATTTTCGCGTAGCTTATGACATGGCTGGCCGTTGGAACAGAGTTTATCAATTCGGTCAGATAGGCGTTGCCTCCGGTATCTTTCAGTTTGCCGGCCCCTTTCAGTTTTGAAGCTACAGACAGCAGGTCGATAGGCTCTCCTTTTTCAAAAAGAGAGCACATCATGGCATATATGTCTTTGTGCGAGGTTTTGTAGAAATCCTTGGGCTGCAAAAAGTCCACCACCTTGATTACGGCGTTTTTGTCCATCATTAAACAGCCTAGAATGCATTTTTCAGCTTCGATTTCCTGGGGAGGAAGTTTGTCGGGCATTGATTTGCGCTCCATCATTTTAACTATATCAAATGGAAGGCTTTTGGCAAGATCCCGGCTTCTTAATTGACAATTCTGACATATTTGTTATAATAATTTTAGAAGGAGGTTAAAATGGAAGATTTTTTCCAGTTTATTTGCACCTTGAAAGCCGGAGAATACAAATCCTATCTTGCCGAGAAGTGCCTCATAAAACACATCGACGAGCTTTCCGAAGAGCAGAAAGGCCTTCTCATTGATTACATCATCGATTCACCGGGCGGCCTGGGCCGGGCCTATAAAATGGTGACTTGTCATCCTTGCAGGGCTTTCATACAGTTTCTTAATCCTCTGCAAACGGCCAAGCTCTATTTTGCCGCTTCCAGGCATGCGGCATCGATGAAAATCCGGCAATTTTTGCCTATATCCGATGAATGAAGGTATTAAAAAAGAGACCGAATTTTAACGGTCTCTTTTCATTTAGATCTTTTTCAGTTCGGTGCCTTTTTCCGTGTCTTTTGGCTGCCAGCCAAGGTCTTCCATTTCTTTCCTTATCCTGTCGGCCTCCTGCCAGTTTTTCTTTTTTCTTTGCTTTTCTCTTTCTTGAGCCAGATCTTTTATTTCTTGGGGGATTTTTTCTTTGGGCCAGAAGAGAAATTGCAAAAAGCGGTCTTTTTCTTTGAAAAATTCCAATATTTGTTCAGCTTCCTTCTTGCCCAGCAGATCTTTGTCCATGAGCTGGTTTCCTTTATTGACTATCTCGAAGATGAAGCTTACCGCCTTGGGAGTGTTGAAGTCGTCTTCCATGGCTTTTTCAAATTCTTCTTTCAATCTTTCCATTCCCTGAATTTGCTTTCTGGCTTTTTGTTTTTTCAGCCTTTCTGTAAATTCGTCAATTCTTTCCAGCTCTCTTTTTGCCTGTATCAGGGAGTTTTCCGTATAATCGAGAGGGGAGCGGTAGTGGGTTTTGGAAACCATAAATCTTAATATTCTGGCTGAGTTGTTTTCCAAAAACCCGTTTATGGTGATGAAATTGTTCAGGGATTTTGCCATTTTCTGGCCCTTGACCGTTAGAAAACCGGTATGCAGCCAGTATTTGACCATGGGCTCTTTCCCTGAGATGGTCTCCATTTGGGCGATTTCGGCCTCGTGGTGGGGGAAAATCAAGTCTCTGGCCCCTCCATGGACGTCGTACTGCAAGCCGAAGTATTTTTCAGCAATGGCAGTATCTTCGATGTGCCAGCCCGGCCTGCCCTTGCCCCAAGGGCTGGGCCAACTGGGTTCTTCGGGTTTGGAAAATTTCCAGAGACAGAAATCCCCTTTGTTCTTTTTTTCCACGGCTTGGTCTATTCTGGAGACCGAGTCTTCTGCCTGCAGGGCGGTTCTCTTGGAAAGTTTGCCGTATCCTTCGAACTTTTTGATGTCGAAATATATTCCGTCTCCGGTTTTGTAGGCGGTCCCTTTTTTCATTATCCTTTCCACCTGGCTTATTATTTCTTTTACGTTATCGGTAGCTCTGGCGTATTTGGTGACAGAGTCTATTTTCAGCTCTTTCATGTTTTTCAAATATTCTTTTTCGTAGTTCAGGGCCAGTTTCTTGGGAGAGGTTTCTTTTTCTTTGGCCCTCTGGATGATTTTGTCGTCAATGTCGGTGATGTTCTGCAGATAAAAGACGCTCCAGCCTTTCTGCTTGAGGTATTTCACCATGAGATCGAAGGAAATATAGGTTCTGGCGTGTCCAATGTGGGCGAAATCATAGACCGTGGGACCGCAAACGAAAAGCCTGAGGTTTTTGGCCTTGTCTGTCTTTAAAACGTCTTTTTTGCCGGTTAACGTGTTGTATACTTTAAGCATACTCTAATTATATTATCTCGGAGGATTGTTATCAAGCTTTGATTCTTGCTTTTCTTTGTGCTAATATATAATAATTCTTTTATGGCGAATTTAGTCTTATACAGAAAATACAGGCCCAAGAGCTTTTCCGAAGTTGTCGGGCAGGAGCACGTGGTCCAAACCCTGAAAAACGCTCTTACTGAAGGCACTTTTTCACACGCTTATTTGTTTTCCGGCCCCAGAGGCTCGGGAAAAACAACCATAGCCAGATTATTGGCCAAAGCTTTAAACTGCAAGGGCAGGGGAAAGTCCTTTGAACCCTGCAATAAGTGCTCTTCCTGCCTGGAAATCAACGCGAACAGGTCCATTGACTTGATAGAGATTGACGCCGCTTCCAACAGGGGGATTGACGAGATAAGGGAATTAAGAGAGGGTATAAAGTTCGCTCCGGCAAATTCCAAGTACAAGGTGTTCATAATAGACGAGTCGCACCAGCTTTCAAAGGATGCCGCCAACGCTTTGCTGAAAACCTTGGAAGAACCCCCTTCCCACGCGGTATTCATTCTGGCTACCACCGAAATCCACAAGATGATTCCGACCATAATTTCCAGATGCCAGAGGTTCGATTTCAGAAAGCTTACTCTTTCGGAAATCACAGGCAGGCTGCAGACAGTAGCCAAAAAAGAGAAGGCGGAGATAGGGAAGCCCGCCCTGGAACTTATAGCTTTGAATTCGGGAGGATCTGTCAGGGATGCCGAAGGCCTCTTGGACCAGGTTTTGGTATTCGGCGCAAAGACGCCAGAGGATATAAAGGAACTCTTGGGAATGGTGGATACAGCTCTGGTTTCGCATTTTGTGGACTTGATCTGCCAGAAAAAGAGGCCCGAAGCCGTGGGATTCCTTTCCAAGACCTTTGAAAAGGGAAAAGATCCCCAGGAATTCGCCAGAGCTTTGATAGGGTATCTGCGCCAAGGACTGATATTGAAGATAGGTTCCGACCTTTCAAATCCTTTGATGATGGGCTTAACCCTTGAAGACCAGCAGAAATTGCAGGCGCAGACCGCTTCTTTGTCCGAGCTTGATTTCAGAAAGGCCTTGAGAAGCTTTTTGGAAGCTGAATCGAAGATGAAGTTTTCTCCGGTTCCCCAGCTTCCTTTGGAACTTGCCCTTGTTGAGATATTGCAAATTGAAGAGAAGGGGAGATGAAATTGCGGGGTCGTCTAACGGTAGGACATCACCCTTTGAAGGTGACTATCTAGGTTCGAATCCTAGCCCCGCAGCCAATTTGTAAAGTTTGCGTTTTCTGCCTCGCTCGGGGCTTTGCCCCTCGCTTCGGCACACGAATTTTCAAGCAATTTCCAAGGGTTTTTGTATTCTACAAAAACCTCCCGCTCCCGCAAGAGTGGGTTCGAGCCAATCCTTTTGAGGAAATTTTTCTTTTCGGAAAAATTTCCCTGCAAAGCGGCAATTTGTGCTTGATTAGCCGTTAAAATGAAGTTTTTACAAAGTTCGAGCCAGCGGTTGCCCTTTCGCTCAAAATCCTTCAATTTTTCAGAAATCTCAATTTTTTGGTTGAGAATTTTTTGTTTTTTGGCGGAGTATTCTTCGGTGGAAATAACACCCGATAATTGAAGGTCTAGAAGTTTGTCCAGTGTTTCTTTGTGTTCAGCAATTTGAGATTTTAGATTTTGAGCGAAAGTTTTTTCTATTCGGACATTTTCCTCTTTTTCTTTGTCCAGTTTGGCAATCATCTTTTTTGTCCAAGCCGAAGGTAAAGAAACTTTTTGAATTAAGTTTGAAATCTGCTCGGCCAAAAGTTCCTCGCGAGTATATTTTTGCGAGCAAGTTTGTTTCTTTTTAGTGCATCGGTAATAATTGTGCCCTTTGTGGGTTTCCGAAGTTATGGAACAGCCGCACTCGCCACATTTCAAAAGCGAGCGGAAAATATATTCTTTTTGGCCCCGTTTGGTCTTGTGGGCTTTTTGCGCCATAACTTCTTGGCATTTATCAAAAAGTTTCTTTGCAATCGCTGGCTTATGGTTTCCTTGATGAAGTTCGCCGTTGAAAACGAAAGCTCCGTAGTAAAAAGGATTTT
>CAYMTT010000020.1:0-11269 GCA_964393465.1 uncultured Candidatus Saccharibacteria bacterium | reverse complement strand
CACTGCCAGCCCGGCCTGGCTTTAAAGTCGCTTGTTTTTATGGCCTCTATGGTTTTTATGATCTTATCTTTAATTTTGGTTTTATCTTGCTCCGATCCCAAAAAGGAAATCTTTTTGTTTTCGCTTAAATAATAATAAACGAGTTCTTTGAGCCCGAGCCCGAAAAGTTCTTCGGCAGCTATCTGGTAAATCAAAAGCTGCTCCTTTTCCTCGCCGATTAACTTGTCTTTGGCTTGGCCAGTTTTGTAGTCTATAATAACAGCCAAATCGCCGGCCTGGTCAATGCGGTCTATCTTGCCCTTAACCCTATATCCCTTAATTTTAAGGCTGAAAGGCACCTCCAGAGCCGGATCCCCGGCCAGCCGCAAAATCTTAGGCTGGTTCTTTTTAAAATCGCGGTAAAACTCTTTGATTATTTTCTTGCCCTCTTTATAGTATTCTTCTTTTTGTTTTTTGCTCTCGTACCATTCGTCAATCCAGTTCTTTTCGTAAAGCTCGTTCAGGATATCCAGTCCGCTTTTGCTTTTCTCGCCAGCCGCTGCCCCAAAGCCCAGCAAATCTCCCTGCTTGGCTTTGGCATTGGCCTGCCTCAAAAACTGGCAGAGAGTATTGTGCATGGTCGATCCGAAAGAACGCGTGCCCGATCCCCGGACGGGAACTTTCATTATGAAATTAAACTTGTACTGCAGGGGGCATTTTTCAAAAGCGACCAGCTGGGAATATGAGAAGTGGTCCGGTATCTGCCGCCAAGCTCCCGTCTTTCTGGCTGGAGCCGTCGGCAGTTTAGCCGTCAATCCGTTACCCTTGGCCGATTTTTCGGCAGCCGGCCGGCCATCGTAACCCATTTCCACTAGAAAGCGGGAAAGCTTTTTTTTGCGCGCTCCCCCGTAATCTTCGGCCGAAGTAAGGTAAAGGCCTTGTTTGGCCCGGGTCATGCCTACGTAGCAAATCCGCCTTTCCTCTTGCAAATGGACGTCGCCCTTGGGCTTGATGTCTTTAATCATTTCTTCCGGCAGCTCAATGGGATCCTTTCTGCCGACGGAAGGAAACCTTTTATCCACCAAATTAACCAAAAACACGTACTTGAATTCCAAGCCCTTGGCCCCGTGAATGGTCATTATCCTGACTACGTTTGGCCCCTGGCCGGCGTCCCAGCTTATTTTGCCCTCTTCGCCCGATTCCAGCTCCAGATTCAGCTCCTGCATAAACGTGTTCAGGCTGGCCTCTATATTGGACTCCTCGAAAGCTTTTATCTTCTGGAAAAACTGGTTCAGCAAATCAATCTGGACTTCGTCGCCCTTTTTAACCAGGTGTTTTAAATACCCTGATTCTTCCAAAAAGCTGATCATGGAAGCGGAAGCCGGTTTTTGGGGGGCCGTGGCCTCATTTTTTTTCAACAGGCTCAGGAGAAAGTTGATTTTCTCCCGGCCTTTCTTGGAAATCCGGGAATTCAAAGACATTTCTTCTGCCGCCTCAAAAAGCGATTTGGTTTTGCGGGCAGCGTATTGGGTCAGCTGCATGACGTCTTGGGCCGGAATGCCCAGGAAAGGGAGGTTCAAAATCCTGAAAAAGGCCGCTCCCTCGTGGTGGTTGTTTAAAAGCTTGAAGTAGGAAATAACGTCCAAAACGGCCGGCTTGGCATACAAGCCTCGGGAAGCCAAAAACTGGTAGGGCACCTCGGCCCGCTCCAAGGCCTTAATAAAGGGGCCGGCCGCATTGTTGGACCTAACCAAAATGGCAAAGTCGTCATAGCTTGCCCCCTTGTCCTTCTTTAGTATTTCCATTATCTTTCTGACTACCGAAGCAACTTCCTCCTCCGATGTTTTGGCGTGGATATGCTCTATTTCGGCCTGGCCTGCGGCTGCCAAAGCTGTCAGTTTCTTGTTAATTTTATTAACGCATTCCAGCCTGTCGGGATCGTTGGCTTTGATGAATTTATATGAAAGGTCCAGAATATTCTGGCAGGAACGGTAGTTTTTGACAAGGGAAATCTCCTTGGCTGCGGGAAAATCATTTTTGAACTGGATAATATTGGAAAAGGAAGCTCCACGCCAGCGATAAATAGCCTGATCGTCGTCGGCGCAAACCGTCAGATTGTTCTTGGGAGCGGCCAGAGCCTTAATCAGTTCGTACTGAGCCCAATTGGTGTCTTGAAACTCGTCCACCAAAACATATTTAAACTGTTCCTGGAACCTTTTTAAAATCATCGGCCTTTTTTTGAATATTTTCAGACAGTAATTAATAAGGTCGCCGAAATCCAGATAGCTGTTTTCCAGCAACAGTTTTTGGTAGGCATGGTAGGCCGCGGCCAGCTCTTTTATCCTTTCCACCTCCGCGGTTTCTGGCGCGTCATCCCTGGTTTTTAATTTTTCAGCGTATTTTAAATAATCTTCCGGGTATATCTCCTGGTCTTTGCAGTGGGAAAAATGGTCAAGCATGGCCTGGATGAACTTGGTTGGATTTCCCAGGGGCTTGTAGTATTTCAGGTTGAACTTGTCTAGGTTTTTGTACACCAGCAGCCAGGCAGCCGTCTGATCTAACACCTTAAAGTCAGCCGGCAGGCCTATTTCCAGAGCGTAATCTTTTAAAATTCTCTCACAGAAAGAATGAAATGTGGAAACCCACAAGTCCACGTAGCCGATGGGCAAAAGCTTATCCACTCTTTCTTCCATCTCCTCGGCCGCCTTTTCGGTAAAGGTAACGGCCAGAATTTCTTCCGGCTTGGCTTTTTGCTGCTCTATTAGCCAGGCGATCCTCTGGGTTATGACGGCGGTCTTGCCCGTTCCCGCTCCCGCCACAATCAAAAGCGGACCCTCCTGGTGGGTTACGGCCTTTTTTTGTTCTTCGTTCAAGTTTTTCAAGTCAAGTGGCATATACCCCATTTTAACAAAAAATCGCCTTTCGGGCGACATGATTGATATTATTTTAATCTTGGGCTAACTTTTGGTTATTTTATTATGAGAATTTCTAATAAAGTTATTAAACCACTCAAAAGAAGAAAAATCAAAAGGGCCATCCACCATTTCATCTTTATTTTCAGCAAATTCTTCATTTATTTATCTGATCTACTTGGCACTATAAAAAAATTTGGCCTTTTATTTTCTTATTTTAAATTAACAAACACATAAAATAAATTATCTCCATAAAACTTTTCACTCCTTTCATTTAATATCCAATAACTCGCGTCGTGTCTGGTCGCTTTTACCTGGATGCCTATTAATTTTTTAGCGTTTTTATTGGAAACTAAAATATCTATCCCTTTCATGTTTTTTTAAAGTAATAGAGGAGATATAGCCCCTTTTACTTAACTCAGCGGCAACAAAATATTCCCCAGCAACTCCCATTAAAATGCTATCTAATTTTACTGCTTTTTGCCTCATTATTTCCCAATTAATTATTTTATAATATTGAGTAATTCTTCATTATAATCCTTCATAATTTTTTTGTTGGCTGGCTTATATAAAACATTATCTTTATATTTTAAATAAACCTTATTGTCAGAATAATCAGATAAAATCATATCATTCTTTATAGTGTTTAGAATAATATTTCTATTCTTGTTTTGTGTAATCTTGGCATGGCTAAAAGCATCGATATAAACCATATTTTGCCATTTATCAAGCATTTTAAAATGATGAATACTTTCTGACCATGCAAGGGGTACAACATGATGAATTTCGAACCCAGAGGTTTTTATTAATTCTTGTTGCACAAAATATTGGTATTTTTCATTTAATGATCTATCAGTTCTTACCGGTTTATCACTAAAATTATACCGACCCTCTTTTAATACTAATTGCTCACTCCCCCTCACTTCAAAATATACTGTTTGATTTAAAAGATAATATATTTGTGCAATTTTATTATACCAATTATGAAAATCTCTTTTGCTCGTCTTTAATCCTGGAAATTTTTCTGGATTTAGTTCTACTTTTAATATCTCTATAACAGATTTTCTTTGTATCGGCGTAAGACTTCTATATTCTTTTATGAGTTCGACTACCTCATCTATGCTTCTGTTAAAATCGGATTCGGCACCTATCGCAGAAACGAAAAACATATATTCATATATATTAATCTTTTCTATCCCATACTCCTTATCTCTTAAAATATTTAGAACAATATCAATATATCCGCCAAGTAGACGATCTATCCCTTTTGAAAAAATAAAATATCTATTTAAGATATTTTTCGCTCTAATCAACTTTAGGCCTTGATTGGTTATGGAAACATATTTGACTTTTCCACGGGAGAATAGACCTATCGGTTCTTTTTTATCATCAAACCTCTCAATAAAGCCCATTCTATGGATATCGACAAATAAATTTTTCCGCATTGCGTCTTGGGTACCAATACGTGTTTTTTGTTTAGCTTCATTACAAAATTGAGCATAAATGAATTCGTCGGGTAAATTCTCTGATCTCTTAGAAATGTCAGTCGTTCGAATAGTCATCAAGGTTTGATCTGGTGCGTACTTATCTAATAATCTTAAAATCTCGACTATTTGGTCCATTAAATAACGATTATGTTGAGAAGATCTAGAACCGCGATACTTTTCGTTTTTTACTCTAAAATCAATAAACTCTAAAGCCTTATTCCCTTGATTTATCTTACTTACTGCCATGCTTAATTAAATTATTTTTTGATAATTTAACATAATCTTTATTATTGTCAGAACAAATAAAATTCCTCCCCAATTTCTTTGCTGCGATAGCTGTTGTGCCACTCCCAACGAAACAATCCAAAACAAGGTCCCCCGGATTACTACTAGCTTTTACTATTCTCTCAATCATATCGAGAGGTTTCGTAGTTAGATGTAATAATTTAGGGGTTTTACCATTAATTTTACTCTTATGTCTTTCACTGGAAATATGCCAAACATCACCACATAATCTACCCTTAGGATTAGGAAACCATCTTTTATTATTTTTAAGTATTCCCAATTTTTGGGCATGTTTGATTCTTTCAATTGATTCATATGGTAGCCGAATATTATTACTATTAAAAGTATAATTATTCCCTTTGGTAAAAAAAAGAATGGTTTCTTGTCTGGGAACATATTTCTTTTTAGCCGATGCGAAGCCATCCCGTTTATCCCAAGTAATCCAATTCTGAAATTCTAAACCCCTACCCAGAAGATGATTAGTTATAAAAATACAGTTATATGGTGTATTAAAAATATAAAGACTAGAATTTTGTTTAAGTTTCGGAATTAATACATCAATCCATCTAAAAGTGAAATTTAAAAATTCCTTATGTGATTTAAAACTATCCCATGTGGCTTTATTAAGAAAATAAGGGGGGTCGATAATCGCTAAATCAACCGTATTAGCGCCAACCAACTTAAGGAATTTGAAACAATCCAAATTATATATTTTATTTATCTTTAACATTACTTAGTTTTTTATTTATGATTTTTTTGTAACCTTTTGAAATTTCGTAGCCGATAAAATTTCTACCCATCTCCTTTGCTACTTTCAATGTAGTACCCGACCCCGTAAAGGGATCTAGAACCGTATCACCCTTGAATGTAAATAACTTAATACACCTCCTAACTATCTCTTCGGGCATAATTGCCGAGTGCTCTCCAAATGCTAAATCGCCCCTATTTACGGTCGGAATATTCCAAATTTGTTTAGTATATTTTAACCACTCTTTTGCATTTAATTTGCTTTGTTTTCTGAGGACTGAAGAAATATTGTTGTCGGGAATACCATCTTTCACATAGGCTGTGATAAATTCAATAGTATTCTGGGCATAAAAATTCCTGGGATATGGATAACTACCGAACATTAATCTTTTACCTGGATTCGTTCTATTCCAAATGTAAACATCTAATAAATATAATTTTGTGCTATTATTTAATATCGAATTTTGAATATCGCTATTAATATCAAAAATATGCCTATTATAATGAGTATTAAGTTTCCTCTTTAAAATAGGCATTAAGGGCGTATTAATTACTAATTTACCATTCGGCTTTAAAACTCGCTCACATTGCCTCCATATTTTAAGCATTTCATTGATATAACTTTCATAACTTTGTATGTCTCCGATCTGCCCCTTCGTTTTTCTGTGTGTTCTCTCTCTTTGATATCCATCTAAGGAATAATCTTTAATATTAAAATAAGGAGGGCTAGTGACTATTAAATGCACAGAATTTCTTGGTAATTCTGACATTTTTCTGGAGTCTTTATAGAAAATTTTATTTAGATAGTTTGCCATATTATTCCTTCATTCTGTCACTTTTGGACCGTTTTGTCGAGCTCACAACAATCCCTAAAAAAATCGGCCCGTTTAGGGTCGATCTCTTCTGGCCTTCGCGCGATCCGTTTCCTTAAGATGCTTCTTCCTTATCCTCGCGCTTTTTGGCGTTATTTCCAGATACTCGTCCTTATCTATTAATTCCAGCCCGCTTTCAATGGTTATAATCCTCGGAGGAGTCAAATTAATGGCGTCGTCCGAGCCGGCTGCGCGCGTATTGGTGAGATGCTTTCCCTTTATGGGATTTACCGTCATTTGATCCCCTTTTGTCGTATCTCCGATCACCATTCCCTCGTAAACTTCGGTATTCGCCCCCACGTACAAGGTCCCTCTTTCTTGCAGGTTATCAAGCGCATAGGCCAATGTTTTGCCGGTAAATCCGGAAATCATCGAGCCTGCTTTCCTGTGGGAAATCTTGCCAGCATAAGGCCTGTATTCGATAAACCGGCTGGCTAAAATACCGTTTCCCTTCGTGTCTATAACGAATTGGTTGCGGTAGCCGAATAAGCCGCGGCTCGGGCCCTCAAATATCATGAAGCAATGGCTTCCCTTCAGCTCCATCTGCATCAGCTTGGCTCCTCTCAAGCTCAGCTTCTCGATGACTATCCCCTGGAACTCCTGGGCCACTTCAACTACGATTTCCTCGAAAGGCTCGCAGTCCTTGCCGTCAATTTCTTTCATAATAACCTGGGGCATGGACACCTGGAGCTCATACCCTTCCCGGCGCATATTCTCCAGGAGAACGGCTATGTGCAGCTCGCCTCTGCCGTAAACGGTAAAGCTTTCCCCAGACTGAGAATTGAAGTCTATCTTTAGCCCTACGTTTACCTCAAGCTCTTTTTCCAGGCGCTCCCTGATTTGCCTGCTCGTTAAGAATTTTCCTTCGCGGCCGGCGAACGGAGAATCGTTTACCAAAAAAGCGAGCTTTATGGTCGGCTCGTCTATGGAAATTCCCTCCAATAATTTCTCGTCCGGAGACTTGGCCAGAGTGTCCCCGATGAAAACGTCCGGGAGGCCGGCTATCATGGCTACGTCCCCGGCTCCGACACTTTCCGCTTCCTTCCTGGCAATGCCCTCGAACGTAAACAGCTTCGTCACCCGGTGGCTGACACTTCCCTTGGAGCCGTTCTTGACGTAAACGATATCGCCGACATTAACGCTTCCGCTGTATACCCTGATGATGGCCAGCCTGCCCAGGAAATTGTCGTAAGCTAAATTGAAGGGCTGGGCCCTGAAGGGCTCGTCGTTGTCCGTCGAAGCGGCGGGAACGTAGTCCAAGACGGTATCCAGCACGGGCATAATGTCTGTCGCCTTGTCTGTGAGATTATGTTTTGCGACCCCGTCTTTGGCGACGGCGTAAATAACGGGGAAGTTTAGTTGTTCTTCTGACGCCCCGAGTTCTGCGAACAAATCGAACACTTCATTGTACACGCGATTCGGATCGGCTGCCGCCTTGTCTATCTTGTTGATTATAAGTATCGGGCGCAATCCCAGTTCCAAGGACTTTTTCAAAACGAAGCGAGTGTGGGGCATGGGGCCTTCCTGGGCGTCTACCAGCAGCAGCACGGAATCGATGGAACGGAGGACTCTCTCCACCTCGGAACCAAAATCGGTATGGCCCGGAGTATCCACTATGTTTATCTTGGTCCCCTTGCATATTACCGCGGCATTTTTGGAATAAATCGTGATGCCGCGCTCTTTTTCCAGCGCGTTCGAATCCATGCTCGTTTCGCTATCGGCAAAACCCATCTGCCGCAATATGGCATCGGTAAGCATGGTTTTCCCATGGTCTACGTGAGCGATAATGGCTATATTTCTTATTTCCATTTTCTTCGATTAATATCTGCTGTTGTTAATCGACGAAGGTGAGAGCCATTCCCTTCTTGTCGCACCGGCCGGTACGCCCGATGCGGTGAATATAGTCATTGTAGGTTGCAGGAACATCGTAATTGATGACGTGGCTGATATCAGCGACATCAATGCCTCTTGCGGCTACGTCGGTAGCCACCAATATTTTGATGCGGTTATCCTTGAACATGCCGAGCGCTTTTTGGCGCTGAGCGTTGTTCTTGTTTCCGTGGATAGATTCTGCTTTGAAGCCGCTGCCGCGAAGCATTCTCGAGAGCTTCTCCACCCCTCGCTTTGTCCTCCCGAAGATCAGAACCTTGTTGAATTCCTCCCGCCTCATAAGCTCGTTGAGGATGTCCAGTTTACTCCTTCCGCCTTCCACCCGGATGACGTCCTGTTCAACGTTTTTTGAGGTATCCCTGGTTTTAAGGGAAACCCTGACGGGATTATTGGTAAATTCCCTGATAATCTTTTCTATGTCGTATGAGATAGTGGCCGAGAAAAAGAGCGTCTGGCGCGCTTTGGGCAATTGGTTCATTATCCAGCGGGTATCCTTGATAAACCCCATGTCAAACATCCTGTCCGCTTCATCCAAAACAGCGCTGTTGAACGAAGACAGGTTTATCATCCTTCTCGCCATGAGGTCTTTTATCCTCCCTGGCGTACCAACTATCAAGTTGTGATTTCTGCGAAGATCCGATATCTGCCTGCCTATGCTCACGCCTCCTACGCAGCAAACAGAAAAGATTCTCATTCCCCTGGTAAATTGCTTGAACTCTGTATCAATTTGAATTGCGAGCTCTCTGGTTGGGGCAATAATTAAAATCTTTTCTCTTTGATAGCGTAGGATCTTGTTAATAAGCGGTAAAAGGAAAGCGGCTGTTTTGCCGGTACCCGTATCCGCTATCCCAACAACATCAAAACCTTCGACAATGAGGGGAATAATTTGGTCTTGAATGGGCATTGGAGCCGAATAGCCCCTGACCTCTGCAGCCCTTGCCAGGCGGCGGTCGATCTTAAAGTCCTCAAATCGATGTTTGGGAAGATAAACTTCGGCTTCTTCGCCTCGAATCGCCTTGTTAACAAACCTGGCCGGGTTTATTGTTTTTTGATGCCTTACAATCTGCTTTCTTTTGCCCAAACCAAAATGACCCGGTCCCCGATAGTGAGATTGAAACAAGGGTTTTCTTGGTTTTCTGCTGTTGAAACTTCTCATTGCCATAATTTCTGTAAGAGCCGGCTGTTATCTGTCTGCGCAATCAAGGCAACAAAAAAAGACCGGTTGGTCTCGTAGATCCTTTTGAGATAAGCTATGAGATTCAATTACTTTTCAAGTATATATTAAAATAAACAATCTGTCAATACTTTGTTCCCGATGTTGACATAGATTCGGTTTACATTGTATTATATCCCAGAGTACATTAAAAAGGAGATGGAGAAATGGAAATTGGAACATGGAAAGTAAAGACAGGATTGGCCCAAACACTAAAAGGCGGAGTAATTATGGACGTAGTTACGCCGAAGCAAGCCAAGATTGCCGAGGAAGCAGGAGCCTGTGCCGTTATGGCTTTGGAAAGAGTGCCAGCGGATATCAGGGCGGCAGGCGGAGTGGCCCGGATGGCCGATCCCGCCGTTATCAAGCAGATCATGGGAGTGGTATCCATTCCGGTGATGGCTAAATGTCGCATAGGACATTTTATGGAAGCCAGGATTCTAGAAGCCCTGGGCGTGGACTATATCGACGAATCAGAGGTACTTACTCCCGCCGACGAAGAACATCACGTCTGGAAGCACGATTTCAAAATTCCTTTCGTCTGCGGCTGCCGGGATCTCGGGGAAGCATTGCGCCGCGTTGGCGAGGGAGCTGCCATGATTCGCACCAAAGGGGAAGCTGGCACGGGCAACGTGGTGGAAGCTGTCAGGCACATGAGAAAAGTGCTGGACGAAATTCGCAAGATCCAGAACATGCCAGAAGATGAATTGACTTCCGAAGCCAAAGCACTGGGCATTTCCCTTAAGCTGGTTCAGGAAGTAAAAGAATTGGGCAAGCTGCCGGTAGTTAACTACGCAGCCGGAGGTATAGCTACGCCAGCTGACGCTGCTTTGATGATGCAGTTGGGAGCCGAAGGCGTATTTGTGGGATCGGGAATTTTTAAGTCAAAAGAGCCGGAAGCCAGAGCTAAAGCGATTGTCAAAGCGGTAACCTATTATGATAATCCGGAAATTTTGGCCGAAGTTTCAGTTGGCTTGCGCGAAGCTATGCCCGGCCTGGATATCCAAACCATGCCTAAAGATCAGAGATTGGCTGACCGTTGATCCAAACCAAAAGCGCTTTAATAAAAAGAAGCGCTTTTATTTTTTAGCCCAAGATATTATATATGTTCTTATCCTGAATTTTTAGAACGCAGCTTTAATTTTTCCAAATATAAGTTTGTAAAAATTAAAATTATTATATATAATTAATAAAGTCGAATTATATTATAATTAATTGCTGTTTTTCAGCAAAAAATATGAATAAAAAAATAATTCTTACAACCTCTTTATTAATATCTTTATCTATATTCTTATTCCCCAATCCAACAGACGCATTAACCGCTTCAGAACTTAAAAATAGAATAAATCAGTTAATGGAGCAAATATCTCAACTTCAACAGCAACTCTATCAAATGGACCAAACAGAAACAGATAATGATCAAGCATGGTGTTATAATTTTAAGAACAATTTAAGCTATGGGAATTCCGGAAACGATGTCACCGCTTTACAAAAAGCCTTGCAAAAAGAAGGTTTTCATCAAGGAACAATTAGCGGAAATTTTGATACAAATACCTTAAAGGCCGTTATTAATTTCCAGGAAAAATATAAAGAGGATGTTCTCTCTTTTTGGAACCTAACAAAAGGAACAGGGTATGTCGGTATGACCACTATCGCTAAATTAAATGAGCTTTACGGTTGTAATAATGAAAAAGAAACTTCTCAACCGTCTACCACAGAATCAGTTGAGGAAGAATCTGACGAATTTGACAATCCCGTTTCTTTCCAGAAAGGCTGGAACCTTTTCTCCCCCTCTGTAGAAGAAGGAATAGACATATCGGAGATGGAAACTGCCGGATGCTCAATATCCGTCGTCTATTCCTGGAATCCGGTATCGAAAAGCTA
>CAYMTT010000019.1:0-12252 GCA_964393465.1 uncultured Candidatus Saccharibacteria bacterium | reverse complement strand
CCGGGCCAGGAAAAAGAGATAAAGATTTCCCAGATAAGGGAGCTGCATTCCAGGTTTTCTTTGAGGTCCCACTCGGCCTCTTGCAAGATGGCTGTCATCGAGCAGGCCCATCGCCTGAACGAAGAGGCCCAGAGCGCTTTTTTAAAGCTCTTGGAAGAGCCCAAAGGCGACACCGTCTTCATATTGATAAGCCAGTATCCGGAAATGTTCTTTGGCACTATTCTTTCCCGGTTGGAAAAAGTGAAATTTTATTCTCCCTGTCCGGCTTGCAAAAAAGAAAGGGTTATGGAAATTTCCCGCCTTTCCAAAGCTTGTTTGGCAGAAAGATTTCTTTACGCCAAGAAAATGTCCCAAGACAAAGAAAAACTGAAAGAGACTTTTGAAGACTGGATAATATGCTTCAGAGAGGCTTTGCTTTCCAGGGCTTCTGGAGATTCTGGAAAGAAATTGGAAAAAATACATAAGACTTTGAAAACCCTGCAGACCGCCCATTTTTTGATTTCAACCACCAATTGCAATCCAAGGCTGGCTTTGGAGACCGTCCTACTTGACTTTTGATCGTTTTTGTTTAATATTCAAACAGGACTTTTGACAATTTTTTTAGGGAGGCAGGATTGGAAAAAATATCGGCTTCTGAGAAACAGCATTTCATAGAATTTGCCGTAGATTCGAGAAAAAAAATCATCTTCATAGACAAGGAAAAATTGGAAGAGTTAACCGGTTTCTTTGTTTTTTTGGAAGATGAAGAGGTCAAAAGAGCTATGGCGGATGAAGGCACTTGGAAATTCTGCTTGGTTCTTTCCGATCTCAACGATCCTTTTGATTCCGGCCAAGCCCGAAAATGCTGGTACAAAAACCCCAATTCCGTTAGGTTGAACTTTAAGAAATTTTGTTCCTGCAAAAAGCTGATTGGCCCCAGAAAATCGAACGAGGAAATCCAAAGAGAAACCGTAAAGACTCTGGCCCATGAGATCAGGCATCTTTTCCAAGCTTACAAAAAAAGGAACAGATTGGCGGCTTTTCTCGAAAGGTTATCCTTCAATTACAAAATATTCTTTTTTTCTTCGTGTGCGTTAAGCTTGTATATAGCTTTTCATAGCGTTCTTGAGGAAAAGATGCGGCAGTTTTTCTTTTTCGGTCCAGATTTTTTGCTGGCCATTCTAGTTTTGTTCTTTTTGATGTTTTTCGCCGGGGACATATGTTATTTTTTCGATCCTTGCGAGAGAGACGCCAGAGATTTCGAGAAAAAGGCGATTAACGATAAAGAATGGTCCAAAACGGTCCAAGTGTATGACATATAGGGGTTCCTCCGGGCGCCCCTTTTTTTATTTCTCGACATCATCCTTTATTTTTGGTATATTTATACAATATGGAATACAAGCAAATAATCGACAAAATAAGGCCGGAATTGGAAAAAACCATTAAGTTCCTGGAAGGGGAGATGGCAAAAATCAGGACGGGAAGGGCCACTTCTTCTTTGGTGGAGGATATTCAGGTTGAGTGCTTCGGTCAAAAAATGCCCCTGAAGCAGCTGGGAGCCATTTTTACGCCCGGGCCCCGCCAGATAGTCATCCAGCCTTGGGACAAGTCATACATAGAATCCATAGAGAAAGCCGTTGCCCAGTCCAATATTGGTTCTTTTCCGGTGGTGGACAAGGAAGTTTTGAGGATAAATCTTCCAGATCTTACAGAAGAATTCAGGCAGAATCTGAAAAAAATCCTCTCTGAAAAAAAGGAGGAAGCCAAAAAAACCGTCAGGCGCTGGAGGGAAGAGGCTTGGAAAGAAGTGCAGGAAAAAGAAAGATCGGGGGAAATCAGGGAAGATGACAAATTCAAGGCCAAAGATGAACTTCAGGAGCTGGTTGATGAGTACAACGGAAAGATAGAAGAGATGGGCGAGAAGAAGCAAAAAGAAATAATGGAATAAAATGATTTTAACTTTTCTAATAGCCTTTTTCAGCATTATGGCTCTGTTGGTGGTCCACGAGTTCGGCCATTTCATTTTGGCCAAGAAATTCGGCACCGACGTAGAAGAATTCGGAGTGGGATATCCTCCGCGCCTTTTCGGAAAAAAGATAGGGGATACCGTCTATTCTTTGAACTTAATTCCTTTCGGGGCTTTTGTCAGCGTCAAAGGAGAGCAAGGGGGAGTTGAAGATTATCGGAGTTTTTCCGGCAAGCCCATGTGGCAGAGGCTTTTGATAGTTTTGGGAGGAGTTATTTCCTTTTGGGTGGTTTCCGCCCTCCTTTTGGGGATAATCGCCGGAACTTGGGGGCTTCCCATGCAGGTTTCCGACGAGGATAATATTGGCTTGACCAATCCCAGAGTCCAGATAGTGGCCATAGCCGTAGGGTCTCCGGCCCATGAGGCCGAATTGATGATCGGAGATGTCCTGTTGGAAATGGAAGATCCTTCCGGCAGGCAGATCGAAAACATTACCAAGATCGGGCAGGTTCAGGATTTTATCCAAGCCAGTCTTGGAGAAGAAGTGGTTCTGACTTTGAAAAGAGGAGGCGAGCTGGTTGAAAAAGAGATGGTTCCCAGGGAATCTCCGCCCGAACTAGAAGGGCCCTTGGGAGTGCAGCTGGCCAGGACCGCCTTAAAATCATATCTTTGGTATGAGGCTCCTTTGAAAGGAATCCAAGCTTGCGGCCAGATAACCGCGAATATAATAGACGGCTGGATTATGGGCTTGAAAAGCCTTTTCAGGGTGGAAAAGCTTCCCGCCGGAGTGGAATTCGAGATGATGGGCCCTTTGGGGATATTTGACATCCTAAGGGAGTATTCCGAAATGGGAATCAATTATCTTCTTTTTTTGGTTTCCATAATTTCAATAGCTTTGGCTTTGGCCAACATTCTTCCCATTCCCGCTCTTGACGGGGGTAAAGTGGTTTTTTTGGCCATAGAATATTTCAGAGGGAAGCCCATAAATCCCAAAGTGGAAAGCACCTTGACCACGATTTTTTTCATGATTTTGATAGTTTTCATGGTGTTCGTAACGGTCAAGTTCGACATACCCAATGTTTTTTTCGGGAAATAGCATGAAGCAGTCCTTGTTTTTCACCAAAATAAAAAAAGAGGCTCCCAAAGACGCGGTCGTCGCCGGCCACAAATATCTGGTCAGAGGCGATTTTATAGAACAGACCATCAGCGGAGTCTACAGGCTTTTGCCTTTGGGGTTCAAGGTGTTCAAGAAAATAGAAAATGTAATCAGAGAGGAAATGTTGGCTCTCGGAGCTTTGGAGCTTTATCTCCCCGCTTTGCAAAACAAGAGCCTCTGGATGGAAACCGGCAGATGGGAAAAGATAGATCCGCCTTTGTTTAAATTCAAGGACCGCCACAAAAAAGAAATCGCTCTGGGCTCGACCCACGAAGAAGAAATTACAGATACCGTCCGCAAAAGAGTGGATTCCTACCAGGATCTGCCTTTTTCTCTTTTTCAGATCCAGGATAAGTTCCGCAACGAAACCAGGCCCAGCGGAGGGCTTTTGAGAACCAGGGAGTTCATTATGAAAGATCTTTACAGCTTTCATGCTTCCTCCGAGGATCTGGCGAATTTTTACGAGAAGGTCAGAAAATCTTATTTCCAAATATTTAAAAGGTGCGGCTTGGAAACTCTTTGCGTGGAGGCGAGCTCGGGCACCATCGGAGGCGATCTTTCCCACGAATTCATGGTTTTAGATTCCGCCGGAGAAGACAGAATCTTGGTCTGCGGAAAGTGCGGGTTCGCCGGAAACGTGGAAAAAATAGGGGAAAAGAAAAAATGCCCCAAATGCCAAGGTCTTTTGCAGGAAAAAAGATCAATAGAGGCAGGGCACATTTTCGCTCTGGGAACCAAATACAGCCGGGCCATGAAAGCTGAGTTTACCGACGAAAAAGGCCTCAAAAAACCCATTGAGATGGGATGCTACGGAATAGGACTGCCCAGGATTATGGCCACCGTAGCCCAGGTTTGCCACGATCAAAAAGGAATCCGCTGGCCCGAGGAAATAGCGCCATTTCAAATACATCTCATAGCTCTTGGGCGGGGGGAAAAAGTTTTCGAGACCGCGGAAAAAATCTACCGGGATTTACAAAAACGGGGCAAAGAAGTACTATACGACGATAGAAAACAAAAGAGCGCCGGAGAGAAATTCGCAGAGGCCGATCTCATAGGAGCTCCCTTGAGGATGGTTTTGAGCGAAAAGACGCTTCAAAAAAAATCCGTCGAGCTAAAAAAAAGGAGCGAAGATGAAATTAAACTCGTTAAGATTTCGGAAATAAAATGCTGAACAAGATTTTCTCATATTTTTCCCAGGATATTGCCATTGATTTGGGTACGGCAAACTCCCTGGTTTATGTCAGGGGCAAGGGGATAGTCCTGCAGGAGCCTTCCGTGGTGGCTGTTAATCAAAAGACGGGGCAGATATTGGCCATCGGGGAAGAGGCCAGGAAAATGGTGGGCAGGACTCCCTCCCACATCGTGGCCACGCGCCCCTTGGTCAAAGGCGTCATTTCGGATTTTGAAGTGACAGAGCAGATGCTCCGCTATTTCATAGAGAAAGTTCACCATAGAAAGTTCATTTTGAGTCCCAGGCCGAGGGTGATCGTTGGCATTCCCTGCGGAGTTACGGAAGTCGAAAAAAAAGCCGTTCAGGATGCGGCCAAGAGCGCCGGAGCCCGAGAAGTCTATCTTATAGAAGAGCCCATGGCCTCGGCCATAGGAGCTAGGCTGCCGGTTCAGGAGGCCGGAGGAAATTTCATAGTTGACATCGGAGGAGGAACCACCGAGGTTGCCGTTATTTCTCTCGGAGGAATGGTTATCAGGAAAAGCCTTAGGGTGGCCGGAGACAAGCTCAATAACGATATCATCCACTACTGTCAGGAAGAATACAAGCTGCTTATAGGGGAAAGGACGGCTGAGGAAGCCAAAATCAATATAGGATCCATTTATTTCCAGAAAGAAAAAATGGAAATGCCAATCCGGGGCAGAAACATAGTGACCGGGCTTCCCGAAGAGATAATGCTCTCCAATGAAGACGTCAGGAAAGCCCTGGAAAAATCGGTCAAGCAGATAGTCGACACCATAAAAGTGACCGTGGAAGAAACGCCCCCCGAGCTTTTATCGGACGTTATGTACAAGGGAATCCATATTGGAGGAGGAGGGGCTCTTTTGAGAAACTTGGACGTTTTAATAACCAAAGAAACGAAAATCCCCACCAGGATAATAGACGATCCTTTGACCGCCGTGGTGAGGGGAGCGGGCCTGGTGCTGGAAAATCTGGACGATTTGAGGGAAGTTTTGGTCGATACCGGGGAATTGGAACCCCCGAAATAATTTATGATATCCAAAAAGGAGGTAAAACACATAGCCGAATTGGCCCGTTTGGGTCTGAAAGAATCGGAAGCCTCGAAATTCCAAAAAGAGCTTTCTTCGATTTTGAATTACGTGGAAAAACTCAAGAAGCTGGACGTTTCTTCCGTTTCTCCGACTTCCCATCCCTTGGCCGCAGAAAATGTCTTTAGGCAAGACGAGGTGAAAAAAGAAAAGCCTTCCAGGGTCGGGAAGCTTCTGGATTCCGCTCCCGAAAAAAAGAAAGGATACATAAAAGTTAAATCCATTCTTCGAAAATGAATTTGACTTCCCTTAACATAATCCAGATCCAGAAAGGGCTGAAAAAGAAAAAGTTTTCGGCCATGGAACTGGCCAAAGCCTATCTGGACAGGATTTCGCAAAGGGACAGTCAGATCCGCTCTTTCATAACCGTGGATGCGCAAGGCGCTCTTTTGCAGGCCAAAAAGACCGACGAGTTTATTTCTTCCCGAGCCGATCTTCCGCCGCTGGCCGGAATACCTTTGGTTTTGAAAGACAATATTATGCTGGAGGGTTTGAAGTGCACTGCCGGATCCAAAGTCCTTGAAAACTATAAGGCTCCTTACGACGCCACCTGCGTTTCAAGACTTAAAAAACAGGGAGCGGTTTTTCTGGGAAAGGCCAACCTGGATGAGTTCGCCATGGGGTCTTCCTGCGAAAATTCGGCTTTTTTTCCGACCAAAAATCCAAATGATCTTTCCAGAGTTCCCGGAGGGTCTTCGGGGGGGCCGGCCGCCGCCGTGGCAGACGGCATGGCTTGTTACGCTTTGGGATCCGATACCGGAGGCTCCATAAGACTGCCAGCTTCCTTTTGCGGAGTGGTTGGCTTGAAGCCCACTTACGGCACCGTTTCCAGATTCGGGCTCATATCCATGGCTTCTTCTTTGGACCAGATAGGGCCCTTTACCAAAAGCGCCAGGGACGCCAGGATGGTTTTCCAGGCCTTTTCCGGGAAAGATCCGCTCGATTCCACCAGCCTGGAATACAAATTGGGAAACTCCAAAATTTCCATGAAAGGCTTGAAAATCGGAGTTCCCAAGGAATATTTCGTTAGGGGCATGGATAAAAAAACCGAAAACATGGTGAGGGGTTCCATAAAAGAGTTTGAAAAAAAAGGAGCGTTGATAAAAGAAGTGAGCCTGCCTCACACCGATTACGCCCTGGCTGCCTATTACATTATTATGGCTTGCGAAGTTTCTTCCAATTTGGCCAGGTACGACGGAATAAAATACGGGTTTTCTGCAAAAGGCTCCGACCTGCTGGAAGTTTATTTGAAAAGCAGAAGCGGAGGATTCGGTCAGGAGGTTGCCAGAAGAATCATGCTGGGAACTTACGCTTTGTCTTCCGGATACTACCAAGCTTATTATTTGCGGGCCCAGAAAGTGAGGACAAAGATAATAGAGGATTTCCGGAAGGTTTTTTCAAAAATCGATGTTTTAATGGCTCCGACTTCTCCGACTCCGGCCTTCAAACTGGGCCAGAAAAAAAAGGACCCCGTTTCCATGTATTTGTCGGACATTTTCACCACTAGCGTCAATCTGGCCGGTTTGCCCGCCGTTTCTATCCCGGTCGGCAAAGCCGATAATCTTCCGGTGGGGCTCCAGATAATAGGCAAGCCCTTCGAGGAGAACAAAATATTATCATTAGGGGAAAAATTCGAACAAACTCCATATGAATTATGATATAGATTTCAACAAGGTGATTTCTTTTCTTCTTTCTCAGCAGGTTCAGGAAAGCCTGGCCGTTTTAAAAGTAGTTTTTATATTGGTGAGCGCCGTTTTGTTGGCCGGCATCGTGGCCCTGGCTTTATTCAAAACCCATTATTTGCAGTGGCTTTTATTCCAGAACGCCGTGGAGTTTTTCACTTTCAGGCCGTTTGGCGCCAAGAGAATAACCAAGAATTGGAACAAGATAACCGGCAGGCTGGAAACGGGAGAAGAGTCGGAATACAAGCTGGCTTTAATTGAAGCGGACCAGATGTTCGATTCGGCCTTGAAAAGAATGCGCTTTCCCGGAGCCACTTTTGAAGAAAGGCTGGAAAAACTCAGTTCGGCCACTCTGCCCAACATGGAAGAGATCCGCAAAGCCCACAGGCTGCGCAACAACATAGTCCATAATCCCGATCAGAGCCTGACTTTGGAGGAGGCCCAAAAAACCCTTCAAGAATACAAAAAAGCCTTTCTGTCCTTGCAGATTATAGAGAAATGAGTTAGAATGGTACGCAGCGGGGTGGAGCAGCGGTAGCTCGCGTGGCTCATAACCACGAGGTCGTGGGTTCAATTCCCACCCCCGCAACATTTTTTGCCGGCGTAGCTCAGTGGTTAGAGCGGAGTCTTCATAAGGCTAAGGTCGCAGGTTCGAATCCTGCCGCCGGCATAGGTTCTTTTTTTCGGGGGGACGTAGATCAATTGGTCAGATCGCATCCCTGTCACGGATGAGGTTGCCGGTTCGAGTCCGGTCGTCCCCGCCATTCAGGATTTTTCAAAAGGCAGAGCTAGCTTTAACTCTGTCTTTTTCTTTGGTTTTCCACAGTTGATTTTAAGTTAAAATTAAGGTAAAATGTATAGAATGGAGCTGGAAAAAATCAAAATTGAAGCTGAAAAAGCGCTCGAAAAATCCGGCGATTTGAAGGATTTGGACAAGGCTTTCCGCGACTATCTGGGCAAAAAAGGGGAGATTACCCTGTTTTTGCGTTCCCTCGGATCTCTGCCCGAAAAAGAGAGAGCGGAGTCGGGAAAGCTGGCCAACGAATTAAAGAATTCTTTAAAGATAAAATTCGACCGCAAATCTGAGGAGCTGAAAGAAAAAATTCGCCGGGAAGCCGAAGAAAAAGAATGGATAGACGTTTCATTGCCCGGCCAAAAACCAAAGATCGGGCATTTGCATCCTCTTACTTTGATAAAAATGGAAAGCGCCGAGATATTCCAATCCATGGGGTTTTCGATTATAGAAGGGCCCGAGATTGAAACGGAAAGATACAATTTCGACGCCCTGAATATTCCCAAGGACCATCCGGCCAGGGATCTCTGGAACACATTTTACTTAAAAAACGGCCTTCTGCTTAGAACCCATACCAGCCCCGTCCAGGTTAGGTATATGGAAAAAAACCAGCCTCCTTTGAGAATAGTGGTTCCCGGGCGGATTTTCAGGCACGAGGCCACCGACGCTTCCCATGAGATAAACTTCCATCAGATAGAAGGCTTGATGGTGGATAAGAAAGTATCGGCGGCCAACTTCAAAGCGATTATAGAAGAGTTTTTCGCCAGGTTTTTTAAAAAGCCGGTAAAGATAAGAATGAGGCCGAGCTATTTTCCGTTCACCGAACCTTCCTTCGAAGTTGATATGACCTGCCTTAATTGCGGAGGCCGGGGCTGCAGCAGCTGTTCTCAGAGCGGCTGGATAGAGATGATGGGAGCCGGCATGGTTCATCCCAACGTTTTGAAAGCGGCCGGTTTGACTCCGAAAAGCTGGCAGGGATTCGCTTTCGGAATGGGTATGGACAGGCTGGCCATGATGAGATACAAGATCGGGGATATCCGTCTGCTGTTTTCCAACGATTTGAGATTTCTTAATCAGTTTTAAACATGGTTTTTTCATATAATTGGTTGCAGTCGTTTTTCAAAAAAAAGCTTCCTCCGCCCGAAAAACTGGCCGGCCTTTTGACCATGCACAGTTTTGAAGTGGTCGAGGTCGGAAAATCTGGAAAGGATTGGTTTTTGGATATAGACGTTTTGCCCAACAGAGCCGGGGATTGTTTTTCTCACAAGGGCATCGCCAGAGAGATAGCGGTGGTGACGGATTTGGATTTGAAGGAACCCGGTTCCAAAATCAAAAAAGGAGGCGGGAGAACCAAAGATTCGATCTCCGTGGAAGTGAAAGAAAAAAAAGCTTGTCCCAGGTACTCCGTCTGGATTGTGAAAGGGATTAAAGTCGGCTCTTCTCCCGCTTGGATGAAAGAAAGGCTTCAGACCTGCGGCTTGCGCCCCATAAACAATATAGTGGACAGCGCCAATTACGCCATGCTGGAAACCGGCCAGCCCCTGCACGCTTTCGATCTCGACAAGATTTCCGGCAAGATAATCGTCAGATTCGCCAGAAAAGGAGAAAAGATGGTCAGTTTGGACGGAATCGAGTATGAGCTTAATCCCGGAGTTTTGGTGATCGCCGATTCCAAAGGCCCCGTTGCCGTGGCCGGCATCAAAGGAGGACAGGGGCCCGAAGTGGAAAAGATGACCGAATCCATAGTGCTGGAATCTGCCGATTTCGATCCAAAGACCATCAGAAAGGGATCCAAGGAGCTTGGCTTAAAGACCGACGCTTCTTTCAGATTTGAACACGGAGTGGACCCCGGACTGCAGCTAAAAGCTTTGGAGAGAACCATTGATCTTATCCAGCAGACGGCGGGAGGCAAAGCCGCTTTGGCTCCTCTTGATTCGTCTTTTAGAAAAATTAGAGAAGTTAAATTGTCCCTGGACCTGGGATATGCAGAAAGCCTTTTGGGAATTTCTTTTTCTTTGAAAGAAGCGGTTAAAATTCTTTCCAAGCTCGGTTTTAAGGTTAAAGCCGGCAAAAAGAAGTTTCTTTCGGTTTCCGTCTCGACAGGGCGTTTCGACGTTTCAATCCCGGAAGATTTAATTGAGGAGCTCGGAAGGGTAAAGGGCTATGAAAAGATTCCCGCCGTTTTCCCTTTTTCCGCCCTTATTCCTCCCGAAAGGAATATTGATTTTTTCTGGGAAAACCGGGCCAAGGACGTTTTGAAGGAAGCCGGATTCTCAGAAGCCTGCAGTTATTCTTTCATTTCTGAAAAATTGGTTTCCGCTTTCAAATATCGCAAAATATCTGAATTGGAAAATCCGGTGAGCGCCGAATACAAATATCTGAGGCCCAGCCTTATTCCCAGCCTTCTGAAAAGCGTTAGTTTCAATTCCAGGCGTTTCGATCGTATCGAAATGTTCGAAATGGGAAAAGTCTTTACCGGAACGGGAAAAGAACAAAAGCGCCTGACCGGCCTTATTCTCGGGGGAGATTTCCGTCGATCGAAAGGAACGGTCGATCTGCTTTTGAACAAGCTCGGAATTTCCGACGTCTGGTACAATGATTACCGGGCTACTCCGGAAAGCCGTGATTCTGTCGTTTGGCATCCCAAAAAATCGGCAGAGATAAAGATAGGGGGAAAAGAAGTCGGCTTCTTGGGGGAAGTTTCCTTGGAGATAATGCAGGCCATGGGAATTTCCGGCAAGGTCGCCATTTTCGATTTCGACTTCGATTTGCTTTCTAAGCTTTGTTCCGAAGAGCACGAATATCTGCCGCTTTCCAAATATCCTTCGTCTGTCAGGGATCTGGCTTTGTTGGTTCCCGGAAAAACTAAAGTCGTCGAAGTTTTAAACGTCATCAACCAGGCAGGAGGAATATTGGTCAGGGATGTCGATCTTTTCGACGTTTACGAAGGCCAGGAGCTGCCCGAAGGAAAAAAGAATTTCGCTTTCCATATAGTCTATCAGTCCGAAGATAAAACTTTAAATTCAAAAGAGGTGGACGAAATACATAATAAAATAATAAGCGTTCTGGAGGAAAATCCGGAATGGCAGGTGAGAAAATAAATATGCCAAAAGCCAAAAAAACAAGCGATTACGGAGCAAAAGACATTTACGTTTTGGAAGGTTTGGAGCCGGTCAGAAAGCGGCCGGGAATGTATATAGGTTCCACCGGCACAGAAGGCCTGCATCATTTGATTTGGGAATGCATTGACAACAGCATTGACGAAGCCATCGCCGGATACGCCAAAAATGTTACCGTGACCCTTCTGCCGGAAAACAAAGTTATGACTTCAGATGATGGCCGGGGGATTCCCGTGGAAAAACACCCCCAAACCAATAAATCCGCCTTGGAGACGGTAATGACCACTCTGCATGCCGGAGCCAAATTCGGAGGCAAATCCTACCAGGTGGCCGGCGGCCTGCACGGAGTCGGAGTTTCGGTGGTTTGCGCCTTGTCTTCCTGGATGAGGGCTGAAATCTGCAGGGACGGTAAAAAATACAGCCAGGAATACGGAAAAGGCAAGCCCAAAACCAAATTAAAAAAAGAGGGCGGATGCCGGAACAACGGAACAACGGTTTCTTTCGTTCCCGATTCGGAAATATTCAAGGATGTAAAATTCGACTTGAAGAAAATCCTGAATCATCTGCGCCAGCAGGCTTATCTCACCAAAGGCGTGAGAATCAGCGTGGAAGATAAAAGGAATCCCAAAGAGGAGAAAAAATACGGCTTTTATTTCGAAGGAGGAATCAATTCCTACGTCAAATACCTCATTGGCGGGCACACGGCCACGCATCCCACCACTTTTTACGTTAACGGAGAGCAAGAAGGTATTTTAGTGGAAACCGCCTTCCAGTACACCGATGACATGGAAGCTTACGAAGAGAGTTTCGCCAACAACATATATACCGGAGAAGGGGGCATGCATTTGACCGGATTCAGAACCGCTTTGACCCGCTCTTTGAACGATTACGCCAAAAAGAACAATTTCCTGAAAGGGGCCGAAGATAATCTTACCGGAGACGACGTCAGGGAGGGCTTGACCGCCGTGGTTTCGGTAAAGATAAGAGAACCCCAATTCGAAGGCCAGACCAAAGCTAAACTGGGAAATCCTGAAGCCAGAGTGGCCGTAGATACGGTGGTTTCCGAAGGCTTGATGGATTTTTTGGAAAGAAATCCTCAGGACAGCCGGGCCATTATCGAAAAATGCATCATTTCTTCCAAGGCCAGAAAAGCCGCGAGAGCCGCCCGGCAAACGGTGCTCAGAAAAGGGGCTCTGGAAGGATTGGCTCTCCCGGGCAAGCTGGCCGATTGCTCTTCCCGAAAACCGGAAGAATCGGAGTTGTACATCGTTGAGGGGGAT
>CAYMTT010000018.1:0-15398 GCA_964393465.1 uncultured Candidatus Saccharibacteria bacterium | reverse complement strand
GCCCATAGAAAAAGTATTTAAAGACATTTTGGACGAGGTCAAAAAATGATCGAGATAAAAAGCAAGGAAGAGATAAAAATAATGGCCGAGGGCGCGAATATACTGGCCGGGATCGTCAAAGAGCTGGAAAAGAAAGTCGAGCCCGGAGTAAAAACCTCGGAATTGAACAGGGCCGCCCAAGCCCTGGTTTTAAAATCCGGAGGCAGATGCTCTTTCAAGGGCTATCAAGGATTTCCTGCCTGCCTTTGCACATCGGTCAACGACGAATTGGTCCATGCCGTGCCTTCAGAAAGAGAATTGAAAGAAGGAGACATCGTTTCCCTGGATTTGGGAATAAAATACAAGGGATTTCATTCGGATATGGCCACAACCCTGCCCGTGGGCCGGGTTTCTCCCGAAGCTTTGAGGCTTATCCGGGTGACCAAAAAAGCCTTGAAAAGAGGTATAAAAAAAATCAGGCCGGGAAACAGTATCGGGGATATCGGAAACACCATCCAAAGGTACGTGGAATCTCAAGGATTCGAGGTGGTAAAAGAACTTTGCGGCCACGGCATCGGGAAGGAGCTGCACCAGGACCCCCAGATTCTCAATTACGGCAAAAGGCATTCGGGGGAGGAAATAAAAGAAGGCATGGTTTTCTGCCTGGAGCCCATGGTGACCCAGGGGAGCTGCCGTCTCAAAAAGACGGCTGACGGCCAGGGATACGCCACCGCCGACGGGTCTTTATCCTGCCATTTCGAGCACGAGATTCTGGTGACCGGAAATGGAGCCAAAGTGATTAGCATGGTATAATATTCAAATGGAATCTTTGATAAAAGTTTTTATTATAGCCATGAGCCCGATTTTGGAGCTCAGGGGCTCGATCCCAATAGGTTTGGGAGTTTTCAAACTGCCCGTCTGGGAGGTTTTTTTTGTTTCCATTTTGGGAAATCTGATTCCCGTAATTTTGATACTCAGGCTTCTTGATGCGGTTTCCAAATTCTTAATGCGCCGCTTCTATTTCTTCAACCGCTTTTTCACCTGGCTTTTTTCGATAACCAGGCAGAGGCACGAAAAGAAATTCCAGGTTTTAAAGAATTTGGCCCTGGTTTTTTTAGTGGCCATTCCTCTGCCCTTTACGGGCGCCTGGACAGGATCCTTGTGCGCTTTTTTGTTCGGCATTCCCTGGAAAAAAGCCTTTTCTTTAATAGCCATCGGAGTGCTCATAGCCGGTTTCATAGTGACTTTGACCACTTTGGGGATAATAAGTTTAATTTAAAAAAGTTATGAAAAAAATAATCGTCGCCAACTGGAAAATGAACCCTGCCGGTCTTCGGCAAGCCCAGGATATTTTCAATAAAATCGACAGTGGCGTGAAAGTGACAGCAAACGCGGATGTCGTTATCTGTCCGCCCTTTCCCTATCTTTCCCTTTTTAAATCTTCAAGTCTGAAATTCGGGGCCCAGAACCTCTTTTTTGAGGAAAAAGGCGCCTATACCGGGGAAATTTCCCCCCTGATGCTCAAAGATTTGGGGGTTGAATACGTCATCTTGGGGCATTCAGAAAGAAGGAAGCATTTCAAGGAGAGCGACGATTTGGTGAACAAAAAAATGAAAGCCGCCTTGAAAGCGGGCTTAAAGCCCATTTTGTGCGTCGACAAGATCTCCCAGGTGGAAAAAGGATTAAAAGGGGTTTCGGGCAAAAAATTCATGGTGGCTTACGAACCTCTCTTTGCCATCGGTACGGGAAATCCCTGTTCTCCCGAAAAAGCGGAAAAAATGAGGCTGGCCGTTGAAAAGAAAACCGGCAAAGGAGTCCCCGTCCTTTATGGGGGGAGCGTCAATGGCAAAAACGCCCTTTACTATCTGAAAGAAGCCGGTTTCCAAGGCCTGTTGGTCGGAGGAGCTTCTTTGAAGCCGGAAGAATTCGTTGACATTGTCAAAAGCGCGTGCTATTTTGCGTAGATTATGCAGGATATTTTCAAGGAAAATTTTTATAATCCGAGCTGCGGAAAACTCTCCCTGGAAGAAGTAATGAGCGAGCTTTTTTCCTATATGCTCAAAAAGCCCGACAACTTTTACGAAATAATAGTGGGCTGCGATTCTTCTTCTGAAGAAGAGCCTCATTTTCCAGTGGCCGTGGTGGTCCTGAGAAAAGGGGAAGGGGGGAGGTTTTTTTTGAAAAAGATAAAATATCCCAGCGAAAGAAAGTTCTACAACTGGAAAAGTCGGATACTCGAGGAAGTCATGCTGTCCTGCAATCTGGCTCTGATTTTGAAAGAGAAAATAGCCGAGAAATCCCTGGAAAACCCCGAATTTTTGAACTATCAGTTCCGCTACATACATGCAGACGTCGGGGGCACCGGGCAGACCAAAGATATGATAAAGGAAGTGGTCGGATTGATAAAAGGCAACGGATTCGAGCCGAAGATAAAGCCGGAATCCTACGTGGCTTCGATCATTGCCGACAGGTACACCTAAAAATTTCCGCCTTGTTTCAAAACCATTTTTTAGTAAAATACAGATATGGATTCTAAAAAAATAAGAAAAGAATTCTTGGATTTTTTCGAAAAAAGGGATCACGCCGTGGTTTCTCCCGCTTCGCTTCTGCCTTCCGATCCGAGCTGCCTTTTCACTTCGGCCGGAATGCAGCAGTTCAAGGAATACTACCTGGGCAAAATCCCTTCTTTCGGAAATAATGCCGTAACCTGCCAGCCCTGTTTTCGGACTTCGGACATCGACGAGGTCGGCGACAAAAGCCATCTGACTTTCCTGGAGATGCTGGGCAATTTCAGTTTCGGGGGGTATTTCAAGAAAGAGTCCATTGAAATGGCCTACGGTTTTATGACCGAGAAAATGGGCTTTGACAAATCAAAGCTCTGGTTTACCTATTTTAAAGGCGACAAGGAAGTCCCCAGAGACAAAGAATCGGAGAAAATTCTTCTGGATATGGGAGTGCCCGCAAAAAAGATACACGGCTTTGGCAAAGAAGACAATTTTTGGGGACCCACCGGTCTTGAAGGCCCTTGCGGACCGACGGTTGAAATTCACTACGAAATGTCAGAAACTCCCTGCAAGAAAGGAAAAAACTGCCGTCCCAACTGCGGCTGCGGCAGGTTCGTCGAGCTCTGGAATCTGGTTTTCAACGAATACAATAAAGACAGGGAAGGAAGCCTGACTCTTTTGAAGAAAAAAGGAGTGGATACCGGCATGGGATTGGAAAGGCTGGCCATGGTTTCCCAGGGAAAAAATTCCGTTTTCGGAACCGACCTCTTTTCTCCTTTGCTGGAAGAAATAAGAAACCATTCCTCCGAACCTTTTTCCCAGAACCCCAAGCCCTACAGAATCATAGTCGACCACGTAAAAGGGGCGGTTTTTCTGGCTTCCGAAGGAATCATTCCCTCCAACGTCGAACAGGGATACATGCTCAGGCGCATTATAAGGAGGACCATAAGATTCGGAAAGCTGCTCGGTTTTCCGGACAACTTTATTCTTTTTTGCGCCCGGAAAGTCGTAGAAATATACGAGGAGGTTTACCCCAACCTTAAATCCAAAGAAGAAGAAATTTTGACCGTGATTCAAAAAGAAGGGGAAAAATTTTCCAGGACTTTAGAGAAAGGCATAAGAGAATTTGAAAAAATAGCCGCCTTGGGCGACATTGAGGGAGCTAACGCTTTCTATCTTTTCGATACATACGGATTCCCGCTGGAGCTCACCCAGGAGCTGGCCAAAGAAAGGGGATTGAAAGTTGATATTCACGGATTTGAGCAGTGTTTCAAGAAGCATCGCGAAGTTTCCAGAGCGGGAGCGGGAAAGAAATTCGGCGGAGTAGGCAAAGACGCAGTCAGGGAAGCGGTCAAGCTGCATACTGCCACCCATCTTTTGCACGCCGCCTTGAGGCGGGTTTTGGGGAAAAACGTCAAACAAATGGGTTCTGACGTAACTCCGGCCAGGCTGAGGTTTGACTTTTCTTATCCGGTAAAGATAACCGATCCGGAGCTGGAAAAAATCCAGGAAATCGTCAATCAGAAAATAAAAGAAAACTTGACCGTTAAAAAAGAGGAAATGAGCTTTGAGGAAGCTGTTAAATCGGGAGCCTTGGCTTTTTTCAAGGAAAAATATCCCGAAAATGTTTCGGTCTATTCGGCCGGAGATTTCTCCAGAGAGATATGCGCCGGACCTCATGTTGAAAAAACTTCCGAGCTCGGCCATTTCAAAATAGTCAAAGAAGAAAGTTCGGGAGCCGGAATCAGGAGGATAAGAGCCATTCTGGAATAGCCGTCTCCTTTAAAAAAAGCCGGAAAGTTGGTAGAATAAACTAATGAAGGAGGGTTTTCTGAAAAAAATCAAAAGAAAGGATAAAAATTGCTTTCTGGCTTTGGACATAGGGACGGAAGCGGTAAAGGCCTTGATCTTCAAAAAGGAGGGAGAGAAAATCTTCGTTTTGGATTCGGATTTGCAGTATTTCGACAGGGATTTGCAAGACAGAGTTTTCCCCGAAACGGCCTCTAGAATCGCCAATGCTTTGAAGGAAAAAACCAAAAAGGATCCCGGATCGGTTTTTTTGTCTTTGTCGCCCGATATCTTGAGAAGCAGGACTGTTTCGGTTTCTTTTTCCAAAGAAAAAGAAAAACCATTGAAGGGCTTGGAAGAGAAAAGAATCGTCGAAAGCGTTTTGAAGAAAGCGGAAGAAAAAATCGCCGGAAAATTTTCGGAAGAGTCGGGAATACTTCCTCACGAGCTGGAGTTTCTTGAAAAAAAGATTCTGAATATAAAGATTAACGGATACCAAGTTCCCAGACTGTCCGGATACAAAGGGAAAGATCTTGAATTCGAAGTTCTGGCCGATTTCATCCCGAAGCATTATCTGGAAAAATTCAAAAAAAGAACAGCCGGATTGAAAGTTTCCGGAATCTGCCATCAAGCCCATAAGTTGGCCGAAGTTTTGAAAGAAAGGCAGGCCGTTTTTTTGGATGTGGGAGGTGAGATAACCCAGTTTTTTTTACTGAAAAACGGAAGTTTAAAAATGGTTTCCGAATTTGAAATCGGCGGCGAAACTTTCGACCGGGCGCTTTCTGAAACTCTTGGCCTTCCCAGAGAAAGAGCGAGAATTTTGAAGGAAAAGTATTCGGCTAAATCCTTGGGCGAACAAACCAGGGAAAGAGTCAGAGAGATTTTTTCCAGGCCTTTGGAGCAATGGAACGAAAATTTCAGCCGCGTTCTGGCTAAATTCAAGGGGCTTCCTCCTTCCAGAATTTTCCTTTCCGGCGGCGGAAGCCGATTGCCGGAAATAGCCGAAGCGCTGGAAAGCAGAGATTTCTATTTGAAGCCGCTCCCTTCGGGGGTTTTCGGGGACATATCCGGCAAGAGCCATATTTTAAAAAATCCCCAATATTTCAACTTATTGTTTTGTTTAATTCATGAATAAAGGAAAAATATTTGACATAATTCCGCCCGAAGGGAAAACCGAAGGTCAAAGAAAAAAGGTTTCTTCTCCGGTCAAAAGAGAAAAGCGGCGCCCCGCTTCCCGCTTGGCCATTTTGTATGTGGCTGCAGGCTTCCTTTTATTTCTTTTTCTGGGCTGGCTTTTAATAGAACCGCGGGGGGAGATAAAAATCTGGCCGAAAATCCAGCAAATTTCTCTGGGAACCAAAGTGGTCGTCGGGGAAACTTTTCCCGGAGAATTTTTCGAATCCCAAGTTTCCTTCTCGGACCGCTTTTCCGCTACCGGAACCAGTTTGAACGAAGCCAGGGCCCGGGGGACCATCCGAGTTTATAACGAATACTCCGATTATCCCCAGTCGCTTTTGCCAAACACTCGCTTTCTTTCGGACAATGGCAAACTTTTCCGGGCCCCAGAAAGAACGGTCGTTCCCGGAATCAGTTATAAGGAGGGAGAAACGGTGCCCGGATGGGTAGATGTGGAGGTGGTGGCCGCCGGACCGGGGGAAGAATACAATATAGGTCCCTCGACTTTTTCTCTTCCCGGCTTGTCGGGCACGGCCAGCTACACGAAAATTTACGCCGAATCTTTTGAACCGATGAGCGGAGGAGCGGAAACCGAAGTTTTGCAGATAACAGACCAGGATTTAAAAGATGCTTCAGATCTTTTGAAAGAAAAAGCCTTGGAAAAAGTCTTTTTCGATCTTGAAAGTTCGCTTCCCGAAGATTACATTTTAATGGACGAAGCCGTTTCCTGGGAAGTGGAAAAGATGGATTTCTCCGGTTCTGAAGGCGATAGGACCAATGATTTTTCCGGTGAGGCTACAGTAAAGGCCAGGGTTTTATCTTTCAAAAAATCCGATTTGCAGGATTTTGCCGTTTCTTACGCCGAATCCCAGATCGAGCAGGAAAAACAAATTCACCGTCCTTCTTTGCAAGTCAGCTATTTCCCCGATCAAGTGAACATTCAAGAGGGTAAAATAACTCTGGATTTGGAAATATCGGGGAAAGCTTATGAGCTTCCTTCAATAGAAGAGCTAAAAAATATGATCGAGGGCAAAAACCCCGGCCAGATAGAAGAGATTTTCAAGGAGATTGATCAGGTGAAGAAAATCCAAGTCCAGCTCTGGCCTTTCTGGACCGCCAAGGCTCCGGCCGACCAAGAGAGCCTGGAAATAAAAATGATGATCGAATAGGAATTTTGCCTGTTGACTTATTTTCTTTCCTCTGATATCATAGGAAATTGTATTAATGGAAAATCAAAAAAAGCAAACGATTAAGAAAAAAGGAAAGGTATTGGAGGCTTTGCCGAGCACTCATTTCAAGGTGCTTCTGGAAGATGGAACGGAAATCATCGCCCATATGGCCGGAAGATTGAGGATGTACAGAATCAGAGTTCTTCCCGGAGACAAGGTAACCGTGGAAATGAGCCCTTACGACGAAAAGAGAGGAAGAATAGTCTATAGGGGAGCCTGAAAACCTTCCTTTTTCAATTATGAAAGTCAGACCTTCGGTTAAAAAAATTTGTAAGGACTGCAAAATAGTGCGCCGGAAGGGGCGCGTTTATGTCATTTGCAGCAATCCCAAACACAAACAGAGACAAGGATAATTAAATTATGCCCAGAATAGCCGGGGTGAATATCCCCGAAAACAAGCAAATAGAAGTTTCTTTAACCTATATTTACGGAATAGGGCGGTCTTTGAGCGGAAAAATTCTCCAGGAGATAGGCATAAATCCCAGGACCAAATCCTCCAAACTTACTCCGGCCGAAGTGGGCAAGCTTAAAGACTTCATCGAAAAAAACTATACCATAGAAGGAGAATTGAAAAGAGAAAGAACGGTGGCAGTCAAAAGGCTCAAAGACATCGGCTGCTGGCGGGGCCTGCGCCATATAAAAGGACTTCCCGTCAGAGGGCAGAGAACCAAAACCAATAATAGAACGGTTAGGGGGAATGTAAGGAAAACGGTGGGATCGGGCAAGAAACCGCCCCCCGAACCTAAATAATTTATGGGAAAAAAAAGAATTATAAAACAAGACCAGGAAGAGCTTATAAAGGAGAGAGAAAAGATTGAAAACAGAGTCCAGAACGAAAATCGGGAGAAGTTTTCTTCGAGCCGAGTCAAAGAAGGCAGAATATATCTATCTTCCACTTACAACAATACCATTATCACTTTGACCGATTCTAAAGGGAATGTTTTATCCTGGTCCAGCGCCGGCAGCATAGGATTCAAGGGGACCAAAAAAGCCACGCCTTTTGCCGCTTCCAAAGTGGCCGAAGTCGTTTTCCAGGCCGCTCAGAAAATGGGCATTCAAAGAGTATCCGTTTCGGTCAAGGGAGTCGGAGGAGGAAGGGATTCTGCCATTAGGTCGCTGGCAGCCAAAGGAATGGAAATAGTTTCCATAACCGATGTGACCCCGGTTCCTCATGACGGCCCTAGGCTTCCAAAAGTAAGAAGAGTTTAAACTTATGCCGATAATAGATGCCAAATGTAAAATATGTCGTCGGGCGGGAGTGAAGCTGTTTCTAAAAGGGGAAAAATGCCTTTCTCCCAAATGCCCCATGCTTAAAAAATCCTATCCGCCGGGCAACAGGAAAAAAAGAAGGAACGTGCCTCTTTCAGAGTTCGGCAAAGAGCTTAGGGAAAAACAGAAGTTGAAGAACTGGTACAACCTCGGTGAAAGGCAGTTCCGCAATTACGTCAGGAGCGTTTTTAAAGAAAGGGCCAAAGTGGAAGATACCACCAACCTTCTGATACAGAAATTGGAAAGCAGGCTGGACAACGTCGTTTTCAGAATGGGTTTGGCCAAATCCCATATTCAAGCCCGCCACTTGGTGTCCCACGGGCATTTTCAAGTTAACGGAAGAAAAGCGACTATCCCTTCGCGCCATTTGAAAAAAGGGGATAAAATCAGCGTCAGGACTTCTTCCCAGAGCAAGAAAATTTTTGAAGAAGCCAAGGCTTATTTGAAAAAATATCAACCGCCCTCTTGGCTTAAGGTTTCCCCTTCCAAACTGGAAGGAGAAGTGACCGGATTTCCCAATTTGGAGGAGGCAGCTCCCCCCGCCGAAGTGACGGCAGTTTTCGAGTTTTATTCCAGGTAATTAATTATTAACGCTATTTTTATGATTCCTTTGCCTTCGCCACCAAATATAAAAGAAAAAAAGGACAATTTCGCCGTTTTTGAAATAGAAGGGCTTTATCCCGGCTATGGAACCACTTTGGGCAACAGCCTGAGAAGGGTTTTGCTTTCTTCCTTGTCGGGATCGGCGGTAACCCAGGTTAAAATAAAGAAAGCCCAGCATGAATTTTCTACGCTTCCGGGCGTTCTTGAAGATACCATAAACATCCTTTTGAATCTGAAGCAGCTGAGGTTCAAACTGCACGGAGAAGAGCCCCAGAAAGCCGTTCTCAAGGCGAAAGGCGAAAAAGAGGTTAAAGGTTCCGATTTCGATTTGCCCGCCCAATTGGAATTAGCCAACAAAAACCTGCATATTGCCACTTTGACCGACAAGAAAGCCGAGCTGGAGATGGAGGTTTTGGTTGAAAACGGAATGGGCTACGAATCGGTTGAATCGAGAAAAAAAGAAAAAATGGAGATAGGCTCCATGGCTCTGGATGCCATTTTCACTCCCGTCAAGAAAATAAGCTATAGAGTGGAAAATATGAGGGTCGGAGAAAGGACAGATTACGACAAGCTTGTTTTTGAACTGGAAACCGACGGCACCATTTCTCCCGAAGAAGCTTTCAGCCAGGCTTCAGAAATTTTGGTGAAGCATTTTTCTCTGCTTGGAGAAGCTTTCAAGAAAGAGCTCGTCTCCAAACCGAAAAAGGAAGTCAAAAAAACGGAAAAAGAAGACGTTTCCAAAATATCCGTTGACGATTTGAAGCTTTCCACCCGCACCCTTAACGCTTTAAAGGATAACGGCGTGAAGACTGTCGGAGGGCTCGTTCAAAAGAGCCAAGATACTCTTTTGGAAATGGAGGGCATGGGAGATAAGGGAATCAAGGAAATAAAAAGGAAATTGAAGAAATTCGGAGTCGAACTCAAGTAAGAAATTATGAGAAAGAGAAAAAAAGGCCGAAAATTTTCAAGGAAAAGAGACCAGCGCAAGGCGTTTTTGAAAACGCTGGCTACCGCCTTGATTCTTCAAGAAAAGATAAAGACCACCGAAGCCAGGGCCAAGGAAATTTCCGGATTTCTGGAGAAGAAAATATCCCGGGCCCGCAAAGGAAAATTGTCAGATAGAAGAATTCTGCTGAAATTTTTCGCTCCCGCCGTGACGAAGAAATTGATCGAAGAGATAGCTCCCAGATACAAGGACAGGCCGGGAGGGTATACCAGGATAATAAAACTGGGGCCCAGAAAGTCCGACGGAGCCAAAATGGCCATAATCGAAATGGTAAAATAACTTATGGAAAGGCAAAAACATACAATCGACGCCGAAGGAAAAGTATTGGGGAGGCTGGCAGTGGAAATAGCCAAGCTCTTGAGGGGCAAGCACAGGCCTGATTTTTTGCCGCGCCGGGACTCGGGGGATTTCGTGACTGTCAAAAACGTGGACAAAATGAAGTTTACCGGAAAAAAAATGAAGCAGAAAGTCTACTACAGGCATTCGGGCTATCTGGGAGGATTGAAATCCACCCCGTTGGAAAAGCTTTTTAAAAAGAATCCGGCCCAGGTTCTGATAAAGGCCGTCTGGGGCATGATGCCCAAAAACAAGTTGAGATCCCAACAGATTAAAAGATTAAAGTTCGAATAATATGCCCGTCAAGAAAAAAGCCAAAGCGGCCAAACCGAAGAAAACGGCCGGAAAGCCTTCCAGGCGCAAACCGGCTCCCAAAAAACAGGTTTCTCCGAAAAAGGAAAAGTTTTTTGAAGCGGTCGGCAGAAGAAAGACCTCTGTGGCCCGGGTCAGAATTTTCCCCGCCGGAGGCGGAGGGATTTCCGTCAACGGAAAACCTTACAAAGAATATTTTCCCGTTTTGGAACTTCAGCAGATCGTTGAGGCGGCTTTCAAAGCAGCAGACAGCCGTCAGGATTTAAAGACCACCGTCCTGATCAAAGGGGGAGGGATGCATTCGCAGGCGGAAGCTGCGAGGCACGGAATTGCCAGAGTTCTGATATTAATGGATCCCGAATATAGAAAGAAGCTCAAGCAGGCCGGCTATCTGACCAGAGACGCCAGAATGAGGGAAAGAAAGAAATTCGGCTTGAAAAGAGCCAGAAGAGCTCCTCAATGGAGAAAGAGATAGGGAATTTTTCTTTCTTCTTTTAAACAGTGGTTATTGCCATTATCGGGCTTTTAACGTCTTAGATTCGAGGAAGCCAATTAATCTTCCCATTTTGAGTTAAATCCGGGAATAAACTATGCTTAAAGAACTTATAGACAAATTTTATCTGGATCAGCAAATAGACAAAGAGCAGACCCGTTTTTACATCACCGACGCCGGAAAATGCCCGAGGGCGGTTTTTTTTAAATTCAAAAACGCTCCCAGAGAGAAAATGAATGCCAGAATTCTGAGGATATTCGACAGGGGAGAGCATATGCACCGAAACATTTTCAATATTCTGTATCGTCTCAGGATAGGGGTAACCACAGAAGTTTCCATTCCCGCCCAAGAGATAATTTCCGGGAGGGCTGACGCCATTTTGTGCATAGACAACGAAAACTACGTTCTGGATATCAAGAGCATCAACAGCATGATTTTCAGGAAATTGACCGAGCCCAAAGAAGAAAACATCTACCAGATTCAGCTTTACTTGCACTATTTCAAGATCCCCAAGGGCATTTTGATGTACATAGACAAGGATCAGCAGAATATCAAAGAGTTCATGATCAAATACGATCCCGAGCTGGTAAGAGGACTGCTTAAGGGCTTTAACGAACTGAAAGAGAAAGTCGAGAGCGACGTTATTCCGGAAAGAGTTGAGGGGTATCCTCGGAATTGGCAGTGCCAGTACTGCCAGTTTAGGGAAGTCTGCGGCTTGGCCGGAGGAGGGGAGATCGACTGGAAAGAATTCAAAAAGAAAATAGAATCTTCGGAGTGATTAAAAGAGAGAGGGGATTTGCCCTCTTTTTTCTATGCCCAAAAAACTCAAAAGAGAATTTTACCAAGTTCCGGCCTTGAAACTGGCCAGAAACCTTTTGGGAAAATACTTGGTTAGGAAAATCGGCAAAAAGAAGTTGTCTGCCAGGATAATAGAAACCGAAGCTTACGTAGGTCCCAAAGACAGAGCTTCCCATTCTTTCGGCTGGAAAATTGGAAAGAGAAACAAGACCGAATATCTGGAAGGGGGCAGAATATACATTTATTTGTGTTACGGCCTTCATTGGCAGTTCAACATAGTAGCTTCCTTGCAAGGGAAGCCCGAATGCGTTTTAATCAGAGCTTTGGAGAACGAGCAGGCCAAAGGCCCCGGGAAGTTATGCCGCTGGCTGGAGCTGGATAAATCCTTCGACGGAGAAGATTTGGCCTGTTCAGGGCGAATCTGGTTGGAAGACCGGTCAGAAAAAAAGCCGCAGGTCGTTGCGGCAAAGAGAGTGGGAATAGATTATGCGGGATCCTGGGCGGAAAAGCCTTGGAGGTTCTATGTCAAAGGGAATGCCTTTATCTCAAGGAAGTAGTTTTTCTGAAGCGTACAGTTTGCCTTTGCTCAGCACGTAAAGGTTTTTTTCTTCCTCGTTCCAGAAGAGCTCCGGGTCCCCGAACTCTGCCAGGTCGATTATGTTCAATCTGTCCCTTTTATCGATCTCTGCCACCTTTATGCTTTCGCCGGCATTGAATGCTAGATAGTGGTCGTTGAGCCAGAAAACCTTTCCTATTTCCTGGGAAAAGCGGGTGAGGAAAACTTTTTCTGGTTCTTCTTGGAGAAAAGAAATCCAGATTTCATGGGAGTTAAATTCCACCCTTTTGCTTTGATCGGAAGACGTGGCCGAAGCCGAATCAGTTTTGGAAATCATTGTTTCTATCTTTTGGGAATCCCTTGCAGACAGAGTAAATTCCGGATTTTCCGGAAACAAAATTATGTTTTTGGCTTCGGTAACCTTTTTTTCGTCCGTTCGGAGCTCTTTTTGCCAGGTTTGATATCCGTCTTTTTTCACTTCTACGCTGTATTTTTTGGGCAGCAGATTTTTTATCAGCAGGGACCTTGAAAATCCTGAAACCTTCTTTTCAAAATCTCCGTTCAGATAGACTCGGGCTTCTCCGGGCCAGACTTTCAGATAGATGGCGCCCGTCTGCACTATTTTCCTTTCCTGGAAATCCATGCGGTATCCTTGTGAATAGAGCACTACGAAAGGCGCCAGCAGTAGGAAAGACAGCAGGCAGGCCAGAAAGAATAAGGTTCTTTTTGTTTTGGTCATGCGGGGATATTATACCATTTTAAAGGTTAAAAATCAAATATGGCCGTTTCGAGGCGGATGCTTTCTTTTTGGAAAATAAACATTGCCAAAAAAGGGAAATTGGCTTAAAATAAATAAGCGTATGACCGACAAGTTTCTCATTAACGGAGGAAAGCCATTGAAGGGAGAAGTGGAAGTTAGAGGGGCCAAGAACGCCGCCTTCCCCATACTGGCCGCTACCCTTTTAACAAAAGAGGAATGCGAAATTTCCAATCTTCCCCTGATCGAAGACGTTTTTCGAATGCTCGAGATTTTAAAAAGCATAGGATCGAGAGTTTCCTGGACGGGAGAAAGAACGGTGAAGATAAAGAATTCCGATATCGACGCTTCCCGATTGAAAGAGGATTTAATCAAGGTTTTCAGAGGGTCGGTGCTTTTTTGGGGCCCACTCCTGGCTAGGTGCGGAAAGCTCGCCTTTCCCCAGCCGGGAGGCTGTATTATCGGGGCCAGGCCTGTGGACGTTCATCTTGACGGCTTTGGGCAGCTGGGGGTCGAAATTTCAAGAAAAAACAACAAATATTTTCTGGAGAGCGGGAAAGAAGCCCGCCAGGATAAGGTCATTCTGAACGAGTTCAGCGTTACCGCTACCGAAAACCTTTTGCTCTTTTCGGCTTTGAATCCGGGCAGGATAGAGATAAATATTTCAGACGGCGACTACCAGGTTCAGGAACTGGCAAAATTTTTAAGGAAGATGGGAGCCGATATCCGGGAAAAAAGCGGACACCGCCTGGTTGTTGATGGAAAGAAAAAACTCAAAGGAGTCAAGCACCGCTTGATGTACGATCCGATTGAAGCTTGCACCTTTATCATTACGGCCGCCGCCCACAAGGGAGACGTTTTGGTAAAAAACGTGGAAACTTCTTTTTTGCAGCTTCCTTTGAAAAAGCTCAGGGATTCGGGAGTTCCCTTGGAAATGGTTTCCCAAAAAAGCGTCAGGGTTCTCCCCTGGAAAAAATTAAAGATAAACAAAATCCAGAGCTTGCCCTATCCCGGAGTGCCCTCCGATTTGCAGTCGGCCTTCGGCGTTTTGGCCACCCAGTCCGAAGGCTCAACTTTGATTCACGATCCCTTGTACGAAGCCAGGCTGAAATATCTGGAAGAAGTGAACAAGATGGGAGCTGAAATATATTTTGCCGATCCCCATCGGGCGGTGGTTAACGGTCCGACCAGGCTTTTTGGAACCGAGCTTGGATCTTTCGATCTCAGAGGGGGAGCGGCCCTGATAATAGCCGCCCTTATTGCCAAAGGGACCAGCACGATACACAATATATACCAAGTGGACAGGGGCTACGAAAAGATAGAAGAAAGGCTTCAAAAAATAGGAGCTGATATTAAAAGAATAAATTGAAAAATATGTTCGTCAGAAAAATCGGCATAGACCTGGGTACGGCCAATTCATTGGTTTTCATTCCCAAAAAAGGAGTGGTTTTGAACGAACCCTCGGTGGTGGCCGTCTCTCTCGAAGAAAACAGGACTTTGGCTGTCGGGAATGCAGCCAAGGAAATGACGGGGCGCACTCCCGACACCATCAGGGTTTACAGGCCTTTGAGAGAAGGGGTTATAGCCGATTTCCGGGTTACTCAGGCTATGATCCGCTATTTTATAAACAAGGTTTCCGGCAGGTTCAAGTTTTTAAAGCCCGAACTGATGATTTCCGTTCCCGCCGGAATAACTTCGACCGAGAGAAGAGCGGTGATAGAAGCTGCCCTGAACGCCGGAGCCAAAGAGGCCTACGTTGCCAAAGAACCCATACTGGCCGCTATCGGAGCGGGAATTCCCATTAACGCCTGTTCCGGGCATTTGATAGTGGATATCGGGGGAGGAACTTCTGAGGTGGCGGTTATTTCCCTGGGAGGCATAGTGACTTCCGACTCTGTCAGGATGGCAGGGGATAAAATCAACATGGCCATTGCCGAATTCGTGAGAAAAAAATACAATTTGGCCGTCGGCGACCAGACGGCAGAAGAGATAAAGATAAAAGTGGGCACTGCCTTGCCCGAAAAAGATCCCCGGTTTTTGGAAATACGGGGAAGAGATTTGGTCCAGGGATTGCCCAAAACGGTAAAGATATCTTCCAACGAAGTCTGCGGGGCCATAGAGGAGACGCTTTCTGAAATAATCCAGGTTATAAAACAGGTTTTAAGAGATACGCCTCCCGAGCTTTCGGCTGATATCATGGATAAGGGAATGGTGCTTTCCGGGGGCGGAGCCCTTTTGAAAAACCTGGACGAACTTATAGCCAATTCCACCGGCATTCCTTGCTTTGTGGCAGACGATCCTCTTTTGTGCGTGGCCAAAGGGACCGGCCTGGTTTTAGATAATCTGGAGATGTATAAAAAGAGCATCATGAGTAAAAAATGAGCTCTCCTTACAAGACACAGTGGAACTTTCTTAAAAAGAGCGCGGAGGCGGGCAAGGTGCCTCACGCGCTTTTGTTTTGCGGCCGGGATAGCGATGGAATGAAAGAATTGGCCCTGGATTTCTTCCGGCTGCTCAACGGTCAGGATCCCAGGGGGAAGATAACTCCGGATTTATTCGTCATATCTCCGGGCCAGGAAAAAGAGATAAAGA
>CAYMTT010000017.1:0-15594 GCA_964393465.1 uncultured Candidatus Saccharibacteria bacterium | reverse complement strand
AGGAATTGTAAAGGATGTCGAACCTGCCTATCTTTGCAGCTTCCCTGGCGTAGGCGTGGTCTTCGGCAATCCTTATTCCCTCGTCGAACCCTTTCAGTTTCAAATGGACTTCCCTTTTCACCAGCACGGCGTTGGAAGCATGGGGCAAAAGATTTTTGAAAAAAAGGGCCGGATACCAATTGTAGAAAAGGTCGTAAAGGAACCTGAAGAATTTCTTTTTGCCGTAAGGATAAAGCTTAAAGCCCGCAACATCCAGTTTTCTTTCTGAAAACTCAGCCAGCGTCTTTTTGAGAAAATCGGACTTTTGAAGGATGCAATCCGAATCCAGGAACAAAAGCGGATCCCCCCTGGCCTCTTTGGCCCCTTCGTTTCTCTGCTTGGCGGGGAAAAAATCGGACGAGTTGGTGAAAACCGCCTTCAATTTTTGCTCTTTTATAAAATCAAGCGTTCCGTCGCCGGACCCCGCATCTGACACTATTATTTCGTAATCAACAAAATTCTGTCTTTTTATGGAATCGAGCAACAAGGACAGCGATTTTTTTTCATTGAAAGTCGGAATGATTATGCTCAGCATAAGGCTTTATCTTACTTTTTCTGTAACCCAGAACTTCATATATTTTCCCAGCATTAACCTGGTCTGGGCGTCAATCGAGGGTATGGCACCGAAAACGATGAAAGCGACCGGGAAAAAAAGCCATTGGGCAACCATTCCCAGGCTCTTCCGCCTGCCGTATTTTTGAGGGCGGGGCGAAAGCAAGCGCAGGCTGATGAATATGCAAACCACTATCCCCAGCATGGCGACTGTCATTATTCTTCCCGTAAGCCCGGGAAGGTTGTAGGCCAGAATGCTGGTGTTGAACTCTTGCCCTCCCAATATCACGGGAAGCCAGCCGAGAAAAAGAATCATCAAAGCGTTGGTCCCCCAGGCCCAGAATCCCTCTATTATCAAAAAGGAATAGCAAAGTTTTTTCTTTAAAGGGATTTTTTTGTTTTTCAAAAAGCCGAACAAAAGATAGGGTATGCCTTCCGATCCCCAAGCCCACCTTCTCTGCTGCTTGTACTGGTTGACCGCTGTTTTCCAAAAGGTTTTCTGGGTCACGCAGTCCATGGAAACGGGATAATGAAGAGGAACTATCTTGTAGTCTCCGTCGTAGAACAAAAAAGCTTTCCAGAAAACGCCGGCGTCTTCCGACACGACATTGGTCTGCCAAAATCCCATTTCCGCGGCGGCCTTGAAGCTCATCGAATGGGAAGAATAGGTTACCAGCTTTTCGGGGCGCTCCTGCTGCATGGCCTGCCAGAAGACGTTGGATGAAGAAACCACCCTGGAAAAAAAGGGCGCCTCCCAGACATTGTTCAAATACAAGGGAATGGGCTGAAAACTGGCTCTTTCTGCATCGGGAACGGTGAGATAATTGTAAGCAAGGCAGGAAAAATACTGGGGGAAAACCTGAGTGTCGACGTCAAAAACCGAAGCGATTACGTTTTCGTAGGGAATTCCGGCAGGATCGATGAATTCCTCCTTGACCTTTCTGCCGGCCCAAGCTTCGTTAGACCCTTTGCCGGCCAGCTCTCCGGGAATGTCTTTGGGGTGGCAGGTAACCATGAACTTACGGAACTTGCCGCCGAACTCTCGGGAAACGGCATCGGCCACTTTCTGCGCTTCCTTGCCGGCCCGCTCCTCGGTAGCCAGAGCCACGATAATTTTGTCTTTGGGATATTTGCAGGCAGAAAGCGCCTTGAAAGTTTCCCTGACGATATCCAATCCTTCCTTGTACATGGGGAGAATAATAAGGTGATGAATATCTTCCCAATCTTTGGAAAATTCCTCGCTTTCCAGCTTTGCCAGCCAATCGGTCTTCAAGTTTTTTTTCAGCTGGCGGTAGGAAGCCGTAAGATGAACGGAAAAATGAAACACTCTTATAAACCACATGATGCAGAAAACCAGAATGAAATATCCCACCCACTGGGGCTTGAGCAAGGAAAAAATCACCATGGAAATCAAAGTGGCCCAAACCAAGAACCCCGGAAGAATTTCCAAGGCCCGGTAAATTTTTCTCTCTTTGGAATCCTTCAAGTCCGGCGCTCTGCCTATCTTTAGATAATATTTTTCTTTATATTGAGGCACAAAAATTAAAATAGTTTTCCGGCTTCATCCCATATCCGGGAATCTGCCTGCTTCTCTTTCATCCAATACCACCATTCCGCTCCCCAAAAATAGAAAGTGTCCAGGCCGGTTTGCCTGGCGAATTCCACGTTTTCCTTGAACTGCGACAAATCCATCGTTTTTTCCTGTTCTTTTAAAGAATGGTTACAAAGAATATAAGTAGGGCACCAGGGCTCGGCCTGCAGCTCCGTGCCAATCACTTTCTTGCCGAAAAACTTTTCGACCAGGCCGGCCTTTCTTCCGTAAAATACAGGCGGCAGAGGATAGCTGACATACTTGCCTATTTCCTTAAACCAGACTTTCCGGTGCAGAGTGGCAGAAACCACGTCTCCGTAGATAGCGGCTCTTATCCAGAAAGAATACTCCCCGCTGTCTGAAACTATTACGGGCCTGTCCCTGTCATCCAATGATTTTACCAGATTGATTTCATCTTTCAACGTCCCCATGCCTATTTTGGGACACTCCCCGAAAGAGAAAAAAACTTCGTTTTCCACCTGCCAGTAATCGATGCTTTCTCTGTCTTTGTATCTGGCGACGGTTTTTTCTATCAAATTTAAAACTTTTTTTTGGCGCTCCTCGTCTTCCAAACCTTCTGCCCATTCGGGAATATGGCATTCCGGCCAGCGGCCGGTCTTCATTCCCAAGACCAGTATGAGAGAGGCTTCTTTTTCTTGAGCCCTGTCTATCTGCCAATCCAGGTCTTGAAAATCATACCTTCCCTCTTCCGGCTCGAGCAAATCCCAATGAGTTATTATCTTTAAATTATTCACCTCCAAGTCGTCCAAAATGGCAGTATAGGTTTCCTTCCAGTCCAAGCCCAAAAGCTCTGCCTGCATCTGGGAAAAATTGACTCCCCAAGTGATTTTTTCCGCCGGCTCTGCCTTTCCGGTAAAAAAATACCCGACGAAAACCAGGAGAAAAACCAAAAAAGCGAAAATGATTTTTTTGAAAACTTTTTTCATTTAAAAGTCAGGAGGGCAATGCCCAATCCTATCAACAATATGGCTCCGGCCTTCTGCAAAAGCGTGCTTCCCGAAACCTCTTCCCGGATAATCTGAGGATATTTCAAAGACAAAATCACGGCTCCTATCAGCAAAAAGACGTATTTGACCCCTTCCAAGGCGTTGACTATCCCCAGATAAGCCAAAGGAGCCAAGGCTATGGCCCAGTTCTGAAGCAAAATAGCTCCGGCGGCCGTTCCCTGATTGGGTATGGCTATCAGCCAGGTTTTTTCTTGGGCGATTTTAGACCGGCCCGTAAGATCTTCTTTGACTTCTTTGGAAAAAATGAAAAAGAGAGCCATCAAAAACGCTCCTATCCTGCTCCAGATTACGGCACTTATGAAAGGATGGGTCATGAAAACCAGCTTTATTGTGAAAAAATACAAAGCGAAGCAAAAAGCGGAAGAAAAAGCGATCCCCAGACTCTTCAAGGAAAAAGACTTGTCCCTCTGCCAGGTGATTAAAACGCTTCCCGCGATAAACAGGAAAAAAGCGGCAATGTCAAAGGAAGTCAGGCTGCCGATTTGCGAAGGAACAAGCAAAAAAGCGAGAGAAAAAGTGAAAAGGGGCAGGAAAGCCCCCACGGCGGTAACCACTCTGGAAGCTTCAAAAAGCTTCAAGCCTTTGAATAAAAGGAACACTGCCAGCACTTGGAAGGCCCCGGAAGACAAAGCCAAAGCGAGCTCCAAGGGAGAAGCCATTTCCATCAGCCCAAAAGGGACGAAGACCAGTACGGCCATGCCGAAAATTCCCACGTAGAAAGCGTAAATTTTGGGGCTGGGAATACGGCTCTTTAAAAGATACTTGTCCACTATGTTGACCGTGGCCAGCAGGAGATAGCTGGCCAAAGCAACAATCAGCCAAAGCATAAGGTTTTAATTTCCGTTTTTCAAAACGATTTTCTTGATGTTCAAAGTCCCTATTTTCCCGTTTTCTATGAATCCGTCCATGGCAGCTTCCGCAAACCTCGAAGATTTCACCAAATCAAACAGCCATTGATGGGCGTATTTGGGCTTTTCCTGCAAGGTGCCAGACCCTGCGCTCAAGAGCCAGCGCTTGTTGAAATGCTCCTGGGAGCCGACCGGCGGCGCGATAATTATGGGGAGGCCCAAAGAACTGTAAAAAGAAAGCTCTGAAGGCTTGGTCCAGAGAATGTCGGTCTTTCTCAAGGCCGAATTGAACTCGTCAAAATACTCCTCGATTTTTTCTCTGTAGATTATCCTGACCGGCAGCCCTTTGGTTTTTTCCTCGAAGTACTCTTTGACCTTCTTTCTCATCCCGGCCACCAGAATCACCCTGATCCTGCCCGATTTTATGTCTTTTTCCAGAGATTTGACTATTTTTGCCCCGATTTCCTTTTGGGTACCCGCCCCGCCGACGGCGAACATCAAAGTTAAAGGATGATCGGATTTTTGAGGAAATTCCGGAAAATGCTCTTTTACCATAGGGGCATACTGCCTGGCATATATCCCTTGGGGATCCAAATTCAAAAGACGATAGCCAAGATCTTTTTTCAAAATTTCCATTTTTTCCGTACCGATGTTTTCCAAAGGCAAAGGGTATCCGGTAAGAAAAATGTTTTCTTCTTTGACCCCGTAGAGTTTTAATCTTCCGGCCACCCAGTTGGTGGGAGCGAAATACTTGATTCTGCTTTTGGAAGGATTCGGAGAAACCCAAGTCCTGGCGATGTCGGCGTCGCATATTATGCAGTAAATGTCGCCGGGATAGCCGTGGGCCTCTGCCATGAAAGCGGGGATAAAAAAAGTGGTCACCAGAGGCAGGGGCTTTTCTTTGATTTTTTCGACGAAATGCCTCCCCCAGCCTTTTTTTATCATTTTGAAAATCTGCTTAAGCTGGATATTGGGAGCGGAAAGGTCTCTTTTGGGATAATAGCTTAGAATCCTCTGGAATCTGTCGAAAAGCCAAAAAGCCAGCCAGCCGAGCAAAGGAATCCTTTTCAAGCGGGAAACGAATTCGTAAAAACTCCGGGACTTATCCCAGATTTTTTTGTCTTTCCTGGGAATCCCTTTGTAATTGTTGGCGCTGATGATTCCTTTATAAGCAAAATTCCTCAAAGGGTAAGAGGTTCTCTGGTGTCCGTAGCCCATATCGACGGTGACCACCCAGAATTTATCGTTCATTGTTCCATTCTACCATATTTTTTAATTTTTGTTTCGAGCGCAGCTTCCAGGCCAGAAATCCCAACAGGGAATAAGAAACGGGGAGAAAAACCCAGTGAACGTTTTCGAAAGTCAGGGAAGCCAGGGGGATTCCAGAAAAGAAATCCACAACTTCAGTCAGATAGGAGAGCAAAAGCCAAGCGGGCCAGGAAAAAATCCGGCCCAGAAAATCCCACAAAATGCCCGCCAGCCCCGAAAGAAAGCCCAATCCCAGAACAAAAGGGAGCAAAGGAACTATCAAAATGTTGCTTAAGGGAGCTACCAAGGAAAAATACCCGAAATTGTATATCAGAACCGGAAGAGTGAAAACTTGGGCAGAAAGAGTTAAGGCCAGTATGTCGCTTCTGACCAGTTTTTTGAAAAAAGAGAAAAAATATATTATGCCCATCACGGCCAAAAAGGAAAGCTGAAAGCCCACGTCCAATTCCAAGAGCAAGGGATTAAAAAGCAGCATGAGGGAAGCAGCCAAAACCACCGCTCTGGAGGAAGCGGCCGACCTTCCCAAATAGCGGGCCCAAAGGAAAAGGCCTCCCATAATTCCCGCTCTGACGGCGGAAGGATGGGCACCGGTCATTAACACGAAAAAAGCCAAAGCCGAAACGGTCGAATAAAAAGCGGCTTTCCCGCCAAGGCGAAGCTTTGAGAAAAAAGCCATCAAGAGCCCGGCCAAAACGGCAACGTGCAAACCGGAAACTGCGGTAATATGCCTCACTCCGGCCAAATTCAATTTTTCTTTAAGCTCGTCGGGCATTCTCCTTTTATCCCCAAGAACCATGGCCCCGAGAACAGAGCTCTGAGGGGGAGAAAAATTAGAGTAAAGGCTTTCTCTCAGTTTTTCCTTGAAATCCAAGAGTTTTCCGTAAAGAAAAATTTCGATCCCTTTGTCCCTCTCTTTGAGAAGCTCTATTTCCGGATAATAGGAAACAGAATATATCCCGTCTTTGGCCAGATAATCCCTGTAGTTGAAATCCGGCAATTCCACGGGAACCCGCAAAGAGCCTGAAACTTCCAGCTCGTTTCCGTATTCGTATTCGGGATACCTGTCGGTCACTACCAGAACTTTTCCTTTCACTTTTTCGGTTTCCAGAACCAATTGCAGCTTGTCGGGCCTGATATCCGGTTCTTTGCAAACCGTGCCCTTGAAGGTCAGCCGGCCTTCCGGAGGAGGAACTATTTCCGATTCTGCCAAAGAGTGGCGCCAGATTCCGAAAACCAAAAAAACCAGGCAGAATCCGGCCAAAACCGCTTTTTTGCTACGCCAAAAAACCGAAATCAAAAAAATGCCGGAAATCAAAATTCCAAGCCGAGCCGGCAAAGAAATGAAAAAAAGGGAATCTGCCAGTATTCCCGCAACGAAAAAAACGCAAAAATACAGGAAAATCCGAGATTTGGCCATTTTGAAAAATTCCCCTTACAAAGTTTTTATTCTTATGGCTTTGCCCTCGCTGAGAGCTTCGGCGGTCTTCTTGCGGGCGCAGGAAAGAATCCTCTGAAGGGTGCTCCTGGAAACTCCCATCTTTTTTGAAGCTTCGGACTGATCCAGCCCTTTGAAATCGCAAAGGCGCAGGGATTCAAGCTCGTCTTTGGACAAAGACACTTCTTCCAGAGAAGAAAGAGGCACTGCCCGCGGCTTAAAATATATCGCGTTAGGATTAAAGAATATTTTTCGCGGCTTTACTGGTCTCACCATATATTTTTTTAATTTCCTTTTTGGCTTTCAAACCGGTTTCCAAAATCGGGGTCAAATCGGAAACCGTCTTAAAAATCTCTTTGTCGTAAGATATCCTGCCCAGCAACCTTCGCCCCGACCATTTTTCCATTTCAAAGCTCATTTCCGGATTAATATCCCATTTGTTTACAACCAAACCCCAGGGAACGTTAAAATGCTTTGCCACTTCTAAAACCTTTTTCAAATCGGAAAAACCGGAAGGAGTGGGCTCTGTAACAAGAACGGCAAAGTCCGCGTCTTTCATGGAAGCTATGACCGGACAGCCGGTGCCGGGCGCGGAATCTGCCAAAAACAGATCGCGGCCGAATCTCAAAGCTTCTTTTTTTATCCGCTCGACCACCTTTCCAGATCCTGTCTGTCCGGCCAAAAGACTGCCGGAAACCAAAGGAAAGCCGTATTTCGTTTCTTTAATTTTTATACAGGCGCTCTCAACCGGCTCCATTCCGCTTACGCCTTCGGGACAGAATATTTCGCAGGCTCCGCAGCCTTCGCACAAAAATGGGTTCAAAGACAATCCCCCCTTTTTGACCTGTAAAGCTCCGAATCTACACTTTCTGGCGCACTCTTTGGATTTTTCCAAACTCGGGTTTCCGGAAAGAACCGGTTTTTCGGAAACGCTTATCATTTTTGATTCTTTCCAGTTTCCCGGATCTCCCAGCCAAACGGCCAGATTGGGAGCGTCAGCGTCGCAATCGAGAGCCGTTATCTTTCTGTCTCTGGAAAAAAGAACGGCCAAAGCCGAACAAAGCATTGACTTTCCGACCCCTCCCTTTCCGCTGGCAAAAACTATTTTCTTGGCCATATTTTTTCTGGATTGAATTCCAAAAGCTTTCCCCGGGAATACGACTCGGCCAATCCTGCAGAATAAGGGATTTTCAGGAATATCTCGGCTCCGTATTTTCCGGCAGCTTGGAAAACTCCGGAGGCATCGCCCAAATCGAACTGGTTCAACACTACCTGGCAAGGAATTTCCAGTTTGGAGCACAAATCGAGAATCAACTCCAAATCGCAGGCTCCCATAGGAGTGGGCTCTGTCACTGCAAAAGCCGAATCGCAGCCCATAATAGCTGAAATTACGGGGCAGTGGGTTCCCGCCGCCGTGTCAAAAACGACGACGTCCGCCTTTTCTTTTCGGGCAAAGTCCAAAGCGAATTCCTTTGTCTGGGAGACGGCGGGGCCGGTTTCTTCCAGGCCCGGCCTGGCAGATCCTGTTACCAGCCAAAAATTCTTTTTCACCTCCCTGACGAATATTTCCCCCACCCTCTCCTTGCGGGGCTTGATGGCCCCGAAAGGACAAACCGCCCAGCAGGCTCCGCAGCCCGAACACAATTCTTTAAAAAACAAAGGGTATTTTCCGGGGGGTTGGAAAACGGCGTTCGATCTGCAGGTTTTGACGCAGAGTCCGCACTTTTTGCATTTTTTTTGGTCCAGTTCGGGGAATTCGGAAAAAATTCCACTTTCCGGCTTCTCAAGCTCAAATCCCAAAAGCAAATGGTCATTGGGACATTCCACATCGCAATCGCAGAGAACCGTTTTTTTTCCTTTTCCGGCCAGAAAAGAAGCATATAAAACAGCGACGGTACTCTTTCCGGTACCGCCTTTTCCTCCGGTTATGGCTTTTTTTTCCATAAAAAACTTACTTTAGTTCTCCCGATTTGAATTTCTCCAAAATCTCGCGACAGGTTCCCGAAGCTCCGGAGATTATCCCGATTCCCGCCTTTTCCAGGGCGGCCTGGGAATTGGGGCCGATATTTCCGCAAACTACTCTCTCTGTTCCCGCATCGGCAACCGTCTGGGCCGCCTGCACTCCGGCTCCCCTTTCAGCTTCCTTGGCGATATTGGCTATGGATTTGAACTTTTCGGTTTCGGTATCGATAACCAAAAAATATCCGCACCGGCCGAAAACCGAATCCACTTGAGAATCCAAACCAGAATTTTTTGCAGTAATGCAGATTTTCATAAAATCATCCGGTTCTGGTCATTTGAGAACCGCATTTGGGGCATTTCTGCTCATAGCAGGGAATTCCTCTCGCGTGAGAAACCCTGGTGTCGCATTTGGGGCAAACGCATTCTCCTCCCGGACCCAAACCGAAACCGCCGGGCTGGCGCCCCCTGCCCCGCCCGAAAAATTTTTCAGGGCCCATAGGGCCTTTTCTATAAGGCATGAATTATTTCTTTTTCCCTTCCAATTCTTTTATCCTTTCTTCAATGGCCGTCGTTTCCTCTTTCAAAGCTTCAAGATCGTCCTGCAGCATTTCTTTTTCTTCCTTTTCGGTGGGAAGCTGCTGAGAATAGGGAAATCCCCAGCCTCGTCTCCAGCCGCGGCCGAAACCTCTTCCGCGAGGCCCCATGCAACCGAAATGAGGATGGCCCGAACAATAGCCAAATCCCCTTCCGGTTCTCGGGCCTTGGCCCATAGGTCCTGTTCCGTCTCCGAATGGCATAATTTTTTTTAGATTAATTTTATTTACCTTCCTATTATGAGTATATGCCAATAATGGACACCTGTCAAGAAAAGGGAATAAAACTGACCAATCCCTTGAGTCCCAGAAATACCGCCAGTCCGACCAATAAGGAAGAGGGAAGGGCGGCAGCCAAACTGAAAATCAAAATGATCCCCAAAGCAACGTCTGTCAGATTCACCAAGACGAAAAAACTGAAAAAATTGGAAATAAAAATAAGGCCTTTTATTATAAGGGCGATCCCTATGGAAATAACCAGCCCTCGGGGAACGTCTATGCCGTAAAAAGAAGCCAGCAAAAGAAGGCTTCCTATAACATCGACTATACCGAGTATCCTCACCATAATAATCAGTATTCTCTCCCTTTTTCTGCCTTTACCCCTTTCTGGAAATAGTGCTTGACCTCGCTGCATTCTGTCACCAAGTCAGCGGCCTCTATCAGCTCTCGGGGGCAGTATCTTCCCGTAAGGACCAAATCTCTTTTTTTTCCGTGCTCCTTCAAAAAAGACAGGACACTGTCGAGAGCGACAAGGTTGAAATGCAGGGCCACGTTGACTTCGTCCAAAATCACCAAGCCGTATTTTCTGCGTCTGAGTTCTTTTTTCAGAAAATCAAACGCTTCTTTTGCCAATAAAAAATCCTTTTCGATGAAAGGACCAAATCCTTCTCTGCCGAAACTTTTCACTTTGAAATTCTTCATTCTGCCGAGAACTTTGTTTTCCGAAGAGCCGCCCGGCTTTAAGAACTGAACCATCAGCACTTTCTTTCCGGCTCCGGCCGCCCTTATCCCCATGCCCAAAGCGGCCGTGGTCTTTCCTTTTCCGTTTCCGGTGAAAACGTAGATCATATGTTGCAAGTCGGACACTGGCCCGGAGGCAAATCGGGCAAAGGATCTTTCAGTTCGGGGGGCAATTCTTCGGTTTTCTTGTCCTGCCCTCCGTCTCCGTCTTTGCTTTTTATATTTAAAACCTGCTGTTGCCGGCTGCCGGTCCTGAAAATGGTAATGCCCTTGCAATCCAAATCGAAAGCCAGAAAATATGCATTTCTGATGTCTTCTTCTGAAGCCTCATAAGGAAAATTAATGGTTTTGGAAACCGAATTGTCCGTATGCTTCTGGAAAGCGGCCTGAATTTTAATATGATCTTCAGGGGTGATATCGAAAGCCGTAACGAATGTTTTCTTTATCTCCTTGGGAATGTCTTCTATCTCCTGGATGCTGGCTTCTCCGGCCACTTTGTTTATGAGCTTTTCCGAATAAAGGCCTTTCTTTTCCAGAATCTCCACAAACAAAGGATTGACCTCGGTCATTTCCTCTCCTCCCAGCACGTGCTTTCTGGTGTAGGAAACGGCAAACAACGGCTCGATTCCGGAAGAGCATCCCGCGATTATGCTGATGGTGCCCGTCGGCGCTATCACGGTGGTGGTGGCATTTCTCACTCTCGGCATTTTATCTTTGTCGTAGATGCTTCCTTTAAAAGTGGGGAAAACTCCCCGTTCTTTGGCCAGCTCTTGGGAAGCTTTTTTGGATTCTTCCTGTATGAACTTCATCAATTTTTCCGCCGTCTGCAAGGCCTCTTTGGAATCGTAAACAATTTTCATTTTTATAAGCATATCGGCAAACCCCATGACCCCGAGCCCGATTTTCCTGTTGCCCTTGGTCATATCCTCTATCTTTTTTAAGGGATATTTGTTGACTTCGATGACGTTATCCAAAAAGCGGACGGCCGTCCAAACGGTATTTTCCAGTTTCTGCCAGTCAATCTCCCATTCTCCCTGGCTCTTTTCTTTGAGCATTTTGGAAAGGTTGATACTGGCCAGATTGCAGCTTTCGTAGGGCAAAAGAGGAAGCTCTCCGCAGGGATTGGTGCTTTCTATCTCTCCCAGTCTGGGAGTGGGATTGTGCTTGTTTATCTTGTCTATGAAAATCACTCCCGGATCTCCGGTTTGCCAGGCGTAATGAGTGATCAGGTCGAAAACTTTTTTGGCGTTCAACTGACCCCAAATCTGTCCGGTCCTGGGATTTATCAGATCGTAATCCTCCTCTTTCCTGGCTTTTTCCATGAATTCGTCGGTTACGGCCACCGAAATGTTGAAATTGGAAAGGATTCCCTCTTCGTGCTTGGCGGTGATGAACTCCATAATGTCGGGGTGGTCCACCCTCAAAATTCCCATATTGGCTCCCCGTCTTCTTCCTCCCTGCTTTATGGTATTGGTGGCAGCGTCAAAAACAGTCATGAAGCTGATGGGACCGGAAGCCACTCCCTTGGTGGACTTTACCAAATCACCGCGGGGCCTTAAGCGGGAAAAAGAATATCCTGTTCCTCCCCCGGACTGGTGAATCAAAGCTCCGTTCTTTATGGCGTCGAAAATCCCGTCCATGGAATCGGAAACTTCCAAAACAAAACAGGCGGAAAGCTGCTGCAGAAGATTCCCGGCGTTCATTAAGGTAGGAGAATTGGGCAGGCATTCCAAAGAAGCCATCATCCGATAGAACTTTTCTTCCATCTCGAAAAGCTTTTCCTCCGTTAAGGCGGGATTGTATATTTTTTCTGCCGAAGCTATGTTCTGGGCCACTCTTTTGAAAAGCTGCTGGGGGGTTTCGATTATTTTTCCGGAGTCGTTCTTTTTCAGATACCTGGATTCCAAAACCCTGAGAGCGTTGGGAGTGAGCTTGGTTTTCACCTGGTAGTTCAAAAGCCACCATTTGGCTTCCCTGATTTCCGTTCTCTTTTGGCGGTAATCGTGGTAGAGATGGGCGGCTTCATGCAGGCCTTCTTTTTTCAAAACCGACTCGACCACGTCCTGAATCTGCTCCACTTCGGGAATTTTGCCGGACATTTTTTCGTTGAGCTGGAAAACAACCCTATCGGAAAGCTCTTGGGCCTTGTTTTCTTCGCTTCCGGCGGCAGTCAGAGCTTTTCTGATGGCATCTGTAATCTTTTGCTGGTTCCAATCGACTATCCGGCCGTCCCTCTTTTTTATTTTCGTGAAATTCTTTTGCATTTTTTGATAAAAAAATCCTTTCGAAGTCAAAAAAGGAAATGAAATGTTATTACATTTTAACTTTAAAAAAAAACAGGGTCAAACCCCTGTCAAAATACCTTAATTAAGGGCACTTATCCACAGATTACTTTCCATTGAAACCGGTGGCAATAACGGTTATCTTCACTTCGTCTTTCTGGAGGGATCTGTTGGCTACCGCACCGAAAATAACTTTGGCTTTGCTGTTGACGTTCCTGGTAATGAGCCGGGCCGCCTCGTTTATTTCGTTCAAACTAAGGCTGTTCCCTCCGTTAATGTTGAAAAGTATGCCCTTGGCGCCTTTGATGGAAATATCCAGCAAGGGGGAATTGAGCGCCATATTGGCGGCGGTCTCTATTCTTCTTTCTCCCTTGGACCTTCCCTGGCCGAAAAAGGCGGGGCCGGAATTTTTCATTATGGTTTTGACGTCGGCAAAGTCTACGTTGATTATTCCGGGCAATATTATCAGGTCGGTTATCCCTTGAACGGCCTGCCTCAAAACTTCATCGCACGACCAGAAGGCGGAAACCAAAGAAGTATTGCTGTCTCCCTGCAAAAGAACTTTGTCATTGGGAATTATCAAAAGCGTATCCACTTTGTCTTTCAAGTTCTCCAACCCGGTCTTGGCCACCTGGGCTCTGTAGCTCCCCTCGAAAGAAAAGGGCAGAGTGACAACGGCCACTACCAGGGCTTTTTTGCTTTTGGCTATTTCGGCAACCACCGGGGCGGCTCCGGTTCCCGTACCCCCTCCTAGCCCGCAGGTAATGAAAACCATGTCCGCTCCCTCCAGAAGCTTGGAAATTTCCTCTTTGTTCTCTTCGGCTGCCAGCCTTCCCGTTTCCGGATTCATACCCGCTCCCAAACCTTTGGTCAGATTCCTGCCGATTCTTATTCTCTGATGGGCTCTAGCTTTGTGCAAATCCTGGGCGTCGCAGTTGACGGCGGCCAGTTCCACTCCCTGAAGCCTACAGGCGGCCATGCGGGAAATGGCATTGGATCCCGCTCCTCCGACTCCAACCACTTTTATTTTCGTATTGGGATTCATGGTATGAAAATCTTGAATATTTTTTTCATTTTTCCCGACAATTTTGCCGGAACGGCCGGGATTCCGCCTCCGCCTTGTCCGTCGTCGGCAATGGCCAAAACGATGCCGGCGGCCGTGCTCCAGGAAAAATCTTCCTCGAATCCGGCCAAACCCTTCACCTTGCCCAGGCGGGCGGGAAGCTTCAATTCTTTTTTGGCGAGCTCGGTCATTTTCGGCAATCCGGCTCCTCCGCCGGTTAAAACCACTCCGGAAGTAAGCTGGCCCTGCAGAGGCGCTTTTTTAAGCTCTTTTGAAACGAGTTTGAAAATCTCCCTGACTCTGGCTTCTATGATTTTGACTAAAATTTTGTGGGTGAAAGCAATTTCTCCGCTGCCGGCTTCCTTGGATATCTTTACTTTCTCTTTTTTATTGCCTCCGTTCAATACGCATCTTCCGAATTCTTTTTTTATCTGCTCGGCCAAATCCACATCGGTCTTTAAACAAACGGCCAGATCGTTGGTGATTCTTTCCGAACCCACCGGAAAAACGGCAGCGTGCACCAAATCGCCTTCCTCGTAAACCGCCATGTCGGTGGTCCCAGCCCCTATGTCCAAAAGGCAGACCCCCAATTCTTTTTGCTGGGGAGTAAGCACCGCCCTGGAACTGGCCAGAATCGAAGGGGTAATATCGGAAATGTGGAATCCGGCTTTCAAAACCGAACTTGTGAGATTCTTCAAAAATGGAGAAAAAGCGCAGAGAGCCAGAATATTAACTTCCAGCCTCACTCCCTGCATATCCACGGGGTCTTTGATCTGGCCCTGGTTGTCTACGACGAACTCTCTCGGGAATATTTCCAGAATCTCCCTGTTGGAGGGAATGGGAAAGGCTTGAGCGGCTTGTATCACCCTGTGCTTGTCTTCTTCGGAAATTTTCTGGTCGGCCCGGGAAACCACCACCGAGCCCTGGGAAGGAGTGACAAAAAGATGGCTCCCTCCGATGTTTATGTATACATCCTCTGTTTTTCTGCCCGTTTCTTCCTGAAGCTGATAGAGCACCTTGACTATCCTTTTGGAAATTTCTTCGGGCTTAACGGCCACCCCTCTCCTTATTCCGAAAGAAGGGTATTTGGATTTTCCCAAAAATTCGAGTTCTCCGGTTTCCGGATTCCTGGAAACGGCCAGAGCCTTAATGGCACTGGTCCCTATATCGAGACCGGTGATGATGTGGTTTTTGGCCATATTGAAAAAATTATTCCAAAGAGGAAAGTTCTTCCTTCACTATCTTGCTCACCAGGGCTCCGTCGGCCCTGCCTTTAACTTTTGGCATCAGCTCCGCCATAACCTTGCCCATGTCTTTGGGTCCGGAAGCTCCTGCCTTTTTTGCGGCCTCCAAGACCAATTTTCTGATTTCTTCTTCGGACATCTGTTCAGGGAGGTATTTCTGGAGGATCTCCAGTTCTTTCTTCTCTTTATCTGCCAGCTCGGGTCTTCCTCCTTTTTCGTATTCTGCGGCGGCTTCTCTTCTTTTTTTGACTTCAGAGGCCACTACTTCCAAAATTTCATCTTCGGTAAGCTTGGCGTCTTCTTCTTTGCCCGACCGATACCTATTCCCTTTTTCTTTATTGAGCATGGAAGCCAAAAGCAACCTCAAAACCGAAGAGCGGAGTTCTTCTTTGGCTTTCAAGGATTCTTTCAAATCCTGTTGTATTTTTTCTTTCAAGCTCATTTGCCCAGTTTTTTTAATCTGGCGTATTCCCGCTTCAGGATCTCTCTTCTCAAAGCGGTCCTTTTTTGAGCCTGTTTGCTCTTGGAACGCTTGTGAAAGCGCCCTCTTCTAACCTTGAACAAAATCCCGCTCCGGATCATGGCCCGGCTGAAGCGGCGAATTAAAGCCTGACTGTTTTCCCTTTGTTGTTTTTTTACTTCTAAAGTCATAATTTTTATACCCAAGGTAAAATTTTTCCTCCCAAAAGATGCATATGGAGATGGTCGACGGTCTGGCCGGCGTCCTT
>CAYMTT010000016.1:0-16345 GCA_964393465.1 uncultured Candidatus Saccharibacteria bacterium | reverse complement strand
GGGGTTTTTGAACCCCTCTTTGAGAGAAAAAATATTCGGGCTGCAAGCCGCGAACAATGGACTATTGACAAAGCCAATGGAAAGCGCTCTTTTAAGAACGCTTTTAAAAATTACCGGCATTTATGGTAAGGCGCATCGTGTTTACTCATTATTTCGCCGCATTGCATGCATTTCACTTCGGTGTTTTTAACCGTATAGATTAACGCCAAGGCTAAGGCGGGAAGCAAAAACGCAATCGGGTAGGAGAATAGAACTCCTCGATTGAAAGCAAACAGCACATACCAGGCAACGCCCACAAAGAACATTATAACAAAAGGCCTTGTCAGAACTTCTTTCCAGGTCAACTGTCTCATTAACGCCTCCTTTTTGAATTTTCAAGTTGCCAATTTACAATTTATACCAATCATTTCAATCGGTCAAATAAGAAAAAAGAGGGCCTTCTTTTTTAAATTACCATAACATCGGGCATCAAATAGGCGTCGTGCAAATACAAAAGTCCTACCATCAAGGCGACTACGAACAAAGCGTAAATTATGTTCAAGGGATACTGGACGTTCTTTTTGATGAACACCAAAAATCCCAGGGTAATAACCACTACAAACCCTATGATTATATATGAGTAATAAAGCATTCTTTTGGGAGAAACGGTAAACTCTTCGATTACGGAAGCGTAAGACATGCCTCCAATTTGAACCTCCTGTGAAGGAAGATCTTCATGGGCTTTGTCTTTGACGGCGGCGAAAGTCTCGTCTTGGGAAATCTCTTGGAGTTCCGGCTCCTCCCGGGCGGGAGGTATTTCTGTTAAAGCCTTGGGAATGGGCTTTCCGAACATCTGAACCACGAAAATGGTTTTCCTGCCCTTGTATTCCCCTTTGGCCGTAGCTATCCCTATCTCTGTGAAGTTTGAGTTTAAAATATTGTCTCTGTGGGATTGAGATTCCATCCAGGCTCTTTCCACGTCGTAGGAATCTGAAAAGTTAACGGCCAAATTCTCTCCGGCGTAAATAAAATCGTATCCCGCTTCCTTAAACCAATGCCAGGGCGCGACCCCGTCGGGGCTGGTATGGGCGAAATACCCTTGAGAGGCCATGTGCTCGGCTTTCTGCTTGGCCGCTTCGGTAAGCAAAGGGTCCAAAGCCAAGGGAGGAAGATCGTTCTCCTGGCGGTCTTCGTTTGCCAAATCCACCAAAACAGAAGAAATAACCGCAGCCAGATTGGTGTTTTTTATAAACAGGTACTGGGACAAGGAGAAAAAGAAAAACAAGAGGATCATCAAAACCAAAAAGAAGACGCTTTTTCCCCTGAAAAAGTAGGGCTTGTAGTCGTTGCCCTCGTTGGGAATGAAATATTTGAAAATCTTCCCTTTCATGTTTTTATTATACCACAAAAAAGGCAAAAAAACAACACCCCTCAGGGGAGGGGTGCTGTCGTCAATCTGCTTTTCCGGAAATTAAGGCAGGTCGGGCATCGGGATTTCAAGTAAAGAGCACATCAAAATGTTGATCCAGCGCTTGGTGGTCTTGTAGACGTAGCCGGTCGGGGTTTTTGCGGTCGGGAGGCCGTGAGGCACCCATGGCTGCAAAACCTGTTCCCAGTACTCTACCTGGAACCTTTTGACGGCTTCATAGGTTTCGGTGTCGTAAACTCCGGTGACCTCGAGGTTTTCGCCCATGTGGTCGTTCAAGAAAGTCTGGAGCTTTTCGACCTCTTCGGGGTCGTTATCGGCTCCCAACTTTATGAAGTCCTCGAGATATATTCCGCAGGTTTCACCTAATACCTCGCCTTGGCTTGAAAGATCTGGCATTCCAATGCCCAGTTCAGGGCACATGATCATGTTGATCCAGCGCTTGGTGGTCTTGTAGACGTAGCCGGTCGGGGTTTTTGCGGTCGGGAGGCCGTGAGGCACCCATGGCTGCAAAACCTGTTCCCAGTACTCTACCTGGAACCTTTTGACGGCTTCATAGGTTTCGGTGTCGTAAACTCCGGTGACCTCGAGGTTTTCGCCCATGTGGTCGTTCAAGAAAGTCTGGAGCTTTTCGACCTCTTCGGGGTCGTTATCGGCTCCCAACTTTATGAAGTCCTCGAGATATATTCCGCAGGTTTCACCTAATACCTCGCCGGATTCGTCGTTGTCCTGAGGACTGTCGCATCCGGGATCTTCCATGTCAACCAAGCCGTCGCCGTCGTTGTCCTCACCGTCGGAACACTGGAATATGCCGGATTCATCATCGTCCTGAGGACTGTCGCATCCGGGATCTTCCATATCAACCAAGCCGTCGCCGTCGTTGTCCTCACCGTCGGAACACTGGAAAGGAACGCAATCACCGTCTTGGAGGCGGTACCCTTGAGGAATTTCCTCCTGGACTCCGTCCATATTGGGACAGAGATCGGTGTATGTGACAGGTGGAGGATTGATAACTCCTCCGCCGCCGCAAGCGGGCCCTTTCTTGACAATGAGCTGACAGTCTGAACTGCAGTATTTGCAGCTGCTGCTGCAAGGAGGACTGCAGGTCTGGCCGTTTTCGGATCCCCTGTCGCATTCTTCTCCATCGTCCAAAGTTCCGTTTCCGCAGCAGTCCGTATCGACTGTGCCGTCGCAATCGTTGTCGATTCCGTCGTCGCAGATCTCAATGCTGGGAAAGTTAACCTGCTGGCATTCGCCCCAGAATCCTTCCTCGGTGCAAGGCATAATCCCCGCAGCGCATATTCCCTGCTGCCCCGCCACCGAACAAGTGGTGGTAGCGGGATATATGCATTCGGGAGCGGGCTGGCAGTCGGAATCCTGCTCGTCAACGTAGCCGTCGCAGTCGTCATCCAAGCCGTTGTCGCAGATTTCTGCAACCGGCTGGTATGTCTGCTGGCATTCTCCCCAAATCCCCTGCTGAGTGCAGGTTCTGGTTCCGAAGGCGCAAAGGCCGAGAGCGTCAACCGAACAGTCTTCGGTTTGGCCGGGTTCGCACTCGGGCACAAACTCTGGCGCGTTGAAAGCCAGACAATAATAGGTCTGTTCCAACTGGGCTCCGTCAATCCTGTCGTAATTGTCGAAATTGTAAATGTCGGTATGACAGTACATTTCGGCGCTCACATTGTTTTGGTTCTGGGCGGGACCGGCAAAAGGAATGTATCCTTCTTTCAGGTTTTCTTTAACCCAGACAGTGGAAACTCCCTGCAAATCGGAAATTTCAGCCACTGCCGGAGACGAGTCTCCCGTAGGATACAAAAAGTCGTGCCATCCCGCTCCTCCGGAACCCAAATCGGTCCCCTGAGGGCTGGAAACCTGGCCGTGATATCCCCACTGGAAGCTCCAGTCGGAAGCCAGGCTGCATGAAGGATTATCCGCAAGATAATCGGAAGCCGTTCCTTCGTCTATGGCAGAAGGACCGCTATCGTCCCCCCAATTGGGGAGATCGGCTTCGCTTTGACAGACTATCTTTTCGGCCCTAATGGTCAAAGGACCAAGATCGCAGTCGGGATCGTCCAAATCCACTAGGCCGTCGCAGTCGTCGTCCAAGCCGTTGTCGCAAACCTCTTGCTGAGGTTCACCGGCAACCGCCGAACAGACCGTGGGGCCCGAAGGATTCTGGGCGTCGCAGACAAAAGTTCCTTGAGCTTGGCAGATTCCGACACCGACAGAGCACTGCTGGCCCTTATTGGACCACAGTTCGCCCTCGTCAACTTGTCCGTCGCAGTCGTTATCCAAAGCGTCGCAGATTTCGGCAACCGGGTTTACGGCTCCCAGGCATTCTCCCCAGACGCCGTCAACGCAGGTCTTGGTGCCAAAGGAGCATTCCCCTTGGTCGCTTTCTCCGCAAGACTGGGTTTGGCCGTTTATGCAGTCGCAGCCTTCGTCAACTGTTCCGTCGCAGTCTTCATCCAAAAGACCGTCGCAGACTTCATCGGAAGCTCCCTCGAAAGGGTCACAGGTATTGTCTCCCCAGACTCCGGCAGTACAAGTTTCAAAACCGGTATTGCCCGAGCAAACTCCCAATCCGCAAAAAGTCTGGCGGGTAAGGTCCTCGTCCACGAGGCCGTCGCAGTCGTCGTCCAGATTGTTGCAGACTTCCTCTTGGGGTTGGCCGGCAACCGCCGAACAGACCGTGGGGCCCGAAGGATTCTGGGCATCACAGACAAAAGTTCCTTGAGCTTGGCAGATTCCGACACCGACAGAGCACTGCTGGCCCTTGTTGGACCACAGTTCGCCCTCGTCAACTTGTCCGTCGCAGTCGTTGTCCAAAGCGTCGCAGATTTCGGAACTTGCAGGCGTATTCTGGAGGCACTCCCCCCAAAATCCGTTTTGTCCGCAGGTTTTAGTTCCGGCTTCACAAACTCCAGGTTGCCCTGTATTGCACTGCTCGGTTTGGCCGGGAGTGCATTCGGGAACCAAAGAATTGTAGAAAGTGCAGGAAACCACGTCGTTGTTGGAAACGGCTATTCCGGAAATAGTGTTCCCGGAAAGAACTCCGTTGTTTTCAGAAGAACCCTGGCAGGAAGCCGATATTAAACTGTATCCCTCCTGCTGGGTTTCAGAAACGGTAAAAGGTTCGTTTTCGCTTTTCACTTCCAAAGGATCTGTGTAACCTTGCTGATCGGTGGTCTTTTGCACACCGGCCACTTGGAAATTCCAATCGGCTCCCGGAGTCTGATCGTCAACGGTCTGTATATTACCGTCCTGATCAATCACTTTCCTGGCGGTAATGGTTCCTCCGCAGAGCTGGGAGGCCAAATTACTCAGAGTTTGAGCCAAATCGTCAAAGCCGTCCACTTCGTAATAAGCGTCCTGGCTGGAAATGGCAATCAGACTATCCGAGTTTATTTCATCATAACCTCCCCAGAAAAAGGGGCCTCCGCCGCCGCCGATACCGAGAGTGATTATTCTGGTTCCAGAAGCTTTGATTCCGTTGGCAACTTCTATTGCCGCATTCAAAGCCGCAGGATCCAGTCCGTTGCCGGGACCCTGGTTGTCCCCGTATTTGTTTGGTTCACCGTCTGAGGCGAAAACCACCAAATTGGGATTGGGCCTGGGATCGAACGAACCTTGGGCTTCCAGCAGACCGGCTTCCCAATTGGTAGCCCCTCTGCTGGTCGGAGTGTTAATGGCAGATTCAATCAAGCTCTGGTCTCCTGTAAAATTCCTCAGCAAGGTAGCCGAAGTGTCGAAATCAACTACCGAAAACTGAGTGGGGGTATCTGGCAGAAAAACGTCCACAAACCCGATGAAAGCGTCTTTCATTTGCCTAAGCTCTCCCCTGTCAATCGAACCGGAGCTGTCCATAACCAAAGCTATGTCCAATCCGCAGGACTGATCCAAAGCAGGATTCTGGACGCTGTAAACGTAATTTATGGTGTCGTAATCCTTGTCTTTGCTGCCTCCGTCTTTGATTTCAACGCAGACTTTCCTGACTCCGCTTTCTCCGAAAGACAGAGTCCAGTTCTTGCTCGAAGAATAGCTTTCCCATTCGCTCCAGCGGGAACTGTCCGAATCCGGGCAGCTGCCGGAAGTATTGGCAAAACGCATTTCGTCGGGTTCCCCCCAGGAATCGTATTCCAAGGTCAAAACCACGTCCAATGAATGGGTTATGTCAGCGTTGTCATTAATTGTAATGGATATGCCGTCGCCGTAGTAGCCGTAGGAGTATTGTGCCTGAGCATCCCCCGCCGGAATGATGAAAGCGGAAAAAGCCAGGGTTAAAACGACAGATAACAGCGACTTTCCGACCTTTTTACTCCTGTTGAAGGGCAATTTTTGCATAGAATTTATACTTTTAATCGTTTCCGAGCAACAAAAAAATTACCAAACCCCTCCAGTTTGTTTTTTTTCGCAGTCCGGAAATGTTTAATTTTGAACGACTAAACGATTTCCTTTTTAAGGAAACCGGGAAAGAGCTAAACAAAGAGCAAAAAAAGAGCAATCCTCCTTGATTAAAAAGGCAATTAACTTCCTTTTTACCTGATAATCTTAACATACGGAATATCTTTTGTCAATGTCCGAGGAATAAAAAAGCCGCCTCTTTTCGGGGCGGCTTCTTGAACGCTTTATTTACTCTTTTTGGGCTTTTTCTTTTTCTCGGGAACGAAACGGTATTTGAGGCCGCAGCTCTGGCAATAATAACCTTCGGTGGACTCGTGAAACTGGTTTCTGCTGCCCGGGCCCAAAATCATGGAACCGTGCATGGCGTTGAACCTCACGACTATGTTTTCAATGATATCTCCGCCGCAGACTCGGCAGGCCTTCTTGAAAACTCTGGGCTTTCTGGGTTCTGGATCGGGATCAATATGCGTTTTGCTCGCCATCTTGCGAAAAGCTTCCTCGGGATTTCCGCTGGAAGAGCGGTCTTTTTCTTCCTTTCTGTTATCTGTCATGCACCTCCTCCTTTCAAAGAACTTTATTTTCAATCTACATTATTTTCAAAAAAAATCAAGCCATTGCGGGCGGAAATTGTAGCCCCGACGGGATTTGAACCCGTGTTACCAGGTTGAGAACCTGATGTCCTAGGCCGGGCTAGACGACAGGGCCATTTGCACAAAATATTATACCTCTTTTCAAAGCATTTAGCAACGCTTTCTACCCCATTTTTCTCACTTCCTCCACCAATTCTTCCATGTTCATTTCCTTTGAACCGTCAATTAAAACCACGTCTCCCGGCTTTATCTCTTCTTGCAGGGCCAAACCGGCTTTCTTTAAATCTGTAAAATGAAATATTTTTTCATTATCCATGCCTTTTTTCCGGGCTCCTTCCACAAAAAATCTGGCTTTTTCGCCGACGGCAAAAAAGATGTCGGCGCAGATTTTCACCTTCTCTCCCAAATATTCGTGAGCTTCTATCGTATATTTGCCTATTCTGGAAATATCTCCCAAGACGGCTATCTTTCGATTGGGGGCTTTTATTCTTTTCAAAACGTCCAGGGATTCCAGCATGGAAAGAGGGGTGGCGGATTCGGAATCGTCCAGAACGAAAGAATTTTTAACTCCCTCCAAAAGCTTCATTCTGCCTCTGATTCCCTGATAGGTTTTCAAAGCGGCCGAAGTCTCCACCAGGTTCAATCCCAAAACCTTGCCCGCTCCCACGGCAGCCAGAGAGGCGTAAATGTTTTCCTTTCCGAAAAGATTTTCCAGCCAAACGGGAACTATGCTCCCTTCGTAATTGACCTTGAAATTGGTTCCGAATCTGGGAACATCGGTCAAAACCAAATCCGTGGCCCTGATATTGGCCCGGGCTCCGAATCCGAAATACAAAGGATGGGCCTTGCTCTCTTCTTTTATATCTCTGACTGTTTCGTCATCGAAATTCAAAAGCAAAAATCCTTGGGGAGAAAGGCTTTTTGCCAGCCAAGAAGCTTTCAGAACTTCCGATTTTTCGCTGGCAAAAACTCCTTTTTCTGGATGGTATTCCCCGAAATGGGTGATTATTAAAAGGGGAAGTTTGGATCTTTTCATCAAGAATTTAAGGCGCCTCTCTTCCCTGCCGTTTTCCAGCCCGGACTCGAAAACCATAATTTCCCGACCCAGATTGAAATGAGGGGCCAAAACGCTAACGGCCGCTTTGGCCGCCGTTTTCCTGCCCTTGCCGACAACAACCACCACCGGAGGCCTTTTGAAGAAAAACCTCAGTTTTTGGAAAAAAGAAAGCCTTTTTTGAAAATCCCTATTCTTCATAATCGGGCGGAATCTTGTAATAGTCTATTATGTATTTTGCCAGGTCTTTGAATATGGGGACTGCCGAATATTCGGCTGTCCTGGTGGCCGGATCTTTCAATCTGACCATAATCAGAAAGCGAGGTTCAAAAGCAGGAGCGAATCCGATGAAACTCTGCCAGGTTTTCTCAGAATAGCCCTCTTTATCAACGCCCAAGGCCGAATAGGCTATCTGGGCGGTCCCCGTTTTTCCAGCAATGTAGTATCCGGGGATTTTGGCCGCTTTTCCGAATCCGTTTTCAATCACGCTGACCAGCATGGCCGTAAGCTTGGAAGAAACATCTTTTGAAATAACCCTTCTCAGAGCTTCAGGTTCGGTTTCTATTGCTTCATTATCCTCCTTTTTGATTTCTTTCACAAGATAGGGCCTCATCAGCTCTCCTCCGTTGGCGATGGCGCAAAAAGCCCTGGCCATCTGCAAAGGAGTGACTTCTATTCCCTGTCCGAAAGAAGCTGTGGCGTAGTTTATCTCGTACCCTTTTTTGAACTCCCTGTTTTCAGAATGCACCTCCCCCGCTATCTCCACGCCGGTCTTTTCGAAAAAACCGAATTCCTCTATGTATTCGACTAAATTTTCTTTCCCCGCCCGCTGTCCGGCAAAAACGGCCCCCGTGTTTATGGATTTTTCCAGGACTTCGGTCATGGTAATGTCTCCCGGATAAATCCTTTTTTCATAGTTGTATATCTCTCGCGCCCCTATTTTTATAACTCCGGGGTCACGATAGGTGGTATAAGGGGTGATTTCCCCTTCTTCCAGGGCGGCAGCCATTGTTATCGGTTTGAAGATGGAACCTGGCTCGAAAATCTCCTGGGCGGCGCTGTTCTGGAAAATGCTGAAATCTTCCGCTTCAGAATAGGAATTGAGGTTGAAAAAAGGATATTCTGCCATTGCCAGAATAGCTCCGGTTTCAGGATCCATGACGATTATCTCTCCTTCCCGGATATTCAGCTGCCGGCTGGTTTGTTCCAAAAGGCTTTCTGCAAAATACTGGATGTTATGGTCCAGAGTGAGAAAAACATCCGCTCCCCTCAGGGCCGATTCATTTTTTCCGGAAAAAATAAAACCCAAAGGACCCTTTATTCCTTCCCAGAAACCGAACTCCCCTTTTAAAACTTCGTCTTGGTATTCTTCGACTCCGTACTGCCCCTGGCCGTCCCGGTTGACGAATCCCAGAACGTGAGAGGCCAGTTCGCCGTAAGGGTAGCTTCTTATTTTTTCTTTTCCTATATAGACGCCTTCAAGATCAAGCTCTTGGATTTCTCCGATTTCTTCTTCTGCCAGCTTGCCTTTCAAATGCTGATAGAGCCCCGGGGCTTCCGCTTTCTGGGCGACAGCTTCTTTTTCGAGTCCGAGAATCTCGCTCAGTTTGGAAGCGGTTTCTTCTTTTTGGCCATCGGGAATTTCGTCAGGGGAAATGTAACAGAACTGATATATTTTGTCGGTGGCTACTGCAATTTCGTGGTTCTGCAAAAAAATATCGCCCCTGTCTCCCTGGCTGTCTATGAAAAGCTGCTGTTGCCCCCTGGCCAAAGCGGAATAAAAGTCGTGGTCGACTACCTGCAGAAAAAAAAGCTTGACTAGTATGCCAGCTCCGAATAGGAATATTAAAAAAAGGATGAAGTTTGCCCTTTTTGAATCCATAGGCTATTCTGCCTTGGCTATCGCGTTATCCATGATTTTAATATAATGTATGGTTCCCACTTCTTCGTACCCCTGGCTGAGAAAAACTTCCTCCAGATTATCGAAAGAACTGACCTGAGCAACCTTCGCTTCAAGATCTTTATTCGCTTGAATCAAAGAATCCACTTCTGCCTCATAGCGGGAAACCAGGAAATTCGCCTGAATGTTTTCCCTGGCCTGATAGAAATACAGAAAAGATAAAACGAACAACAGCAAGAAAGCGGAAATTCCCAGCTTTTTTTTGCTTATCTCTGGAAAATAAAGAGAAGATATTTGAGGAAGTATGCCGGTTAAAGTTTGAACGCTCATATTTTTTTAATTGCTCTTAATTTGGCTGATCTGGCCCTCGGATTCTGCTTGATTTCGGAAAACGAGGGAACGACCGGCTTTTTGGTTAAAATTTGCAAGAATTCTTTTTTCTCCTTGAAAAAATTCTTGACTATTCTGTCCTCCAGAGAATGGAAGGAAATAACCGCCATCCTGCCTCCCGGAGCCAGAATCTCCAGAGCTTGGGGCAGGGCTCTCTGTAAGCTCTCAAGCTCTCCGTTGACCGCCATTCTCAAAGCTTGGAAGGTTCTGGTGGCAAAATGCCTTTTCCCTTTCAGGAATCTGCCGGGCAAAGCTTCCCTAACCGCTTCTATCAACTGGAAAGTATTTTTAAGGGGTGCGATTTTTCTGGAAGAAACTATGCTTTCTGCGATTTTGCGGGCGAAAGGCTCTTGGCCGTATTCCCTGAGGATTTTTTCTATATCCTGCTTGGACCAAAAATTGAGTATTTTTTCTGCCGTTAGCCGATCTTTGATGTCGTATCTCATGTCCAAAGGCTCTTTTTTCTTGAAAGAAAATCCTCTTTCCGATTCTTCCAAATGCCAGCTGGAAACCCCCAAATCCATCAATATTCCGTCGGCCTTATCGAAACCTCTTTCTTTGATTATTTCTTTCAAGTCGGCGAAGCTTCCGCAAACCAGAACCAGTCTTTTTTTGTCAATGTTTTTAAATTTGGAAATCTGAACCGGATCCCTGTCGATCCCCAAAAGCTTTCCCTCAGGAGATATTTTCTCCAGAATGACCATGGCATGGCCTCCTTCTCCGAAAGTGCAGTCGATGAACTTTTCTCCAGGTTTTGGGTCCAGATATTCCAGCGCTTCTTTTTTAAGGACCGGAAGGTGCATATCAGACGCCGAACTCTTTCAATCTTTCGGCAACGTCTCCCACCGTGTTTTCGGTCTTTTTCTTGTATTCTTCCCACTTTTGCCTGTCCCAAATTTCCATTTTATTGGAAAGACCTATGACGGTCACGTTCTTTTTTAAAAAAGCGTAGTTTTTCAGCCAATCGGGAACCAGAATCCTGCCCAGCTTATCCAGAACTACGTCGGAAGCTCCCGAAAGTATTATCCTCGAAAAATTTCTGGCGTCAGACTGGGAAGTCGGCAGGCTTTCCAATTTCTTGGCCAGCTTGTCCCATTCTGGCAAAGGATATACTACCAGGCAGTTGTCCAATCCCCTGGTAATAACCGCCTTTTTGCCCAAATTCTTCCGGAATTTGGCCGGAATGGCTAATCTCTTCTTTTCATCTATTGAGTACTGGTATTCACCTATAAACATTGGAGTTATCCACAAAGATACTTGGTTTTCCCCACCTTTATCCACAACTTCCCACTACACTCTATTTATATCCCACTTTGCCACCCCGGTCAACCCTTGTTTTTCCACAAGCAAATAAAAAAGCGGGAATTAACCCGCTTGATCCATAATCTATCCGATATACCCCTATTTCAGAGCTTCCAGCGTGTAGTCGCCGGCAGGATTCCATAAAAGCCAGCCGGAAGCTCCCGCGTCCCGGGCAGCTCTTATTTGATCTCTTATCTTTTCTTCCCCGTAAATAACTTTTCTGGAAACATCCACGGTTAGGTCGAAATCCTGAAGCCAGGGCCGGATACTGGGCCGCTCCCCCAAAGAAGAAATGTATTCGGAAGCGGAAGACACCGAATGGTACACTACCTCGTAGGGATGTTCTGAAACTTCCGGATACATATACTGGATGCCGCCAGCAGTGAAACCGCCGTAAAAATGGCTGGGATAAATCATATAAGAGAGATAATCGAAGTTTTTTGCCGCGTCCTCGGTTCTCTGCCCAATCTCATAGCTGTTATGCTGAAGGGCAACATACCCGAAAAGATCGACAGAAAGCACTATCGAGGATTTGTAATCCTTTAAACTGGAAGTCAACTCTTTGAAAAAACCCCCTATAACCTCGCACTTGTCTTTTTTGCTCTCGTAATTTTCCGGGTAGCGGATGTAATCGAACTGCAGCTCGTCGAATCCGTAGTCTATCGCCTTTTTGGATAAACCTTCGATGTACGACCTCACCTCGCTGTCGGAAGGATCCAGCCAGGGAATGCCCGTGGAATCCCGCCAAATTAAGTTTTCAGAAGAAGTGCTGTTGGAATCTTCCAGATACCACTGGGGGAATCCTTCAACCAAAGAAGAGTCCCTAAAAACAACTATCCTGGCAATAACCCAAGCTCCTTCCCGGTGAAGGTCATCAATCAATCTTTTGAAAGAACTCCTTAGATTAATGCCGTAAGCTTCCTTGATATCGATGACGGCGCAGTTGAGCTCGGTTTCTCGCAAAACGTCTTTTATATGCTGAAAGTTGTAAGCCCCTCCGAAATACGCTCCCTTGACGTTGGCAGACTTTTCTTCTTCTTCCGTTCCGGAATCCTTGATATCGGAAAAGTTTCTTTCGGAATAATCCAGAATCTCTCTGACTCTTTCTTCCGTTTCCCCGCCTCCTCCGTTTTCCAGCCTTTCTTTATTTGAAACCCGCCTGACCGAAACGCCGGAAATGCCGTTTTCGCCAGCCTCCTCTTTTTCCGAGCCGAATATTAAAATTCCTCCGGCTGCCAGAACCAAGAGGGATAATGCTGAAATCAAAAATGCGGTTTTCATCATTTTGGAACTATGCTGAAATTTTCGGGGTCAATTTCAATTTTTTGCCCTCTTTTAACCTCGCCCGAAAGCAGGGCCGAAGCCAGAACGTTCTCCACCTTATTCTGTATAACTCTTCTCATTTCCCTTGCTCCGAAAGTCGGGCTGTAGCCCAATTCGACTATTTTCTCTTCGAGCTTCGGGGTTATTATAAGATTAATCCCCTTTTCTTTCAAATTGGCTTTCAGATCCCCCAGCATCAAACCGGCGATTTTCAAAAGGTTTTCCTTGCTCAAAGGGCTGAAAACGACCACCGCGTCGAACCTGTTGATGAACTCGGGCCGGAAAGTTCCTTGTTCGAAAAGATAATCCAAAAGCTTTTCCTTGACTTGCGACCAGTCGGTTTTTTCTTTCAAAGACTGAAGAATTATCTTGTAGCCGGCGTTGCTGGTGGCGATTATAATCGAATTCTCGAAGCTTATCCTCCTTCCTAAACCGTCGGTAATATGGCCTTCATCCAAAACCTGTAAAAAGAGATTCAAGATGTTCGGATGGGCCTTTTCAATTTCGTCCAGCAAAATCAAGGAGAATGGGTCCTCTGCCACCTTGGTGGTCAAAAGCCCTTCCTGACCGGGAGATCCCAAAAGCCTGGGAATGTCCCTCAAATCCTGGAACTCGGACATATCCAGCCTTATCATTTTCGATTCGGAACCGAAATATATTTCGGCCAGGGCTTTAGAAGTTTCCGTTTTCCCGACGCCGGTCGGCCCCAAAAAGAGAAATCCTCCCATGGGGCCCTTTCTCAAGGAAATCTCCGACCTGGCCCTTCTCAGGGCGGTGGAAACCTCCCTGACAGCGGTATCCTGATTTATAATTCTTTTGTGAATCAGATTTTCCAGGTTTAAAAGAATATCTTTTTCCCGGCTGTCCATTTCTCCGACGGGAATCTGCGTCTTTTCCTTTATAAGATTGGCTACGTGTTCTGGCAGAACGGTTTTTTTGCGGCTCGTCTTTTTGACGAAAATCATCACTTCGTCCAGAAGGTCAACCGCTTTCTTGGGAAAGGGCTGGGAAGGAAAAACCCTTTCCGAAAGAGAAATAATTTCCCTTATGGCGGGATAGCTGACAAACAGCTTGTATTTCTTTTCCAGGCGCAGGGCGGTTTCTTCAAGAATGACGGCGGTCTGCCTTTCCGACAGTTCGGGAACTTCCACTTTGCCGAAAAGATTGAGAACCGAAGAGTTCTGCTCGATGTTCTTGTGCAGTCCCTCGTAGCTTGATACGGCTATGAGCCTGAACTGGGGTAAATGCAAATAAGGGGAAACGGCTCCGGAAATGTCTATCTTTCCCGGACCCTGCTCCACGGCTATGAAATTGTGGAAGTCGTTGATTATCAAAATAATATTGCCCGCAGATACAGCTTCCTGGAAAATTTCGTCCAGTTTGGACTCGAACTCCTTGCGGCTGGGCACTCCGGCCAGCAAACCGGGCAAATCCAATTCCACCAGGCGCTTGTAGTTGACGTCGGGCAGGCTTTCTCCCAGAACCGATCTCCTGGTTATTCCCTGAATTACCGATCTTTTTCCGACTCCGGGCTCCCCCACCAAAAGGACGTTGTTGTACTCTTGCCTGGAAAGTATCATTTCCGCCTGGGCGATTTCGTCTTTGTGGCCTATAACTTCCGGAAACCCGTTTTTCTTGGCGGTTTCTGTCCAATCCGAAGAATACTCGTCCAAAAGCAAAGTGTAGCCGGAAGTCCATTCTTTGGCCATGGTCCCCCGCTTCATTAAATTCTCGTAGCTCCACCATTTTTTCCTTTCTCTTTCCTTTCTCTTTTCAGCTTCCAGCCACCAAATCAGATTTTCCACGTCGGAAACCCTCAAGCTGTTGTCGTTTAAAAGCTTCTTAAAAAATCGGTTGTTTTCGGCCAGAGAAGCCAGCAATTCCCCCTCCCCGGCTTTCTGATGCCTGTTTTCCCTGGCCGCTCTCAAAGCGTCCTTGATAGTCTGCTGGAAATCCTGGGAATAGTTTTCCTTCCACGGCTTCAGTTTGGGAAAATCGGCGGCAATTTCTTTTTTCAAATCTTTTTTCACCTTGCCCATATCCAGCAAAAGTCGGGAAAAAACGAACTTCAATCCGGAAGATTCCCGTAAAAGAAAATGGAGAACGAGGCTGGAGTTAATTTCGGGAAGCTTTCTCGACTTGGCTAATTTAAAGGCCCGATGACAGGCCAGGCCGGCGTCAAAATCCAGAAACTCGGCCAGATTGAAGCTTTCTTCGTCCAAGGGAGGATTTTTAACTTTGGACTCGAAAAAAGCGATTTTCAATTTCAAGCCGCACAAAAAAGAAAAAATAATCACCAGCGTTCCCAAGAAAAAAGAATTAAGCTCTTGAGAAAAGTTCATTCCCAGGAATCCGTACAAAAAGAGGGCGACGTTCACAAAGAAAAGAGCCGACAGGAATATTTTGAGAGCTCGGGTCCACCTGAAAACCGGGTTTCTTGACCATTTCAAAGCCTGATATATCCCGGATTTTTTTAAATCAAAGTAGAATTTTGACTCCATAAATGAAGATTACGAATATTAAAAGGGGCAGGACTATCCAGAATAGAAGAACTATAATGCCGGCTGCCACCAAAAAAAGCTCTGTTAAAATTCCCAAAAAAATGCAAAAAACCCGCAGAATGAATCCTATTCCCCGGGACATCATATTGAAAGTGAAAACTTCGAAATACCTTTTAAAATCGAATCCCCTCCCGTAAGAATACTTGTAGCGCCTCCAGTGGGAAAAAAGGGTTTTAAGCAAGATGGGTATGGACCAGCGGCTCAAGTTAAATCTCAGGAAGTTCAGCCATCCTTGGAATATGCTTTTTGGCACGTCCAGAAAGTGCCATTCTAAATACTGCAAGAATATGTTCTTTCCCATCGCTTATATTGTACCATTTTCCATAAAAACATAAAAAAATCCCTTTTAAAAAGGATACTATATTTGTGGACTATTCTTAAATTAGCACGAACATTTTTCGCCGCCTGCGGCGGCGAAAACAAGCCCCTGTAATTTGCGGCTCGCCCGCAAGCGGACTCGCCGCGTTCTTTAATAATTTCAAGTTTTTCTTTGGCGGCAAATTCGTCTGGAAAACTATCGAATGAAAGTGATGGTCAGAAATATCAATCAGTTAGTAGGGGTGAAGAACAAAAATCCCTTAAGGAATTTATCGAAAAATATTTCTTCGTCGCTACCTTCTTTAATTAGTTCAAAGAAATTAAAATGAACAACATAGAAAAAATCTTTCGTGTCTATCCAAAATTCGTGAGGGCAAGTTTCTGGTTCTACTTTCATCCCGTACCATGCAGATGCAGAGCATTCTACTGCTCCTTTCCATACCCCGGTGGTCATTTGAATTTCTTTTCCGGTAAGACAATATACATACTCTTCATATTGGGACGGGCTGGACAAATTTCTACTTCCAGCAACTTCTGGACACCGCGAATTGGAAGCGAACATTTCTTCGTAAGAAGAATCTATAGAAGAGGAGATTGGTTTACGGACCATGCTAATGCCACCTGCAATAGCTACCACTTCTCCATTTTTGACTTGCTGCAATTGTACAAAAGGAATATGAGTGTACTCATGTACTTTCCAAGTTGTCGGATATCGAAATTCAAGTCCGTATTTCTCGCTCCGATATGTTTTCCAGTCATCGGTTTTATCCTCTGAAATTTCTTCTGGCGGTATTTCTTTTGGGGCCTTCACTTCTGGCAGTTTTGTTTCGGGCAGTTTAGCTTCCTCTTTTGGTAACCACCAATACTGATAACCCAAAATCCCCCCACCGGCGATGACGGCAAGAACGATAATAACTAAAATATATTTCCAATTCATAATTTATATTAATTAAGCTTATATTTTTGACCTTGTTTGTATGATTACTTTTAAAATTTTCTTTTACTTATTACAAAACCAAAAATTGATTGTTTCTCGAAAGTGGACAATAATTAAGAATAGTCAAACCCATTTTGAGAAAATTGATAAATTTTCTCATC
>CAYMTT010000015.1:0-17793 GCA_964393465.1 uncultured Candidatus Saccharibacteria bacterium | reverse complement strand
CCTATCTTCTCCTCTAATAAAAAGTGGGCAAACTCGGGGTAATCACTTGGAGCCTGTCCGCAAATACCTGAATACTTGTTTTCCTTTCTGCAGCTTCTTATCACCTGGGAGACCGCTTTTTTAACCGCCTCGTTTCTTTCGTCAAAGATTGGAGCCACCTTGGTCGTATCCCGGTCAACTCCCAAAACAAGCTGGGTCAAATCATTAGTCCCAATGCTCATCCCGTCAAAAATATCCAAAAACTCTTCTACTAAAAAGACATTGGACGGCACCTCGCACATCACATACACTTTAAGATTCTCTCCTCTTTCAAGACCGCTTTCCTCAATTAATTTTAAAACCTCTTTTCCTTCCTTCACCGTCCGGCAGAAGGGAATAAGAAGTGAAATATTTTTCAAACCGAACTCGTCTCTTGCTCTTTTAATAGCCGCACATTCCATCTTAAAAGCGGGTTTGAACTCTTCATCCAGGTACCGACCTGCTCCCCGGAAACCGATCATCGGATTGGCTTCCTTTTCTTCAAAAAGCTCTCCTCCGACCAAGTTCCTGTACTCATTGGTTTTAAAGTCTGAAAACCGGACGATAACTTCTCCGGGCCAAAAAGCAGCCGTTATTTGAGCAATTCCTTCCGCCAATTCTTTAACAAAGTATTCTTTTTTGTCTTCATGTTCTATTGTAATCTCTTCAATTTCCTTTACTATTTTTTTCAGCTTGGCTTTTTCCTCCCGGGAGGAAAAACTTGAAATTTTTGATTTCAATTCTTCGTAGCTGTTTAAAGCTAAAGGATGAACCTTTATCTTTTCAGCGATAATGAACTCCTCTCTGGCCAAGCCGACTCCTTCAACTGGAAGGAAGGAAAGGGAGAAAGCACTTTCGGGAGCCCCGATATTTAACATAATTTTAGCTCCAAAATCCGGGATTTCTTCCAGATTAAACTCCTCTACTTTAAAATCAACCCTCCCTCGGAAAATTCTGCCTTTCAGCCCGTGGGTGCAATCCACTGTTATTTCTCCTGCTTTTTTAAGATCTGTTGTGGCAGTACCTGTTCCCACAACGCAGGGGATGCCCATCTCTCTTGAAACTATCGCCGCGTGGCAAACTTTAGACCCCTCCTCCGTTACAATGGCGGAGGCCATTCTCATAAGGGGCACCCAGTCCGGATCCGTCATCTCGGTGACTAAAACATCTCCTTTTTTAAACTTATCCGAATTGGAAACGTCTTTTATAATCTTCGCTTTCCCCCGGCCTATCTTATCTCCAATAGCTATCCCTTCTAAAATCGGATCTTCGTCGGTTTGAAGTTTGTATTCCTTGTAAGTCGTTTTCTTTTCGGGAGTGTGAATTGTTTCCGGGCGGGACTGAACGATAAAAAGATCTCCTGTCTCGCCGTCTTTCGCCCATTCTATATCCTGCGGTCTTTCGTAGTGTTTTTCGATAATAACGGCCCAACGAGCCAAAGTTAAAATCTCTTCCTTATTCAGTGTAAATCGTTTTTGATCTTCCGGTTTGACACCTTTTTCAACCAGCCCGGATCTTTTACGGCTGTAGATCAGCTTTTTCTTTTTTGTCCCCAGATTTTTTAAAATAATGGAGTCGTATTCTTCCAAGGTCGGTTTGAAAACATAAAACTCATCAGGAGTCACCTTTCCTTGAACAATCATCTCTCCCACCCCCCAGGTGGAGTTGATTAAAACCACCTTGTCAAAGCCTGTCTCGGTGTCAACCGTAAACATCACCCCCGAAGAAGCGCTGCTTGAGGCAACCATTTTCTGCACACCAATGGAAAGGGCAAACTCCAAGTGAGAAATACCCTTTTCCTCCCGGTAAGCGATAACCCTGTCGTTAAAGGTTGAAGCCAGACATTCCTTAACCGCCTCCAAAAGATCTTTTTCCCCCCTTACATTTAAAATGGTCTCAAACTGTCCGGCAAAAGAATCGGTGGGGGCGTCTTCAGCCACCCCGGAAGAGCGGACAGCCACGGAAACCTTCTTCTCCCCGTGTTCTTCGCCCAGTTTTTTGTAAGCTTCAAAGATTTCTTCCTTCAGCTTGTTTGAAAACTCAGCTTTTAAAAAAAGACGGCGCGCTTTCTTGCCCAGTTTCTGTAAGTCGCTTATCCTGTCAACGTCAAAACGTGAAAAAAGATTTTTTAAATCTTTTTCTATCTCGTTTTCTTTCACCACCTCCCAGTAAAAATCCGTGGTAAGGGCGAACCCGCCCGGAACCCTCACTCCTTTTTTATTAAGCTCTTTTATCATTTCCCCCAAAGAAGCATTTTTACCCCCTACAAGAGGAATGTCAGAATAAGAAGTGTTTTTAAAATCCTTAATGTAATTCATTTTGTTTGTTTTTTTAGTAATTTTAAAACGTCAACTGCGTCAGACACTTCAAGAAAATTAGGAATTTTCTCTCTTTCCAAAACGGAAATCCCTCCTTTGGAAAGAACACCCCCCATAAAGCAGGTAACCACCACTTTACCGGGATATTTTCTTTTCAAATCACACAAAACCTCGGCGTTTTTCTCCGGTTCGGTCATTATCTGAGGAGTTTGAACAACAAGAACCGCCCCCACATCATTTTGTTTTAAAACAGCTTCCACCGCCGCTTTGTACCTTAAAGCTCCCGCATCCCCCACTATATCCAACGGGTTGCTTCGGGAAAAACCAGGATGCATAACTTCACTCTTTTTTAAGATCTCGATTGTTTCAGAATTTAATTCCGCAAGATGAAGTCCTCTTTTTTCTGCGTAGTCGGCGGCTAAAATCCCTGCCCCTCCTCCGTTGGTCACAACAGCCAGCTTTCCTGAAAACTCATTCTGCCAGCTTAACGTCTTGGCTCCATTGATTAATTGTCTCAAGGTGTTTACTTCTTTTGCTTTTTCCTGTCGGAAAACAGCCGAATATATTTCACTTTCTCCGGTCATGGAAGCCGTATGAGAAGAAGCGGCTTTTTGACCGGCTTCGGTTTTTCCTCCTTTAAGAATTAAAACGGGCTTTTTCTCTGCAGCTTTTCTTAGAGAAAGGCGGAACCGATCTCCGTCTTTAACACCTTCCAAGTAAACAGCTATCACCTTTGTTTTTTCATCTTGTCTTAGGTGATCTAAAAAATTAGAAAGATCAAGCCCTGCCCCATTGCCGTAAGAAATTACGCTTGAAAAACCGTATCTTTCACCCTTAGCCTCGCCCACCACGGCGTCAATGAGGGCTCCTGATTGGGAAAGAAGGCCGATTCCTCCTGGATTGGGGGAAAGAGGTGCAAAACTAGCGTTTAAATCGACGTGGGGCCTCATAACACCTAAGCAGTTAGGACCAACAAGGTTTACATCTCCTTCCTTACAAATTTTCACCACTTCTTTTTGGAGCTTTTGTCCCTTCTCCCCCGTTTCGGCAAAACCGGCGGAGATGACAATAATGGAGTCAACCCCTTTTCTCACCGCCTGCCGGGCAGCCTCGGGCACTCCGTTAGCGGGAATGGCTATTGCAGCCAGCTCCACATCTTCTTTTATATCCTCAATCGTGGGCAGAGTTGTTCTTCCAAAAAAGCTCTTCTTTTTCAAATTGACAAAATATATTTTTCTTCTTTTTTCCCCGCCAATCAAGTTCTTGCAGATCCCAAGCCCCACAGAACCGGGTCTGTCGGTAGCCCCAATAACAGCCACTGATTTTGGATTGAAAATAGTTTTAAGAGTCATTCAAGTTGTCTAAATTAAATATTTCTACCCCCTTGATATTCCCAAAATACTTTTCGTTGAGGGTGAATATCCTAGCATCATTTAAAAAAGCTGTAGCGGCAATAGCCGCATCAGCGAACTCGATAGGGTTTTTTCTATCCCTGGCAATCTCTCCTGCCTTCTTAGCTACCTCGAGATTGTAGGGAAGGATCTTCATAGGGGTTATGGTAGCCCATAAAAATTGTTCTTCCTCTTTGTCTCTTGTACTACGGCCTTCGTAAAGTTCTTGTATTGTTACTGTGGAAACAGCTAAACCCCTCTTGGGTTTTTTCTCGGCAATCTTCAAAAGGAGAGTTTTCTTTTCAGGTTGGCGGAGGTGATCAATAATAACACTTGTATCGACAATTACCATTGTTCTCTTCTCTTTTTAGAAGCTTCTAATTCTTTTTTTCTTCTTTTTTTTCTTGTCTCTTCCCAATTAGAATCCTTCCATTTCCCTCTTGTTCTCTTCAAAATCTCTACATAAGAATTTTCTTCTTCGCTTTTGGTAATAACCTCTTCGATTGGATGGATATAAATCCCTTTACCTCTCCTTACAATATTTAAGGAAACGTCCGGACCAATGCCCAGCGCCTGCCTTATTTTTTTTGGGATGACGATCTGCCCCTTTTTATTCGGTTGTGTTATTTTACCTATTTTCATACTAATAATATTTTATTACAAAAAGAGTTTGAGATCAAGTGAAAGAAAAAGTAAAAAACGCCTAGCTTTAAAAAAGTCATCCACTTTCATCTTATAAAACTAAATCAATATCTTAGTGTCGACAATCTCAGCACCTTCGGAGGTTGACATAACCGGGTTAAAGTCTATTTCTTTAACCTCATCCTCCTTTAAAGAAAGCTTGGAAAGCTTCACCAGTATGTCAGCCAAGGCTTCCAAATCAACCGGGTCTTTTCCCCTGAAACCTTTTAAAACTTTAAAACCCTTTATCTCCCTTATCATTTCCAAAGCATCGTCTTTTTTCAAGGGAGCTGCTCTAAAGGCTACATCTTCTAAAACTTCCATTAAGATTCCTCCCAGTCCGAAAAGAAGAACGGGCCCGAAGGTTTTGTCCCTTTTCATACCCACAACCAGCTGTCTTCCTTTTATTTCCTTTTGGACTAAAACCTCTCCCATCTTTTGAAGTTTCTCCCAAGCTTCTTCCAACTCCTCTTTCGCTTTAATACCCGTTTTTACTCCTTCCCGTTCAGTGCGATGGATAATTTCACTTGAAGCGGTTTTTAAAACAACCGGCCACCCTATCTTTTCCGCCCACCTTAAAGCTTCCTTTTTATCAGAAAAAACTCTTCCCTTAACCATCGGGATCTCGTAAAGGCTTAAGAGTTCTTTAGTGGTTTTGTAATCCAGTCTTCGCATCTTAAAAAAAGGGTTTAAAAAAGTTAAAAAAAACAAAAACTGCCCTTTTTTTAAAAAGGTGCCTTTGTTTGTAAAACATTTGCCATTTTTTAGTCATTAACTAATAAAAGCCATGAATTCAGCCATCCGGGCCGCATAACCGTATTCATTGTCATACCAGCTTAAAATCTTGACCAAACTTCCTTTTCCTTCGGACCTTAAGATTTCAGTGGACAGCCCGTCAATGATACTTGCCTCTTCTCTCCCTATAATATCACTTGAAACAAGCGGCTCCTCGCTGAAGGAAAGTGTTCCTTCGGGAAACTTTTTAGCTGCGTTTTTCAAGACTTCGTTTACTTCGCTGGACTCAACCTCTTTTTCAAGTTCTGCCACTACTTCTAAAATAGACCCGCAGGAAACGGGAACCCGCATCGCTGTAGCTGACAATTTGCCTTCAAGCTCCGGCAGTACTCTGACCACCGCCTTGTCCGAACCGGTGGTGGTGGGAATAGTGTTTAAAAAGGCTGTTCTAGCTCTTCTAAGGTCCTTGTGCGGACCGTCCACCAGGTTCTGACTCGCAGTAACGGCGTGGACAGTCAACATATGGCTTCTTATCAGTCCAAACTCTTCATTTATCACCTTAACTACCGGTGTGGCGCAGTTCGTGGTGCAGGAACAGGTTGAGGCCACCTTGTGTTTTTCAGGGTCGTAGTCTTCGTGATTCACCCCCATTACAAAATGGGGGAGATCAGCTGTTTTGGAGTTGGCTGAAATGACAACTCTTTTAGCCCCCGCATCAAGATGTTTTCTTGCTCCTTCTTCGTGGGTAAAAACACCCGTGCATTCCAAAACGGTGTCAATTTCCAACTCCTGCCAGGGAAGTTCAGCCGGATCCTTTTTGGAAAAAATCCTTATCCTCTCCCCGTTCACTTTAAAAAACTCATCTTCCACCTCAATCTCCCCTTCAAAACCACCGTAAACGGAGTCGTGACGTAAAAGATGCGCGAGTGATTTTTTGGAAGCTAAATCATTTACCGCAACCACCTTCATTTCAGGGTGGTTTTTAAGCAAAGCTTTTAAAACCGACCTTCCTATCCTTCCAAAGCCGTTTATTGCAACTTTAGCCATAAATTGATTTTAAATTTTAATCTTCTAAGCCCAATATTTCAGCGATTTTTTTCCTTTCAAACCCGACTATGATTTGTCCATCTATCTCCGCCACGGGAACACCTCTTTGCCCTGACTTTTCTATCATCTTAGCAGCCGCTTCCTTGTCTTCTGCTACGTTAATCTCTTCAAACTCAACGTCGTGTTTCTTTAAAAACTCTTTTAAGGTTACACAATAAGGACATGTCGGGGTTGAATAAACTTTTACTTTTGGTTTTGACATTTTTTAGATAATTAATTTTTTATTCACAGCTTCCCCCGGAGACAGCACCCGCTGCCAGCCCGAAACCCGGAGAAAAAGCCTGGGTGGAAAGTGTTTCGTTGCATTCTTCCGGCTTTTCTACGAAAGCTTCACAAATCCTGCTTTTAAAACTTTCCGGAGATCTATCAGGGAGGTTGACCACTTGACCATTAATCACCAAGGTGGGAGATCCAGCGACCTCGTACTCTTCGTTGAGTTCAGCGTGAATTTTAAAAGGAGGATACCGTCCGTTAATCCAACTTTCTTTGTTTTCATAAGCTGACGTCACTCCGTACTCCGCGTCAGTTCGCGAAACGCAGTCGTTTAAACTTTCCTGGTCAATCCCGGCTTCATCCAAGCACACATCCCCTTCTCCCTTGTCAACAAAACACTCAAGATAAGTAATGATCTTTTCAGATTGCTCTTTTTCGATGCAGTATTGAACTAAGTTCTCATCTATTTCTTCCTTGTCGTGCATGATGTAGTCGACGAAATAAGTACCCATATCGGCCTTGTCGCCCAAAAGCTCCCAAGCGGGTAAAAACCCTTTTTGAGCCTGCAGCCCGTAGGGACAATAGCTCATTACAAAAAGCTTCACGTCGGGTGTTTCTTTTTTAGTAATTTCTGAGGAGGCTATAAACTCTTCCAGGTTTACCCCCTGAGGGAAAAGGTATTTCCCGTCTTCGGTGACAAACGATTGATAGTCCTGCCCTTCAATATTCAAGTTAAAAACGTAAAGTCCGCCCTCCTTTTTTATCTCTCCTATCGTAATCGAGGCAGAACCGACGTTGTCTTTTAGGTACTCCATTACTCTTTCTTCCACCTCGCCCTCTTCCATCGCAAAACCTTCTTCAGCTCCACACAAACTGTCTTTAAAGAAAAAAACACTTCCCGCCGCAACCGCAATTAAAAAAATACTCACTCCAAGCCAAAAATTCTTACCCCCTATCTTTAATCCTTTTTTTTCCTTTCCCATTTTATTTCTCAACTTATTCTTATTATTCCTCACGCTTTTAGATTAACACAAATCATTCCCTCTTACAAAGCTTCTTTTTTCACCTTTTCCATAAGCTTGATTTGAGGAAACTTCCCCAACTCCCCTTTCCGGCACTCTTTCTCGCTGAAAAACTCAACCTCGTCTTTTCCTCCTCCCTTTATTAAAACCGGACAAGGAAGATCGCAGTGTCTTTTTTTAAGAGAGCAGGTGGAGTGATCGGAAGTAACAACAACCAAGGTCTTTTCAAGCTCTAAAAACGGAGTTATCTTTTCATCTACTTTTTCTAAAAACTCTTTTTTAGCCCGCCAGTCCCCGTCTTCAGCCAAGCTGTCCGTGGCCTTGATGTGGGTAAAAACAAAATCACCCTTACGGAGCGCTTCAAGACTTTTAGCTACTTTGGCTTCAAGATCGGTGTCTTTGTGTCCGGTTGCCCCTTTGACTTTTAAAACCTTCATTCCCAAAACTTCCGCCACCTGTTTGTAGAGAGGCTTACCCGCCACGCAAAAAGCTTTAAAACCCCACCTCTTAAAGAAAGATTCCACTTCCACGCAGCTTGAAGCACTTCGTGTTAAAACAGCGTTGGCCGGAGGAAGACCCTTTTTTTCTCTTTTTTTGTTTACGGGGTGATTCTTTAAAACTTTCTTTGCTTTTTTTAAAAACTCATTTAAAGCCCGGCTTGTTTTAGCGGCTTCGGGTGTTTCTTTTTTGGGAGTTGAGTTTTTAAAACCGGGAGAAAGAGTGGAGTAAAAAGTGTCCGTATCCGAAATGTGGGGACTCAACCCCTCTCCTCTCATCACAATCCCCAACCGGTGGTCGGTGGCGCTTTCAATTAAAAAACGGACTCCGCTTACCTTTATCTTCCCCAAAGAATTAACCAATTTGCGAGCTTTTTTAGTTTTAATCCGGCCGGCTCTTCTGTCTGTCACTTCTCCTTTTGAATTTATAGTGGCAAAATTTCCTCTTAAAGCCACATCACCCGGCTTTGTTTTTATCCCCGCCCCCCGGCTGGTGAAAAAACCTCTTCTTATCCCTATTTTTTGGGGGTCGTATCCAAAAAGTTGAAGATGCCCTTCTTCAGAGGTGGGAAGAGCGCCGGAAAAAGCAGGTTCCAAAAGACCCGTCTGTCCCAAAAGAGCCAGCCGGTCTAAATTCGGGGTGCGAGCTTTTTCCAAGGGGGTTTTTCCTTCAAAATCAGGAATAGATTCGTCCCCCAACCCGTCTAAAACTAAAAATATTATTTTTTTCATAAAACGGTTAATAACCAATAAAATCTAAAAAGTTTTCTTTGTTTACCACCCGCCAGTTTGCGTTCTCGTAAGTTTCAAGCCAGTCCCGGGGAGCACTCGCTTTCTCCCTTCCCCATTTGATCTCATACCCCCAAAGCTTTCCCTCCCTCTCTTCCACCCAATCGATTTCCTTTTGGTCGTAAGTTCTCCAAAAATAATTGTTGGCCAAAATAGAGGAGTAGGCCTGTTTTTTAAGCCGTTCGGTGACAAGATAGTTTTCCCAAAGCATTCCCTTGTCATCCCTTAGTTTGAGAGAGTTAAAGTTATTTATAACAGCATTTCTTATCCCGTTGTCCCAAAAATAGTAGCGGGAAGTTTTAGTAACTTCTTTTCTCAAATTCCGGCTGAAACCCCTTATATTCTTAATAACAAAGGATTTTTCAAGAAGGTCCAGATAACGAGAAACCGTCTTTTTGTTTAAATCAAGTTTATTCCCCAGCTCGGTGTGTGATACTTCTTTGCCTATCTGGAAGGCCAGAAGGGTGAGAAGATCACGCAATTTCTTTGCTCCTCGAACCTCTTTCACCTCCAATATTTCTCGAAAAAGATAAGAGTCCAAAATTTCAGCCAGATATTCTTTTTTTTCCCTCTCTCCTTTTATGCGAAAAAGCTCCGGGTAAGAACCATATATTAAAAAGTGATCTCGAAGGGAAAAATAATGTTTCGGGTTTTTGGTTTCTATGATTTCTTGGGCGGAAACGGGATAAAGATAAAGTGTTTTCCTTCTGCCGGTCAGGGGTTCTCCAACTTTTTGAGCCAATTCGAAAGAAGCAGATCCCGAAGCGATAAACTTCTTTTGAGGAAACGAGTCCACCATCATTTTTAAAGACATTCCTATTGCGGGAACCCGGTGGGCTTCGTCGATAATCACCAACTCGGCGTCTCCCAAAAAGGTTTCCAATTTCTCCGGCACTCTGTCCGAAAGACGATCCTTTACAGTAGCGCTTTCTCCATTTAAAAAAAGAGTGTGGGAAGTTTCATTCTCCAATTTTTTAAGCAAAAAAGTCTTGCCGACCTGCCGGGGACCGTAAAGAATTACAACCTTCCCTTTCTGCAACTTTTTCTTGATTTTGGGATAAATTGTTCTTTTAATAATCATCAAAATAAGTTAAATAAGGATACTAAACTACCCATATTTTATCAAATTGAGGTGCTTTAGTCAATATTAAGTTCAAATTAAATTCTCTTCAATTCTTAAAAGACGGTTGTACTTGGAAACCCTTTCTCCTCTCACAGGAGCACCCGTCATCAAGTAATCAGCCCTGACCGCGACCGACAAATCAGTAATGAAATGATCATTTGTTTCTCCCGAGCGGTGTTTGGCGAAAACTTCTAATCCTTCCTCTTTAGCTGTTTTAACCGCTTTTAGAGTTTCACTGACCGTCCCCACCTGATTAGGTTTTACAATCACTCCTTCTAAAACCTCCTTGTGACGTTTTATCCTCTCAAAATCCGTCACCGTCAAATCGTCTCCTAAAATCTTGCACTTGGAGTCTTTTAAAAACTCCCAAGAGCTGACATCTTTTTCACTAAAGGGATCCTCTATCGCGCTGATATCAAAACTTTTTATTAAATTTTCATAAAGTTGAGCCAGCTTCTTGCCGGTTAGTCTTTCCCCTTCGAAGTTGTAGGTTTTGGAGTTAGCGTCATAAAAAGAACCGGCCGCCACGTCCAAAATGATTTCTCCTTTTATCCCCGAAGAAGAAACCGCCCTTTTCAAATAATCCAAAACGTCTTTCGAGCTGCTTAAGGCGGGGGTCAACCCCCCTTCCATCCCCGTGTTGACCGAAGAAAGACCAACTTCTTTTTTTAAAATCTCTGAAAGCGCGTGGTAAAGGGCGACCCCTTTTTCAACTTTTTCCCTTACGGTCCCCCCAGAAGGAGAAAACATGAACTCCTGGGTTGAAACCTCTCCTCCCGCATGAAGTCCTCCTTCCATCATCAAAAAGGCGGGGCGGGGAAGAAAAAGTGCTTCTCCCGGGAAAAAACTGGACAGATAACTAAAAACAGGCCCGTTTTTTTGAATGCTTTCCGCTCTTAAAAAAGCAATGGATAAAGCCAGGCAGGTGTTTCCACCCAGCTTTTTCTTGTTTTCGGTGCCGTCAAGAGCAATTAAAAACTCGTCAAACTCTTTTAAATTCTTAAAACTTTTCCCCTCAATTTTCGGGGATATTTTTTCTAAAACTTGCAAAGCGTCTTTTCTTTCTGTCGCCTCGCCTTCTCCGGTTGAAGTCCCCGAAGGAGCGGAAGCCCTCCACACCCCCTCCCTTGTAACCAGATCAACTTCAAGAGCCCACCCGCCCTTGGAGTTTAAAATCCGCCGCCCCATTATTTTCTCAATCTTTACCATTTGTCATTGATTTTACGTGTTTGTAAGCTGAAAGCCCGGCGGTTGCTCCTTGACCGACCGCTGTTACGATTTGTTTGTCTCTAATATTTGTTACGTCTCCGGCGGCAAAAAGCCCCTCCGTTTTGGTTTCACATGTTGCAAGATCAACTACAACCTCGTCCCACGAGCTGAAATCAACCAAGCTGTTTACAAAGTCAGTGGCTGGAACATAACCTGCTTCAATAAAAACGCCTTGAACTTCCAGTTTCTTTTTTTCACCGCTAGAAAGATCTTTAAAAATTAAAGCCTCCACCTCTTTTTCCCCTTCTATTTTTTTAGTCATAGCTTGAAGATGAAGTTCAATTTTTTCATTTTCCCTTATCTTTTCCAAAAGAAGCTCGTCCCCGGCCGGTTCTTTTTCAACCTCCAAAAGATGAACTTTCTCGCAGTAAGTGGAAAGTTCTAAGGCGGCTTCCATCCCGGAGTTTCCTCCTCCGACAACCGCCACCTCCTTCCCGCTGTAGAGGGGTCCCTCACAAGTTACACAGTAAGTGATCCCTTTACCGAGCAGTTTCTTTTCTCCCGGCACCTCCAAGGGTCTTGGATCCCTCCCGGTGGCGATTATGACGGATCTCGCCTGGTAATCTTCCTCTCCTGTTGAAACGTTGAAGAAAGAATTCTTTTTTTCCACTTTTTTAACCTTCGCACCTTTTTTTACTTCAACGTCAAACTCTTCCATCTGCTCTTTAAACCTTTTTAAAAGATCAGCTCCCCTGATTTTTTTAAAACCAGGGTAGTTTCTAACGGTAAAAGCTTTTCCAAGTTGTCCCGTGAAATCTTCCGTAATCAAAAGACACTTTAATTTTTTCCTGGCGGCGTAAATTCCGGCTGTAATGCCCGCCGGTCCGCCCCCGACAATTACAACATCCCACATCTTATTCCCAATTACTTAAATTAATCACCTCGGGGATGGCGGAAATGACGTCACTTGCCATTAAGCTGTCTTTCAGCCTTTCCCCCGCTAATTCCCCCGCCTTGCCGATTATGAAACTTCCTAAGACTCCCGCCTTGAAGGGAGAAAGTCCTCTTGCAATCAAACTTCCACAGACCCCGGCCAAGCTGTCCCCCGTCCCGCCCACGGAAAGGTAAGGATTGGAAGTGGAACTTAAGACAATTTTCTTTCCGTTCGTCACCATGTCCGGACCAGTTTTTAAAAGAATGTTAACTCTCAATTCTTCCGCTTTTTCTTTAACCATTTTCTTTTTTTCTTCTAAAGACAAATCCCCTATTTTCTCCCCCGTCAAAACGAAAAACTCGTAAGCATGGGGAGTGACAAGAAAAGGTTTGTTTTTAATAATATCGGTGTTTTCAGATAAAGCGTGGATAGCGGCCGCATCAATAACAGCCGGAACCTCTATCTCTTTTAAATATTCACGCACCGCTTTTTTGGTTTCTTCCGAACGCCCCGCCCCGCCTCCGACAACAACACAAATGTTGCCCCTTGAAACCTTTTCAGCCGCTCTGGTTTGAGATAAAAGAACCGGAAGGTGTTCTTCGACAAGCCAGTTGCCGCTTAAGGGATAAGCAGCCAGATCCGGAGAAAAGGAAGCGATGATGTCAGCCGCTCTTTGGGGAGAAATGACCCGCACCATGTCTGAACCGGCTTGATAAGCGGCCATGGCGGAAAGAGCCGGAGAGCCGGTGTAAAAATCCCCTCCCCCGATCACCAGGACCAGTCCGAAGTCGTACTTTCTAAAATACTTGCTTTCTCTTTTTTTGTATGTTTTTTGTAAAAGCTCCAACTCGTTCATATTTTTTCTTTAATAAATCTTTTTAAATCCTTTTTGTATTTAGAGTTTAAAAGAGAAACAGCAAAATGAGACTTAAGCCAGCTTCTTGTCTTTCCACACTGAAGCCACTCCCCTTTGATTAAAGATCCGTAAAACACCTTGCCCCCTTTAAGAGCCGCCGCTATCGCTTCGGCTAAAACAACTTCACCTTTGTCTTCAACCAGCTTCCCAGCTTCCTCCACTGCCTCCTTATTTTCCAGATACTCGAATATGTCAGGGGTTAAAACATATTTACCCATAACAGCCAAGTCGGAAGGGGCCTCGTCAATAGAGGGTTTTTCCACAATCCGCCTTACTTTGTAAACACCTTTGGCTATTTTTTCGGTATCAACCACCCCAAAAGAAGAAATTTCTTCTTCCGCCACCTTATAAAGCCCTATAACAGGCCTGCCTGAGGTCTTAAAAACGTTCAAGAGCTGTTTTAGGGCCGGTTCCTTGGTCAAAACAAGGTCATCGCAAAAAAGAACCGCAAAGGGTTCGTTTTTTACTTTGTCCTTGGCCTGCAAAATGGCGTGTCCGTCGCCTTTTGGTTCTTTTTGAAAGACAAACTCCAAAGAAAGCTCCTCGGCTAAATTGGCAACCGCCTTAAGAGAAGCCAAAAGCTCTTCTTCTCCTCTTTCCTCCAAGGTTTTTTCCAGTTTTGGGTCCGCTTCGAAATAAGAAATGATGGGGCTTTCTTTTGAAGAAACGACCATAACCACCTTTTCAATCCCGGAAAGCTTCGCTTCTTCCAGGATGTGGTGGATCATTGGTTTTTCACCCACCGGAAGAAGGGGTTTGGGGGTCGCCTTGGACAAGGGTAAAAACCTGGTGCCCATCCCTGCTGCTAATACAACCGCTTTTTTTATTTGTGGCATAGTGATTAATTACTATTTTTTTTCTTTCTTAAGAAAGCGGGTGACTCCCACTCCTCTTCCTTTTTTAAAAGTTCTTTTTCTATTTCCTTGAGGTTTTTATGAACTTCGAGGGCGTTTCTTCTTTCTTTTTCATCTTCTTCGTCAGCTTCTTCTTCTAGTTCTCGTGCTCTCTGCCTGGCATCAACCCTTACTCTTTCAATTTTTCTTTGCTCTTCTTCTCTTTCTTCAATTTCTTCTTCAATTTCTTCTTCATCTTCTTCCTCTTCTTCAAAGTCATCTAAAAAAAGGTCTTCCATCTCGCACCCCACCCCGAAAAGGGTAACGTCAACTCTGTTTTTGCCTCTTGTGAGGTCAACTCCGAAGATTATCCTTGCTTTTTCTCCGTCGTTTTCTTCAGCCACCGCCTCCGATATCTCTTCCACCTCCGAAAGAGAAAGGTTGTTGGGTCCTCTAATGTTAAACACGATATTTTCCGCCTCTTTTAGATCATATGGATAAAGAGGGTTATCCATAAGATCTTTAAGGACTCTTTTGACCCTGCCCTCACCGGAAGCTCTGCTGCGGGTGAGATAAGCTAGGCTTCTTTTTCCTTTTTTAAGAATAGTCTCTAGATCCGCAAAGTCTATGTTGATAAGACCGGGGCTGTGGGTCATGTCTATAAGTCCGGCTAAGCTGCTTCCTATGGTTTCGTTGATACTTGAAAGAGCTTTTTTAATGGGTACTTTTTCATCAACCACCTCGAACACCCTTTGGTTGGGGATAACGGAGATGGCGTCCATCTCTTTTCTCATCCTTCCCAAGGAAACCTTGGCCGTTTCAAGTTTTCTTTCCCGTTCAAAATCAAAAGGAAGGGTGAAAATACCGTAAACCAAGCTCCCCGAGTCACGGCAGACGCGGGCTACAACAGGGGCCGCCCCCGAACCAGTACCTCCTCCCAGGCAGGTTAAAATAATGGAAAGATCCGCTTCCCCAAGTTCCTCTTTTATCTTTTCCCTGCTTTGTTTGGCGGCTTTCCTTCCCAGTTTAACGTTCATCCCTGTTCCCATGCCTTTGGTCGCTTTCTCCCCGAAACGGATCGTTTTCAATCTTCTTTTGCGGGAGTATTTGGAAAGAGCCGAGTCGTCAGTATCCAAAACAAAAAAGTTGGTCCGCTTGTATGTATCGGCTATATCAGAGATAATGGAGCCTGCTCCTCCTCCAATCCCAATTATATTTATCTTTATTTTATGAATCGGAAACTCTTCCTTTGACTGTTTAGTTGGTGATTTTTTCTTTTTGGGCATAAGCTAAAAAAAATTATGTGAATTTACTTAATGATAAAATCTTTAGTAGTCGTTTGTCAATCAGTCTTCGGTGTCCAAAACGATGGTCACCGGACCATCATTAACCAAAGAAACGCTCATGTAGGCACCGAAGACACCTGTCTTAACTTTCACCTTCTCTTTTAGGGACTTAACAAACCAAAGATAAAGTTCTTCCGCCCTAGAAGGTTCGGCCGCGTCTTTAAAACTGGGTCTTCTTCCCTTGGAAGTATCAGGGGGTCGCGCCCGAACAGCTCGGCGGCACCATCCAGAACGACATCCTCAAGGAATTCATGGTGCGCAATACCTACATCTACCCGCCGGGCCCCTCGATGCGCATCGTCTCCGATATCTTCGCCTACACCGCCGAGACCATGCCCAAGTTCAATTCGATCTCGGTGTCGGGCTATCACATGCAGGAGGCCGGGGCGACGGCCGATCTCGAGCTCGCCTATACCTTGGCCGACGGCATCGAATACGTCCGCGCCGGGGTCGCGGCCGGCCTCGACGTCGACAGCTTCGCTCCGCGCATCTCCTTCTTCTTCGGCATCGGCATGAACGTGTTCATGGAGATCGCCAAGCTGCGCGCCGCGCGCCTCCTCTGGGCCAAGCTGATGAAGCAGAATTTCTCGCCGAAGACCGAGAAATCGCTGAGCCTGCGCACGCATTGCCAGACCTCCGGCTGGTCGCTCACCGCCCAGGACGTCTACAACAACGTCGCCCGCACCTGCCTCGAGGCGTTGGCCGCCACCCACGGCGGCACGCAGTCGCTGCATACCAACGCGTTCGACGAGGCGCTCGCCCTGCCGACCGACGCCTCGGCCCGCATCGCGCGCAACACGCAGCTCGTGCTCGCCGGCGAGAGCGGCAGCTGCCGCACCGTCGATCCCTGGGGCGGCTCCTACTATGTCGAGCGGCTCACCCACGATCTCGCCGCCCGCGCGCTCGCCCATATCGAGGAGGTCGAGGGCGAGGGCGGCATGGCCAAGGCGATCGAGGCCGGCATCCCGAAGATGCGCATCGAGCAGGCCGCGGCCGAAACCCAAGCGCGGATCGATTCCGGCGTCCAGAGCGTGGTCGGCGTGAACCGCTCGGTGCCCGATGCGCCCGATCAGGTCGAGGTGCTCAGGGTCGACAACGCCGCCGTGCGCAAGGGCCAGATCGAGAAGCTCGAGCGGCTCAGGGCCGAGCGCGACGATGCCGCGGTCGAGGCCGCGATGGCCGCATTGACGAAAGCCGCCGAGACGGGCGAGGGCAATCTGCTAGACTTGTCGGTCAAGGCCGCGAGGGCCAAGGCGACGGTGGGCGAAATCTCGGGCGCGCTCGAGCAAGCCTGGGGGCGGCACACAGCCGAGATTCGCGCGATCGAGGGAGTCTACGCACGCGCCATGTCGAGCCAGCAGGACAGCATCGCGGCCGTGCGCCGCAAGGCGGAGGGCTTTGCCGAGCAGGAGGGGCGCCGGCCCCGGATTCTGGTGGCTAAGCTCGGCCAGGATGGGCACGATCGCGGCCAGAAGGTGATCGCCACCGCCTTCGCCGATATCGGCTTCGACGTCGATATCGGCCCGCTCTTCCAGACGCCGCAAGAGGCCGCCCGCCAGGCGGTCGAGAACGACGTCCATATCATCGGCGTCAGCTCGCTCGCCGCCGGCCATCTCGCGCTCGTGCCCGCCCTGCGCGACGCGCTTGCCGAGGAAGGCCGCGAGGACGTCATGATCGTCGTCGGCGGGGTAATCCCGCAGCAGGACGTACCGGCGCTCGAGGAGGCCGGGGCGGCCGCCGTCTTCGGCCCCGGCACGGTGATCGCCGATGCGGCTTCCGACCTCCTCGACCGCCTCACCGAACGCCTCGGCCATTCGCCGCTCGCGGCGGAGTAGGGGGCGCGATGCGGTACTTCCACCGCGATGGGGATGATCGCGGTTGGAGGAGGGTGCGATGGGGCGGTGCTCGGCATCCGGGGAACTCGGCAATGGCGCAACCTGTTGCCGCCAGGTTCGTCATTGCGAGGAGGCGCGTCAGCGCCGACGCGGCAATCCATGGGGCCGGGGCACCGGCTCTGGATCGCCACGGCGCTTCGCGCCTCGCGATGACGCGGCTGTTCCGCTTGCGATCACCACTGTACCGGCACTTTTACACGCTGTCATGCCCGGTGACCGGGGCATCTCCGACCTCACCTCCGGCAGCGTCGGGCACTGCTCCCCCCTCACATCCGGTAGAACAGCCCGATGCCCGAGAGCATCACGTTGAAGGCGAGCGAGATGCGCTCGCCGCCCGCCGACGGCGTTTCGTAGCCGTGCTTGATGTGGCTCGGGAAGAGGTAGCAGATGCCGCTTTCGGAGGGGTAGGCGAGCCGGTTGGCGGTGAAGATCGTTTGCTCCCTCGCCGCCACGGCGAGGTAGGGAAAGCTGCTCGCCTCGGCCTTCTCGAACATCAAGGGGGCCGATTGCCGCGGATCGGCCTTGAGATAGTAGACGCCGCTGACGATCGCGTTGCCGTGGGTGTGCATGCGCTGGAAGCCGCCCTCGGGCGCGCGGTTGAGCCAGGCATGAATGATGTCGAAGCGCTCGTAGGCGTAGCAGTAGACATTGTCGAGATAGTCGGCCACGCAGTCCTCGAGAAAGCCGCGCAGCGCGGCGAAGCGCGGCTCGTCGAGGATGTTCCTGTCCTGGCTCGTCGATTCGTTTTTCGAAGCATAGTTGGGCG
>CAYMTT010000014.1:0-19280 GCA_964393465.1 uncultured Candidatus Saccharibacteria bacterium | reverse complement strand
AAAATGAGCGTTTCTCCGCTGATCTTTCCTCCGATGTTGGTCTTGCCGGTCACGGTTAAGTCCCCGTTTATCCTGGTATTGTCATTCAAAACTATCAAAGGATTGGTGGCGCTGTTTGAATCTATGATCACCTGCTTTCCGTGGAGCTGCAGCCCGGTGGCAGAAGAAATAATGATATTCCCGGAGCCTGCAGTCTGTAAAACTATCTCTCCGTCTTCCTGGTAAATTTTCGGCGACCTGACAGGTTCTGTTACGTGAATGGTCTGCCGTATCACTCCGCCGGGAGCGTAAAGGCGTTTGGCTATTTCGTCTTCAAGATACCTTATGTTTTCTCTTATCTTTTCCAGTTGTTCATCGTCTGTTTCGACAATTTTCTTGACGGTTTCCACTTCTTTGACAGTTTCTTTTTCTATGATTTTTTCTGTGACTTGCTTGGTGGGAATTCCCTCCTGCCTAAGATTGCGGAACTCTTCTCGGATTTGCTCCATCAAGGTTTTGGACTCTTCCTGCAGATCTTCTTTGGTCAAAGAAGATTCCGAAGGAGCAAAAGGCCACAGAGCCAGATTCTTGACCGCGTAAAAAGGATAAGAAACTATTTTTTTCAAGCTCTTCCAATCGGAAGAAAGCTGTTTTTCAAAAGAATCATTAAGCGCCAAATATCCTTCCCTGGCGTCTCTCAGATACTGCAGAAAACTTACCGGTATGCTGGTTAGTTTCAATCTCAGATAATCGTCGGCCGCCCAATAATTGTTGTAAATATCTCTGCCCGAGAGAGCTATTTTTTTAGCTATTCTTTCCGCTATAAAATCTCCGAATCTCCAAAATCCCCTCTTTACCAAATAATTGGCCTTGTTGACATCTCTTTCTATTCTTTCTTTTAAAGCCAAGAGCTTGCCTTTCATGAATTCGTCGGCCCGGCAATAACTGTCAACCAAAGGACCTAATTTTTGAGCCAGCCAGTACCAGTATCCCCTGAAACTGTTGATATTCTCATCAAAAGCATTTCTCAGGGTGAACCTTTCTCCTCCAACGGATACCTCCCGGCTGCCCACATCATCAAGCATTCGGCTGCCGGCCTGGCCTGCAATCCCCACGCTTTTTGAAATGTCCAAAGATAATTCCTGCAGACTGGCTTGGGTCTTGTAAATGGGATTTTTCAAAGGAATTTTAAAATCTTCTTTCCCCAAAATTCCGCATCCGATAATTAAAAAGAGCATCAATAATGATGCTAAAGCAGGTCTTATTTCTGTCAGGTTGTCGGCCATCTTTTCCAGTATGTTTTTTTGGACCGGAGGCCTGAGAATTATCTCTCCAAAAGGTAGATTGGCAGGAACCTTTGCGGGCTCTCGGAAAACCTGCTTTTTTTCCTTCGCCAAACCGACGTCGGTTTTTTCTACTTTGGCATTAACTTTTTCTTCTCTGACTTTTTCATTGTAGCTTTCCACTCTGGTCAGATATTCATTCAGCCAGTCTTTGGTGGTGACCCAGTTCCTGCCGAATTTTTCCGCTTTTAATTTTCCTTGGCGGGCTCTCAGGCTCAAATACTCCTGCGAGTAATTGCAGAGCTGCGTGGCTTCCTGAAGAGATATGTAATTTTTGTTTTCTTTTTTTTCTTTCATGAGAGCTGACGCGCGTCTTTTTTAAAATATATATATTTTAAAAAGATGATATTTTAAGACTTGACATTTAAGCTTGTTTTGTATAAAATATAAACAGAAGGCTCTAAACAAAAATCCCCTATTAATACGACCTTAGGCTGGATTTTTTGCGCGGAGCCTTCTTTATTTTCTTTAAAATTTGCTGATCCGATACGGTTTTTAAATCCGATCCCTTAAATATTTGCTAACCGATATGGGAAGATTATTGTATTTTCCCTTAAAACAAAGGCATGTGTCAATAGTAAAACTGTGGAAAAATAAAAACGGCCCAAAAGGCCGTTTTTCCGATCAAAAAAGATTCGGCTAGTCCATTTCCAATTGTATTGTTTTTGCGGGAATCATTTCTCTTAAACTGCCGGTTTTTTCAGCCAGACTTTTGCCGGCGCAAATCAACAAAAAAGTACCCAGGATAACAACCAAGAAACCCGTAACCAAGACGGATTTAAAATTGGATTTATTTTTTGTGATATTTCTTCCGAAAACTACTTTTTTTCTGGCCTTTCGAAAGGGCTCGGGCACCTCCCCCACGTTGTTGACGTAGTCTTGCAGCCACTCCCTAGTGGTAACCCAGTTCCTGCCGATCTTTAAAGCCCTTAATTTTCCTTGCCTGGCTCTCAATTTCAAATAATCCTGAGAATAGTCGCAGAATTTGGCAGCTTCCTTTAGAGATATGTAATTTATTGATTTCTCCATATTGCTTTATTGTATTTTCTCTTATTCAAAGGATACTGTCAAGTATCCGAATTTAATTAATATTCTTTATCGGATACCTTTTGGGTATTCTTTTGAACACTTAAAAGTATTCCCAGTATCAGAAAAAATGCAATTAAACTGCTTCCTCCATAGCTTACCAATGGCAAGGATATGCCAATTACTGGTATAATGCTCAAATTCATGCCCACGTTAATGAAAAGCTGACAAATAATTAAAGCTGCGACGCCGGAAGCGAATAAACGCTCGAAATTGGAAAAAGAAAGCATGGCAATCCTAATAATCCTGGTTATCAAAACGAAATAAAGGGCAAAAAGAACAAAAACCCCCACCAAGCCGAATTCTTCGGCAATAGCGGAAAAGATAAAATCGGTATGAGGCTCTGGTAAAAAGCCATATTGGGTCTGAGTCCCCTGCCCAAAACCCTTGCCGAAAATCCCTCCGGAGCCTATGGCTATCTTGGCTTGGGTCTGGCTCCAGCTTCCACCCAGAGGATCAGCTTGCGGAAAAAAGAAATCAACCAATCTTTCTTTCTGATAATCCTGAATCATAAAAGACCATCCCAGAGATACAACTAAAATCCCCAATAAAAACAGTCCCAAAAGTGGCTTTATCTTTATTCCGGAAATAAGGAGAATAACCACCCATAGAGTTAACAGAATTATGACCGATCCCAGATCTGGCTGGAAGAATATCAGGACGGCGGGCAGCAGAACATAAAGTCCAGAAAGGAAAATATGCCTGAAACGGTACATTTCCATATGCCTCATGGAAAAATACTTGGCCAGCAATATTATCAAAATAACCTTGGTGAATTCTATAGGATCAAGGGAAACCGGCCCTATTTTATACCATCCCCTCACCCCTCTTATTTCCGGGGCAAAAAAGTAAAGCCCTCCCAAAAGCAGACAACATAAAAAATAAAGAACGATCACCAAATAAGAATCTTCTCTTATTATCCTGTAGTCGAAAGAAGAAAGAAAAAACATCAAAAAAACCCCTATCCCAAGGAAAACAACCTGCTTTTTTAAATTCAAAAAATCCCCATCGGAAGAACTGTACAAGGAAACCAAACCGATAAAAGCCAGAAGCAAAGCTGAGGATACCAGAACCCAATCAAATTTTTTCAAATAATGGTTCGCATTCACGCTTTAATTTTAACACGCCTCCCAAGCTTGTCTATATAAAAAAACCGGGTTTTTCAACCCGGCCCCTTGAATCAAGCTTATTTTATCATCTCCAGGAACTCTTTTTCTCCTATAGTCTTTATTCCCAGTTTTTCCGCTTGGTCCAATTTGGAACCGGGATCTTTGCCAACCACCAGAAAATCAGTATTCTTAGATACAGAGCCCGAAGGATCTCCCCCCAGCATCCTTATTTTCTTTTGAGCTTCGCCTCTGGTCATGCTTTCCAAATTGCCTGTCAAAACAAATGTTTTTCCCTTAAATTTGCTTCCTTTTTTGGGAAATGGAAGAACTTTTAGGCCAGCTTTAATAAAATCGTCCATCAATTTTCTGTTTTTGGCGTAAGAAAACCATTTGTATACGCTTTCGGATACCACCTCTCCTATATCCGGTACCGATTCAAGTTCTTTTTTGGAAGCTTGCCTAAGGTTTTTAAGGCTGCCGAAATACTGGGCCAAGTCAACGGCGGTTTCCTCGCCCACATGGCGGATACCGAAAGAATATATAAACCTGTCCAAAGGAATCTTTTTTCTGTCTTGAATGGCTTTAATCAGATTGTCCGCCGATTTTTCGGCAAACCTTTCCAAGGGCATTAAATCCCCTTTCTTTAACCTAAAAAGATCGGGAGGAGTGGAAATCAGATTCTCTTTAACCAGCTGGTCTATTATTTTGGGACCCAATCCTTCTATATCGAAGGCTTTTTTTGAAGCGAAATGGTAGAACTGCTCCCTTTTTCTGGCCGGACAATCGGGATTGGGACACCTCCAGACGGCCTCCCCCTCCGGCTTTACCAATTGCGTGCTACAGTGAGGGCACTTGGAAGGAAACTTGAATTCTTTTTCCTTGCCCGTCCTTAAATCTTTTAAAACCTTGGAAACTGACGGAATCACGTCTCCCGCCCTCTCGACAATGACTGTATCCCCTGTTTTCACTCCCAGTCTTTTTATCTCGTCTTGGTTGTGCAGGGTGGCCCGGGAAACGGTAACCCCTGCCACCTGCACGGGCCTCAACTCGGCAATAGGGGTAACGGCTCCCGTCCTTCCCACTTGCAGCTTTATATCCTCCACCACGGTGGTCGCCTGTTTGGGAGAAAACTTAAAAGCCCTTATTCCCCTGGGGCTTTTGCCTGCCCTGCCCAATTTCGAAAAAACATCGTTATCGTCCACGCTTACTACCACTCCGTCTATCTGGAAGGGAAGGGTTTCCCTTTTTTTGGCCACTTCCCTCCAGAAATCCGTTATTTCCGAAGCGTCCTTGCATTTTTTGCCCTCGTCCGCCTTAAACCCCAAAGCTTTAATGATTTCGTGCTCCTGGGAATGCTTTTTCTGCCCGAAATCGGTAACCAAATCGTAAGCCAGAAAAGCCAGGGGGCGGGAAGCTGCCAGCTTGGGATCGAGCTGCCTGATGGAGCCTGCGGCCAGATTCCTCGGATTGGCGTAGGTTTTCTTTCCTTCTTTTTGGAGTTTGGCGTTCAATCTCTCGAAATCATCTTTACTCATATACACTTCTCCCCTGATTTCAATCCTGCCTTTTTCAATCAGATCTCCGGCTCTTTTTTCAATATCTTTTCCGGGGAATTTTCCCTTGGCTTCCAGCCTCAAGGGAATGCTTTCTATTGTTTTCAAGTTCTGGGTGACATCCTCCCCTACCTGGCCGGACCCCCGGGTGGCGCCCGTTTCCAAAACTCCGTTTCTGTAAATCAAGGTTACGGCGAACCCGTCTATTTTCATTTCGCAGAAATACTCCAGCTTTTCTCCGGGAACCAGCCTTTCCAGATAATTTTGCCAATCCTTGAGCTCTTTTTCTGAAAATACGTCCTCTATGCTCAGCATGGGAACTTGATGCTCCACCTTCTTGAACCCTTCCAAGGGGCGGCCAGCCACCCTCTGGGTGGGAGAATCCGGAGTTATCAAATCTGAATATTCCTGCTCCAGATTGTAAAGCTCGTGCTTTAAGGAATCCAAAGCTTCGGAGGAAATCTCCTGTTTGTCTTTGACGTGATATAAATAACGGTGATGGTTAATCACCTGTTTTAGCTTTTCTATTCTTTTTTCAGCTTCCTTTCTTCTCATAACTAATAAAGCACTTCAATGGCTCTCCGGGTTCCATGGTATTTGCCCACAGAAGTTATGCAGTAATGATCGGCCGTGCACCCTCCCGCTCCGGAAGATTGAACGGTCACCTGATAGCTGGCTCCGTTGGAAAGGGAGGTTTCGGGAATATCCGAGGGGGTTTCCCTTCCGATCAAAACTTTTTCTATCCCGGCGTCGGCGGCGTAAAAAGCTATGACAGAATAACCCATGGATCTGACCATTTGGAACTGGCTTTTCAAAATGCTGTGCAGGCCGAGGCTGGCTGCCAGCAACACGGCCATAATCAAAATGGCAAGATACAGGGCGGTTCCTTTTTGTCTGCTATCTTTTGACATCGGGATTTCTTTGGCTAATTGTAGTCTGTATTTTGACCTTCGACTGGCCTTGGAATCCTACCTCCATAAAAAGGGTTACTTTCGGCTGGATGTCGTCATCCTGGGTTTCTCCCGTCAGATTGACTATGAAAGAGGAAACTTCCAGATCGGCCGAAGTCAAATATTCTCCGTTCTCGTTAACCAATCTTCCTTCCTGCAGGCAGAATTGGCGGCAAAGGTCGTCGTATCCTTTGAATTGCAGGCACTGCCCGGAAAAGGCATAATTGGCCTTGGCAGTCCCCGTACAAGTACCAATATCATCGTCTTTTTTGGCCATCCTCACTGACCGGGATATGTATTCTGTAACATAAGAAGTCTGGTCGAGCGCAAGCTGTAAGGCCAATGACTGCCTCTGGGCTTTCAAACCCATAACGAACAGCCCGCTGGCCGAGGTTACCACAAAGGTAAAAATCCCGACGGCCACCGTCATTTCCACCAGACTGAAACCTTTTTTAAATCTTTTCATTTTATCTCCAATTATATAATTCCGTTTCCGCATTTACCTTGTTGGTTCTCCCCCTTTCCCTCCAGCTCACTTCTACGGAAACTATCATTTTTCCCGCTTCGGGCTTGGAAACCGAAATTTCCCTCTGGAATTTGCCTGAAGAATCGGAAGAACAAACGTAATGCCCGCTCTCGTATTTCAAATGGTCCCCCGGACAAGTCGAATCGGGGAAAGAAGTGCTTCTGTAATCCAGGCGGTAGTCAGTCGAAGCTACGATTCCGTCGTCCCAAGCTGATCCTTCCAAGTAATTGGTATCCCTGATGTTCCTGATAACTTCTATTCCCTCCTGGGCCAAATAGGAAGCTGTAAGCTTCGAAGAAGAAACCGAAGAAAAAGCCAGATTCTGCTGCATCAAAGCGAAAGCCCCTCCCGCTCCCACGGTAATGATGAAAATGGCCACTATGACTTCTATAAGGCTGAAAGACTTCATTTTATTCTATAGTTATCAAACCGGCCGTGTTGATAAAAACCGTCCGCTGTTCACCGGAGCCGTCCTTTAAAGAAAGGTTTATCCTGGATTCTGCCCCCGAGGAGACCCCGTTAATCCAGACGATGGGGTCGGGCGGAGTGAAAACGATGCTGAAAGCCGAAGTCGGAGACAAACCGGATATCTGGACCTCTTTCTCTAGCTGGAAAATCTCGATATTCTCTCCCTCTCCGTCCCAAGCCTTGTCCCCGTCGAGATCGGCAAAAAGCTTGTAGTATTCCGGGGAAGTCTGATCGAAATATATGCCGAATCCGTAAGGTACGCTGCCGGAAACCTCCTGGGCCGACATTGCCATTTCCTGAGCCCCTCTCAGATCCTGGGTCAGCTTGTAAGCGGAACGCTGCAAAGCCAAGGTTTTTCCTCCAACCCTGTAATTGGCCATAACCAAAGTGCTCATCAAGGCTATTATTGAGGTTACCACCACCAGCTCGACTATGGTGAATCCTTTTTTCATGAGATAAAATTCAAATACCAGTTAATGATCTCCGTCCCCCAAAAAAGGGAAACAAGGGTGCCTGCGACCAAAAAAGGTCCGAAAGGCAATTCCGATTTCAATCTCTTTTTACCAAGCAGAATCAGCCCTATTCCCATTATAGCACCTGTAAAGAAAGCTAAAAAGAAAGCTGCCAGCGTATCGGGCCAGCCCAGAATCAAGGCCATCAGCGAAGCGAGAAAAAAATCCCCCGTTCCCATCCATCTGCCCTTGGAAAAAAGAATAAGGAGCAAAAAGAATAAAGCGGGCAAAAAAGCCAGGAAAAAATCAAAATCAATACCGAACTTCCAGAAAAGAAAAACCCTCCACGAAAGAGCCAAAAGCAGAGCCGGGAAAACAGCCTGGTCGGGAATCAAATAGTGCTTTAAGTCGTAGACGAAAATAAAAATCAGGAAAGGAACAATAAGAAAGCCGAACAAGGAATATTGAAAATTGAACACCAGCAAAAACAAAAAAGCGCAAGAAATCTCCACCAAGGGATACTGGAAAGATATTCTTTTTTTGCAGTACCTGCATCTGCCCCTCAAAAAAAGGAAGCTCAGAACGGGAATCAAATCCCAAAAGCCCAAAACATGGGAACAATGGGGGCAAAAAGACCTCCCTTTCAGAAAGCTGCCCCCGGTTTCCAACCGGTAAATTGCGCAGTTCAAAAAGCTGCCCACTGCCAGCCCCAGAAAGAAAAAGAATAAATTAAAAAGAAATTCGCACTCCATTTTTCCATTTTAGCACAAAAAAAAGAACTCCGCCCAAAAAAGACGGAGCCCTCTTTCAAATCAAACGGGGATTACGGACAGCATCCGGCCAATGTGGCGGGAGGATCTGCCTGGTCGAGATTAAAGTTTCCGCAGTGGGCAGCAACATAGTAAAATTCATTGCCGGCTGTAGCGGAATCCTCTTCCAATTCTGCATAGGCGCAGAATTTCTGCTCGTCTCCGGTATTGTCAATCCAGCCGTAGGTCAAAGAACCCGGATCGTCGGGAGTGGAAGCCATATAGGTGTTGGTGCCGTCGGAAATGGAGTCGGGGTAAGCAGCTGCGGTGTAATATTGGTCGTTGTTACCGTAATACATTTCCTGGGCTGTCACTATTTGGCGCATATCAGCCTTTCGGGTGGCGTCCCTGGCCGACCTTCTGGCCCCTCCCATTGAAACCAAAACGATTGAAGCCAAAATACCTATAATGGCGATAACCACCAATAACTCGATCAAGGTAAAACCTCGATGCTTCCTTGAAAAATACTGTAACATATTAGTGGGAATAATTAATAGCTATTAATTGTTCTTTTTGGTAATCGACCTTTTAAATTTTTACTGCTTCCATTATATCACAAAACTTAAACGTCAACTATGTGGAAAACTTAAACGGTGCTCATCTGGTAAAGAGGCATCATTACAGAGGCCATCAGTCCTCCCACTATCAAACCGAGAGTCATGACCAATAAGGGCTCGAGCAGCTTTAAAAGCTCGTCTATCCCTCTGTTGACCTCTTTTTGGTAGAAACTAACAACGCTCATCAAGCTCTTGTCGATGGTGGCGGTCCTCTCTCCCACGGAAATCATCTGAACCAGCAAGGGAGGGAATTGATTCGGGTACTTGGAAATGACTTTGCTTATCTTTTCCCCTCTTTTTACCTCTTCTTTGGTTTCTGCCAGAATGTCCTTGTAAACCTTGTTGCCCACCACTCCCCTGGAAATGTCCAGGGCTTGGATTATGGGAATTCCTCCCTTAACCAAAGTGGAAAGGTTTTCTGCAAAGCGGGTGACGTAAATGAGCTTCATGAATTTTCCGACCAAGGGAACTTTCAAAATGAACCTGTCGAAATTCTCTTTTCCGTGCTGAGTCTTCAAATACCTGTAAAACAAGATTCCCAATCCTATAAAAGCCAGGAGTATTGTCCAGCCCCAGCTTCTAATAAAGCCCGAGCTTCCTATAACCACCCTGGTAAGGAAGGGAAGCTCCTGGTTGTTGGCGGTTAACACAGTGGCCAGATTGGGAATGACAAAGAACATCAGCAGAAAAAGCACTCCCACCACCACCGCCACTATCAGGGCAGGATAGGTTAACGCCCCTTTCACCTTTGAATTGAGGTCGTACTCTCTTTCCATGTGCTCTGCCAGATACTCGAGGCTTTTGGAAAGGGTGCCGGAAGCCTCCCCGGCCTTTATGACGTTTATATAGAAAGAAGAAAAAAGCTTGGGGAAGCGGGCCAGAGCCACGGAAAAGGGCGTTCCCCCTTCCACGTCCTCGGCTATGGCCATTATGGTTTCCTTGAGCTTGCGTTTCTTTGTTTGGGCGCCCAAGGCCTGCAAAGACTCCATCAGAGATATTTTGGCGTCGAACATCAAGCTCAATTGCCGGGAAAAAATGACAATGTCCTTCTGGTTGACCCTGCCGAACAAATCTATCTTTTTTGCGTAAAAAGGCTGAGAAGATTCCTGTTCGATGTAGGTAACGTAAAGCTGGTGCCTCTGAAGAATCGAAAGGGCGTTTTTCTTTGAAGAGGCCTCTATCGATCCTGTCTGGACCTCCCCTTTTTGATTTCTGGCCTGATAATTGAACTTCATGGTTTATCTTTTTTTCATAAGCATCTTCAGCTCGGCCGGGTTCGAGGAATAATTCAAAGCGTTCTCCAAGGAAATCTCCTTGTTCTTAATCAGCATGGAAAGGGACCTGTTCAGGGAAATCATGCCGCTTTCTCCGGAAGTGTCTATGACAAAAGGTATTTCATGGGTCTTGCCTTCTCTGATGAGGTTGGCCACGGCCGAATTGGAAAGCAGTATTTCGCAGGCGGGAACCAATCCCCCCTTTATCCTGGGCACCAGCCTCTGGGAAACCACTCCCAAAAGGGAGCCCGACAACTGGGCCCTCACTTGGCCCTGCTGTCCTGGCGGAAAAGAATCGACTATTCTGTGAATGGTCTGGGAAGCGGAGTTCGTGTGCAGGGTGGCAAAAACCAAATGCCCGGTTTCTGCCGCGGTAATGGCAGTGGACATGGTCTCCAAATCCCTCATTTCCCCCACCATAATGACATCCGGGTCTTGGCGGAAAGTGGATCTCAAAGCGGTGGAGAAGCTATTGGTGTCCTGAAAAACCTCGCGCTGGTCGACTATGGACCTCTTATCCTTAAAAATATATTCTATCGGGTCTTCGATAGTAACGATGTGGTCGGCTCTCAGCTTGTTTATCTCTTCTATTAAAGCGGCCAAAGTGGTGCTTTTTCCGTGGCTGGAAGGCCCGGTAACCAAAACAAACCCCTGGGAAGCTTTGGTAAACTCGTGCAAAATCGGAGGAAGCCCCAAATCCTCAATGGAGGGAACTTGGGCAGGAATCAAACGAAGGGCGCAGGATATGCTGTTCCTCTGGAAAAAAATATTAATCCTGAATCTGGCCTTTGCCTCGAAGCTGTAGGAAAAGTCTATTTCTTTTTGCTCCAAAAACCTCTGGAACTGCTCCTGGGTCATTAAAGCCCTGGCCAGGCTTTCGGTGTCCTTGTAACTTAGTACCTGCTTTTTGAAAAGAGGAACCAGGGTGCCGTGGATCCTCAGAACCGGAGGATGCCCGGCGGACAAGTGCAAATCGGAAGCCTGGGCTTCAATAGTTTGGTCCAATAAGTTTTTTAGGTCGAATTCCGGCATAAAAAAGATTTAATTGTTATCTAGGTTTCGGAAACCCTGATCACTTCCTCTATGCTGGTCACGCCGTCCAAGGCTTTTAAGATTCCGTCCTGCTTCATGGTAATCATTCCTTGGCGGTCGGCTTCCTGCTTTATCTTGCTTTCGGAAGGCTCCTCCAAAACCATTTCGGATAATTGAGGGGTCATTTCCAGAACTTCAAAAAGGGCTATTCTTCCAATATACCCCTCATCCTTGCATTTCTTGCATCCTTGGGGCTTGTAAACGCTCGGGACTTTGGGCAGCTTTATCTTTTCTTTGATTTTCGGAGGAAGCTTGTCCATTTCCTCTTTAATCATATCTCTTACTCTTTTGTTGGGGGCCACTTTCTTTTTGCAGTGAGGACAAAGCACTCTCACCAGCCTCTGGGCTATGGAAACGCTCAAACTGGAAGGAATAAGAAAGGGGGCCACTTGCAGGTCGATCAGACGCGGAATGACTCCCAGGGCGCTGTTGGTGTGCAGAGTGGACAAGACAATGTGTCCGGTCAGAGCCGCGTGTATTGCCAAAGCGGCGGTTTCCTCGTCACGAATCTCCCCCACCATGATAATGTCGGGATCCTGCCTTAAGATATGCCTCAAACCTCTGGCAAAAGTATATCCGATTTCGGGCTTGACCTGAGATTGGTTGATCCCCCCGACGTAGTATTCGACAGGATCTTCCAAAGTGGTGATATTCACTCCCTCCTGGTTTAAGCGGTTCAAAACGGCATACAGCGTGGTTGTTTTACCGGAACCTGTGGGTCCGGTAGCCAGAATCAAGCCGTAGGATCTTTCCGAAGCCCCCTTGATCACGTCCATATTCCTACCTTCCAGACCCAAATCTTCGAATTTTTTCACCCCTTCCATGGGATTGAGCACCCTGATCACCACTTTTTCTCCTAGAGTGGTCGGAAAAGTGGAAACCCTGAAATCGATGTTTTTCCCTTCGAAGTTGGTGCTGAACCTTCCGTCCTGGGGAATCCTGGTCTCGTCTATTTTCAAATTGGCCAGAATCTTGATCCGGGCGGTTACGGCCGGATGTATTTTTAAAGGCAGAAACAAAGTCGGGCGCAAAAGGCCGTCCATTCTCATTCTCACCCGCAACTCTTTTTTGGTAGGCTCTATGTGGATGTCCGATGCCTTTCCTTCGACCGCGTGCCTTAGCATTACGGCCACCACTTTGGTAACGGGGGCCTCTTCTGCCATCTTTCCAAATTCTTCCTTTTTCTCAACGGTCTTTTTGGCGGGGCCGGTAGTCGTTAATTCCTTTTCCAAATCTTCCAGAGCCCTTTTGACTTCTTTTTTAAGGGTCTGGTACTGCTTCAAAAGGGCTTTGAAATCGCTCTGGGTTATCAAAAAAACCTTGTAGTCGAACCCTCCCCTCCGAGCCAGGAACTTCAAGGCTTCTCTGGCTTTCAAGTCTTCTGGATCTACCATGCCCACTTCCAGGGTCTTTTCTTTTTTGGCCAAGGGAATCATCCTGTAATACTTTGCCGAATCGTGGGGAATAAGCTCTAAAATCTCCAAAGGGATGTCTTCTGGAACGACCGTCTTTAAGGGAATGTTCAATTCCTTGCTTTTCAATTTGAAAAGAAAGTCCTCGTTGACATCTCCCCTGTCAAGAACCACCTCCTCGGGCCTTTTTCCGGAAACCTTAACCTCGTATTCCAGGGAACTGGCCGTCCTCTTATCGATTATTTTCTCTTTTAAGAGTTTGTTTATTAAATCCATATCAATATGGCAAGAAAGGATTGTCCCGGCCCGCATCTCCTTCGAAAACCGGGATTTCCGGGAAAGTCTGGAAGCTTTCGAACCGATCATCTTCCAAAAGATCCCAGTCTATCTTTATCTCCTGCTTGGGGTAAACGACGGGAATTTCGGGAACGACGGTAGAGGGCTCTTTCTCCCTGAAAAACCCCCACCAGAAAACAAAGATAGCGGCCGTAATGGTAAAAGCCAAAAATACTATCAAGTACCTCTGGCGCTTTTTTTGTTCCGTAAAGGTTATGGCCATATTAGTAGCTGTAAGTTTTAAGCTTTATTTGGAAAGAGAAAGATTCCTCCCCTTCCTCGGGTTTTTCAAAAGAAATTTTACTGACCTCTATCATTCTGAAGGATTTGGAAGCGGCAGCCAGAAAGTTTTTCAGCGAAGAATAGCTTCCCTTGGCTTCAAGGCCCATGCTGGTTTCTTTGACTCCTCCTTCCAATCGGCCGGAACTCTGCTTTTGCTCTTCCTGGTTTGCAGATTGAGCGGAATCGGTCACCGCCTTTACGCTCTCCAAGCTGATGCCTTCCAGAAGCATTCCGGTTTCCTTGGCCATTTCGTGTATATGGTCAAAGAGCGCAGGGACCGACTGGGGATCGGGCAAAGCTTTGGAGATTTCGTCGAGAGCCTCCTGATTTTCCGTAATTTTTTGATGGGCTTTTTCCACCTCGGAAAAATACTCTTTCTTGGATTCAAGCTCGGCTTCGCTCATTTTAATCTGGGATTTCAAGCTTTTCCAGTTCTGATACGTGGGAAAAACCAGCAGGACGCCAAAGCCCACGGCGATTAAGGTTAATATGACGCTTAGATAGAATTTTTTCATTGGGAAGTGGTGGTTGAATATTTAAAAATCTCGGGGCTGAAAATTAAATCCAAAGCAAAGGTGGCTCCCCCTTCTTCGCCCAAAGCGGGATCTTTCAATTCCGCTTTTTTAATCAGCTCCTGGGATCTAAAAATCTGGAGTTGCTGGTCCATGGTTTCAAAATCCACGGTTTTTCCAGAAAGCGAAGCTGAAAGCTTTTCTGAATCGAACTGGAAAGAAGAAAACCACACTTCCGGATGGGTTGTCTCTTGCAAATACAAGAAAAAATTCAAGGGATATTCATGGTCCTGAAGCAAAACGGAAAAGTTTTCGATATTCTGCTTCTGATTGAAAACTTCTTTTTCCATGGCCTTGTCCTCGGGAGTGCCGTAGAGCTCGATCTGGCTTTTCAAACCGACAAGATGATTGGAAAGATTGGTTTCCATATTGTGCAAAATGAAATAGGCCGAGGCCACCGCCGCCAAAAGGGCTATGGAAATATAAAAAGTCACTTTTGACCAGGGAAATTCTCTTTTTTTCGGCTTTGGTATGATTTCCACCATTTTATTTTTTTAACTTGTTATTATACCTCTCAGGGCGGTCCCCACCGCTATCGCATAGCTGGGGCCCATCTCCTGCAAGGTTTGCTCCAGAACCGGAGGGTAATAGACGCTGGAAAAAGGATTGGCTATTTTCACGTTCATTTTCAGCTCCTCCGACAGGTACTCGACAAGGCCGGGCATCAAAGCGGAACCTCCGGCCACAACCAGCTCTTCGACTTCTTTTTTGCTGGTGCCGGCGTATTCTTTGACTATCTTTTTGATTTCGCTGATTATAAGGTCCACCAAAGGTAAAAGGGGTTTTTTCAAGTCGGTGCTTTCTGAAGAATTCAAGCCGTATTCTTTTTTCAAATTTTCCGCTTCCCGGTAACCCGTCCTTAGGCTTTCGGAAATCATTTTGGTAAAGTCATTGCCCGAAGTATCGAAACTATGGGAAACCTTTAAAACTCCCCCCTCGACTATATTCATGGTTGTGCTTCTCGCTCCGATATCGACAATGCCGGCCGGCTTTTTATCCTCCCCGCTGGAAAACAAAGCCCGGGAAAGGCCGAATACTTCGGCTTCCAAAGCTTGAAGCTCCAAACCGGATTTCTTGGCAATTCCATGGTACTGATGGATTATCTCGTTGGGAACAGCTACCAATAAGATTTCGAATTCCGCCGGGCCGTGGGCCATTTTCTTCTTCCCTATTATCTGCCAGTCCAAAGTGACTTCCTGGCGCGGCAAGGGTATATGCTGATGGGACTCGTATTCGATGGCGTTGGGAAGCTCCTCCTTGCTCATGGGAGGAAGAGTAAAAGTGGTAAAAAAACTGGAAAAGTCGGGTATGGAAAAAAAGGCCTTCTTTGTTTTTATTCCAGCCTCCTCGACGATAGCCGAAATAGCCCTCACTATGTCCTGGTCGGAAAGATGAAGGGTGCTTTTTTCAAAAGTCCTGAAAGGCTTCTCATAAAGAGATTCGGCCTGTATTTCGCCGTAGTTTTCCAGCTTATTTCTGTTGCCCGAAGAAGACATTTCCGCGAGTTTGACAGCAAATGTGCCAATGTCCACTCCCAGAAAATTTTGAGAAGACGTCTTGAAAGGATTCCAAATCATATCTAGTTTTATTATACCATTTTCAAAGGATAATGAATAAGAGAAAACTGCCGGAAATCTGTGGAAAACTGCCTTTCTCTGATCCGGCTTCAATCCGCGCTTTCATTATACCCCATAACAAAAAGCCCGGCAAAAATATTTACCGGGCCTTTTAAAGCTTGGCAAGGATTATCCCCAGACAGCTTTCCTTTACCTTAGCAGAGCTTCTGGAAGCGTCCACTCTAACCCAGGAAAACTCTTGGGCCAAAGCCGAATACCCTCTTTCAACCCTGTGGGCGAAATCATCGTCTCCCATGGTCTTGGCTTTCTTCCTCTGCCGCGCCAACTCCAAGGGAACTTTCAAAAAAATGGTCAGATCGGGCCAAATCTCGATGCTTTCTGCGGCCTTGTCGACTAATCGGCGAGAAACTCCGTTTCCGTAAACGTCGAAAGCCAGAGTGGAGCCCCAGAACCGATCGGCAAAAACAACGTCGTTGTCTTTTGCCATCTCCAGCATAACCGCGCTCTGTTGGCACCTAAGCATCCAGAAAAAAAAGAATCTGGCCGTATGCTCTACCCTGCCTTCTTTGGCAATCTTTATCAAGAGCTCGTCTCGGGCGGAATCAAGATCTGCCTTTTCGGTTTTGAATCCCAGCCGGCGCAAGTCGCCGCCGAGAGCTTCAAGCAAAGTGGTCTTGCCGCATCCGGGAAGCCCTTCCAGGGCGACTATAAGCGCCATGCCGCACCTCCTTTTAAGTACTGAATGGATTCTACAACAAAAAAGCCGACTGTCAATATCGGTAATTAAGGGAAGCCCGACCTCGAAAAAGCTAAACCTACGATATAAAAAAGCCGGATTCCAATGAAGCCGGCGCAAAACATATTTTATTCAAAATTCCAACCAAAATCCGAATTCTGGAATTTGGCGGCGGGAGTAGGATTCGAACCTACGGTGCCCTTTCGAGCACAGCTGTTTTCAAGACAGCCCCGTTCGTCCGCTCCGGCATCCCGCCTCCAATTGAAAAATTATACCAGTTTCAACCTTTTCTGTCCAGAAAAAAGACCCCGAATAATCGGGGCCTTTGATTCAAAGTTCCATCAACTCTTTGGGGAAAGAAGCCAGATTGAGACAGCCCTTCTCGGTGACTGCCACGGTATCTTCTATTCTTACTCCTCCCAGATGGGGATAATAGAGGCCCGGTTCCAAAGTGATAACGTTTCCGGCTTTAAGAATCAGGCTTTCCTTGCTCAAAAAAGGTTCTTCGTGAATATCCAAACCGACTCCGTGGCCGAGTCCGTGAAAAAATCCCTGCATCCTGTCTTCGACCTTTTCGGTCTTGTATCCCGCGCGCTCGAAAAGCTTCCTCACTCTCGCATCAATCTTCAAAGAATCCCGGCCCTGCTTGACCATGGCCAGAGCTTTATTCTGGCCTTCGAGAACGGTCATATAGAGCCTTTTCAAGTCCAGAGAAGCTCTACCCTTGACAAAGGTCCGGGTTATGTCTGTCCAATACATCGTCTCTAAGGATCTCGGGGAAACGTCAACGACGATTGCAGAATCGGCTTTCAATGGCCCGGATCCCAAGCAATGTGGCTGGCAGGCCTGCTCCCCGCAGGCCACTATGGTGTCTTCCTGGCAAAGACAGCCCCTGGCCATAAGTTCGAGGCCGATAATCTTTCTGATTCTTTCGGAAGTGAGAAACTCCCCTTTTCTGTCGTAAAGAAAACCATCTTTGATCCTGCTCTTTTTGAGTTCTTTTGCCACAAGCCAAAGGACTTCTTCGACCTTAACTTGAACTTGGGATATCTTTTCTATTTCTTTTCTGGTTTTTACCGCCCTTCCCTTAAAAAAGGGATCCTGCCTGGTTTTCACCCAGAAGCCTTCCCTTTCCAGGGCTCTGCCCAAAGAAAAGGGAAAGTCTGCGGGAACCACGACAAAGGAAATCCCCAGGTTTTTTAAAATCCGAGAAAGGGCCGCTTCCACGGACTTTGCCCTTTCAAGGTAAGGGGAAAGGCGCTCCACTTTGCCGGCTCCGGCTTCTTTTTTAGCTCTTTCCAACTCCAGATCGGGGACGAAAATAAAGCTTTCCTTGAAAGTCCTGACAAAAATAAAAGGATCTGAAGCCAAAAAACCAGCAGCGTAGTACATATTGGAGTTTTTCTGACTGTCTGCAACCAGCAGGGCCGCTCTCTTCCCTCTCAAGACACGCCTCCTTTTTGTTTTTCAATGAGCAAAGCCATGCTAACAGAAAAAGCTTTTTTTGCCAACGATTGACTCTCTGGCTTTTTGCTGCTACCATATATTGAAAAAATAAGTTATCCTGAAAGAGGGAGAGGTCGCATAGTTGGTCTAGTGCGGCACACTGCTAATGTGCTAAGGGGGTAAAACCCCTTCGTGGGTTCGAATCCCACCCTCTCCGCCAATTTTCACTTTTTGCGAAATCATAAGGTGTTGCCTCGGCGCAAAGCGCCTCGGCATGGTATTTTTCCGTTATTTTGAAGGCATTTTTGAAATCGCACGCCAGCGCGCGCTTGGCAATATAGAAGTTCGAACCAATCTTTTTGAAAAAATCCCGGATCCTTTCGGGATTTTCCTGTTGAGCGCATTTTTCGGCTTGGTTGGCTTCTTTTAGAAAAACAATGGCAAGTGCTCTTTCCGCTTGGGCAATTTTCAATTTCTCGTTTTCAAAATAATTACTTGGAGTGTTCGCCCAAGCGGAAGACAAATAAACCTTTTTGCCTTTGCCCCCACCCTACCCGAAATGGAACTCTCTAAAATTTTTAATAAATTCATGATAAAAAAATATCAATACAAAAATAGATTACTTTATTAACCAAACATTAACCAGCTGGGCTTGAATATTAGCAGCGAACCAATAATCAACATCAATATACCTCCGATTAAATGCGACCAACAGGCGTACTTAGTTTTAAAAAGGTTGTGGCTATTTTATTTTTTATTACTTGACAGAGCATTAAAAATATCAGTCGGTTTGAATCCTATTATAATTATATTGTTGTTTAATAAAAATTTTTCCAATATGCTTTCTATATCATTAATTTTTTTCCCGACTAAAAATTGTTCAATATCTAAAATTGCTTTCTCCGGGTGAATATAAAAATCGCCGGCAATTTTTATATTTCTTATAACATCATCTTCCGCATCAAATTGCAGGCGCAACAATTTTCCGTTAGGCGCTTTGTAAATTATTTTTTTCATATTATCGCCAATTATTCCATTTATCGTTTGTGTATTTTTCTTTATATAATTTTTCAGCATGCTTTAATTCCTCGGAAGTTAGTTCTCCAACTTCAGTTTTTATATTAAACATTTTTTCAAATCCATAAATAAGCGCCTCTTCTATCTCCTTATTCGCAATATTTTTTCCCAATTCGTTTTTTAACGAAGTTACTCGCTCTTTGGCCATTTTTATCATTTTATCCTTAATTTTTTCGTCAGAGACTTTTAACACGGAAAACATTTTTTCAATATCCAAATCCAAAAGCATTGTGCCATGCTGTAAAACCACGCCCGACTTTCTGGTTTGGGCATTGCCTGATATTTTTTTATCACCCACAATAATATCATTTATGGGTTTGAATTCCGCTTTTATACCGAGAGAAAGCAAGGCTTCGATTATTCCGCCACAGATATCTTTATAAGATTCAACTATGTCAGAAGAAACATCTTTTTCCGAAATGGTTAGAGAATAAGTTAATTCATGTTCATGCAAAACCGCGCCCCCGCCCGTATATCTTCTAACTACGTCTATGCCCATAGACCGAGTTTTTATAAGATTGACTTCATCTTCTAAATTTTGGAAAAAGCCGATTGTTACGCAGGGCGGTTTCCAAGTAAAAAAGCGTAAAGTATTTGGGACTTTACCTTTTATTCGCGCTGTAAGTATAGCTTCGTCAATGGCC
>CAYMTT010000013.1:0-22820 GCA_964393465.1 uncultured Candidatus Saccharibacteria bacterium | reverse complement strand
CTTGTCGCTGGGCGGAGGATTTTCTGGAACCTGCGTCAGGACTGACGAGCATCAGTGCACCGAAGCCTGCTGCGACTCTTACTGTCCCGGAGGAGGGTATTGCGATCATCGCAACAATAGTTGCGTATGTGTAGCTGAAGATACCTGCGCCAATATTGACGACAACAGCGCTTGCAGGGCAGATCCCAATTGTTGTTTGGATAATAGTGGAAACTGCATTTCTATCGGAGATTGTTTAGATAGTTGTGTGAGTTGTCATTCTCAAGATTGCTGCGGATCTAGTTCAAAAAATTGCGAATGGCAAAATTGGACAGAAGTTTGCTATTTGACGAGTGAAGGAGAACAAGAGGAAGAAGAGGAGGAAGAAGAGGAAAACGGAAACGGCGGAGGCGGAGGCACAAACGGGGGAGGGGGAACCACTTTTCAGAATCCCTTGACCGTTGACAGCTTCCAGGAATTAATAGAAAGGCTGATTAATTTCCTTTTCTGGATAGGGATTACCGTGGCTCCCGTCATGCTGATTATTGCCGGCTTCATGTTCGTGACCTCGGCCGGAGACCCGAACAAAACTTCCAACGCCAAGAAAATGGTAGCTTACACTTTAATTGGTTTGGTTGTCATTATTCTTGCTAAAGGATTAGTGGAAGTGATAAAATCAATACTGGGAGTAAGCTAATCGCGATAAATTATAAAGGTCGAGAATTCGTCTTTATTAAATCCACAAAAATATGAAAAAAGCCCTTTTCGCTACAGTTTTGATGGGCTTGTTGGTTTGCCCGGTAGCTTTTGCTCAAGAACAAGCCAGAGAACCAGCTCCCATAGTGTTTGATACCGGAGAAGAAATGATTGATTTGATAGAAGACATCGGCGACTGGATTTTCACCATTGTGCTGGTGGTAGCTGCCATCTTCTTGATTGTCTCTGGATTCCTGTTCGTGACGGCCGGAGGTGACCCAGCCAAAGTGCAAATGGCCAAGCAAATGCTGATTAATGCTTTGATCGGCGTGGCCGTAGCCCTGCTTGCCAAAGGATTGGTTGCCGTCATCAGAAGCATTTTGGCAGGTTACTAGAGCCGTATTTCCAAATATATATCAATCCCTGTTTTTCCTTTTTTGAAGGAAGACAGGGGTTGATTTGTTTAAAAAAGCGGATATAATGCTTTGAGCGAGCCCTCGTGGCGGAACTGGCAGACGCGCAGCGCTTAGGACGCTGTTCCTTTCAAGGATTGCAGGTTCGAATCCTGCCGAGGGCATATAAAAACCCGCCGTGTTGTCTTCCGGCGGGTTTATCTTTTTGCCAAATAGCGGTTTACAAGGCAATCGTTGGTTTCGGGAGCCGCCCTTTTTAATGTTTTTATCCATTCCGTTGCCCTTAGAGCTTCCGAACGCCAATGGCTTTCAGAAAGGCGGAAAGGCCTGTAGAGCAAGAAAAGTCGGCATTGCTCTTCCGCTAAAAAAGAAGGAAGGATTTCCGTTTCCTTTATCATCTTTTTTTCTGCGAATCCCCGGACCGCTGTTTCTGGATATCCGAACATGCGGCCGTAAGCTATGGAGCGAGATTTTTCGTTGAGGTTTCGGCAAAGGCATTCCATTTGAGCTCCCCGGACCGCTTTTTGCCCGTCCAGAGAAAGAGCCGCGAAAGTATACAGATTTTTTGCATTGATTGTTTTTTTCCGGCAGGAAACACAGAGTCCGTAACCGTCCAATATGTCAAATAGGCGGTATTGGTCTTGCCGGGGAACTGAGCGGCGATAAAGAGTCAGAGAGCTGACCGTTTTTACGCCTTCTGCGGCCCAGACGATGTTGGCTACGTCCTGGGCGTGCAAAAAACAGAATTGCAGCAAAACCAGGTATCTGTCCATTATTTCCCTCCTTTTAAAAGAGCCTTAACGGAACAATATATTATTAATTTTGATTTATGTCAAGCGATCAAATGAAAACCGCCTCTTTTTGAGGCGGCGTTCTCTAATCTTCCTGCTTGATTGCCACTTTCTTTTTCTTCTTTTTGCCAGCTTTGGGTATTTTCAGGGTCAGCACCCCGTTTTTTACCGAAGCTTCCGCCCTGCTGCCGTCCACTTCTTCGGGCAGGATCACTTCTCTTGAAAAAGATCCCCAATAGCACTCCTGGTAGTAGTATTTTTTGTCTTCGGCCCCCGATTCTTGGTGCCTGCTTCCCCTGATTACCACCATGTCGTTTTCAATGTTGATGTCCAGATCCTCGGATTTGACTCCGGCTACGGTGGACTGGACTATGAAGTCGTTGTCGGTTTCGTAGACGTCGATGGACAATTCTCCTTCTTTTTCCGGCATCTCCTTGGGAGGCTCGGGCTTTTTATCCGGTTCTTCCTGTTTTTGAACTTTAACCTTTTTGTTTTTCTTTTGAGGATTTTTTTCCTCTTTTGGCTCTTCTTGAGCTATGTCCGCAGATTTTTTTATTTTGTCGAAAAGACCCATAGTGTTAATTATCAGCCTGCTTTTTTGGGCAGGCATATGCTTTTTAATTTTTTGACCTTTTTAAATTTAGCGGTTACGAAGAACGCCAGAAATATGATGATGGATACGGGAACAAAAAAGATTATTCCCATATCAATGTTTATTATAGACAAGTTGTAAAGACAGTGCAAGCCGGAAGCGATAAAAAAGCCTTTCAGCAGAAGTTTGTTTCTTTTGTGAGGCTCGAAAAAAGACAGGGCCATATAGTAGCCGAGCAGGCCCGAGCAGAGGGCGTGAAGAAAGGTCGCCCCTAGAAATCTTATCAGGCTCATGTGCAGTGTTTGGAATATCATGAAGGGCCTGAGAAGGGGAAGCAGGACCAGGAGGTTTTCCAGGGCTGCGAACCCCAGGGCGGCTATTATCATATAGAGCATGGTGTCGACCGGCTCGTCGAATTCGTGGTGGCCCAAGACCTTTTTTTTGACCACCAAGTATTTGAACAGCTCTTCTATAAAGGCCACTCCGAAGAAGAAATAGGTTATTTCCAGCAGGATCGGGCTTAAAAAGGGGATTTTGCTCATCTGCTCTTGCAGGCCCATTTCTATGAAAGCCACCGGGATCGTTATCAGCATTCCGTAGATGAAAATTCTTATGATCATCCAGTTGGATTCCGGGTGAGAATCTTTTCTCAGAAAAAACAAAAGCCAGATTACGCTGGGAGCCAGTCCGAAAAAGATGTATAGAAGGTAGGGCATTTTATTTCGGCCAGTCTTCTACGCTTAAGCTTTTCTTTTTGTTTTTCAAGGGAAGGGTCTGGTATATTTCTTCGGTAACAAAGGGTATGAAAGGGTGCATGAGCTTCAGGGAGGTAAGCAGGACATAAAGCAGGGTGGTTTTGGTTTTTTTGTCTTTTTTGCCTTTAGACTCTTCAATGCACTTGTCGCAGAAATCGTGCCAGAAAAAGTCGTAGAGCTTGTGGGCCGCTTTTCCGAAATTGTATTTTTCCAGATCCCGGTCCACTTCTTTTGCGGTTTCGTGAAGTTTCCTTGTTATTTCCGAGTTTATCTTTCTGGCTTCCATTTTTTCGTCTCCCAGCTGCATTAAGGCGAATCGGGAAGCGTTCCAGATCTTGTTGCAGAATTTCTTGCCCATTATTATGTTGTCCTCGGTGAACTTCATGTCTTGGCCTTTCATTAGCTGATAGGCGATTCCGAATCGGGTGGCGTCGGCCCCGTAGTTTTTGATAAGGTTTATCGGGTCTATTCCAGTTCCCAGGGATTTTGACATTCTTTTCCCTTCCTTGGTGAGCACGGTCGGATGGATCAATACGGTGTGGAAGGGGGGTTTTCCCGTGAATTCAATTCCCGAAAATATCATTCTGGCCACCCAGAGGTTTATAATATCCCTGGCCGTGCTCAAAACATCGGTCGGGTAGAACTTTTCCATGTCTTTGGTTTTTTTGGGCCAGCCCAGGGTGGCAAAAGGCCACAAGGCGGAAGAAAACCAGGTATCCAGCACGTCGGTTGACTGCTTCGGTTTGCATTTTTTGCAGAGCGGGCATTTTTTCGGTTCTTTTTTGGAAGCGAAGTATTCGGAGGTTTTCTGGCATTGCCAGACCGGCAGCCTGTGCCCCCACCAGAGCTGGCGGGATATGCACCAGTCCTTTATGTTTTTTAGCCAGTCGAAATACACTTTTTCCCAGCGCTTTGGATGAAAAGAAACTTTTTTGCTTTTTACCGCCTTTTTGGCGTTTTCGGCCAGATCTTTCATTTTCAGGAACCATTGCTCCGAGGGTATGGATTCTACCGTGGCGCCGCACCGATAGCATTTGGGAATCTGATGGGAATAGTCTTCGGTTTTTTCCAAAAGGTTTTTTTCTTCCAGATCTTTCACTATTTTCCCCCTGGCTTCTTTCAATGAGAGTCCCCGGTAGGGCGGGGGCGAGTTTTCGTTCATCTTTCCTTTTTGGTCTATTACTTGCAGGTTTTCCAAGTTGTGCCTTTGGCCGATTTCGGCATCGAGAGAATCGTGAGCCGGGGTTACTTTCAAGGCTCCGGTTCCGAAATTGGAATCCACCGTTTTGTCTGCCACTATCGGTATTTCTTTTTCTACCAAAGGCAGGACAACCTTTTTGCCTATCAGTTTTTTATACCTTTCGTCCCGCGGGTTTACGGCCAAAGCTGCGTCTCCGAGCATGGTTTCGGGCCGGGTGGTGGCCACCGTTACGAATTCGTCAATTTTGTCGGTGAGAGGATATTTTATATACCACAGATTTCCCTGTTCTTGTTCGTATTCCAGCTCCAGTTCGGAAAGCGAAGTTTGGCATCTTGGGCACCAGTTGACCACTCTTTTGCCTTTGTGAATCAGCCCTTTTTCGTAATAGCGGATGAAAGCTTCATTGACAGCTTCCGCGTAATCGTTGTCCATGGTAAAGGCGGTTCTGGACCAATCGCAGGAAGCCCCTATTTTCTTGAATTGGTCCAGGATTATGCCTCCGTATTTTTCTTTCCATTGCCAGACCCTTTGGAGGAATTCTTCCCTTCCCAGGTCGAACCTGGTTTTCCCTTCTTTCTTGAGATTTTTTTCGACCGCGTTCTGGGTGGCAATTCCCGCATGGTCCGTTCCCGGGATCCAGAGAGTTTTAAATCCTTCCATCTTTTTTTTCCTGATTAAAATATCCTGTATGACCGCGTTCAAAGCGTGGCCCATGTGCAGTTCTCCCGTAACGTTCGGAGGAGGGATGGCAATGGCATAGGATTTTTTCCTTTTTCCGGGGAGCTTGTCGGGATTGAAAAGACCGCTTTTTTCCCAAAGCCGGTACATCTTTTCTTCAGTTTGCTCGGGAGAATAGGATTTTGGCAGATTCATATAAGGTTATTCTATCACTTTAACTTGCTTTTTTCCATATTTTGAGCTAGAATTGCCCTAGTCGGCGCATTCGTCTATCGGCTAGGACGCCGGGCTTTCAATCCGGCAAGACGGGTTCGACTCCCGTATGCGCCGCTTTTTTATTTCGGTCTTGACAAGGTTTTCTCTGCGGGATAAAAAGAACGGAGGGTAATTTAACAAATTAATAAGGAGGTATGGAATGAAAGAAGATTTGAAAGTTCCCGTTGAAAAACTCCGCAGGGTTTTTGATCCGGATGATCTTCCTTTTGAGCAGAGTACTGAAGTTGAGCCGGCCGAAGGTTTTATAGGCCAGGAAAGAGCCATGCAGGCTTTATCTGTCGGATTGGAAATCGACAATCCCGAATACAATATTTTCATTACCGACCGCACCGGCATTAGTAGGAAATCTGTTCTTTTGAGGTATCTGGAAGATTTCGCCCAAAAGCAAAAAGAAGCTTCCGGCGGAGCCGTTGATTTGAGAGATTTCTGCTACGTATTCAATTTCGAGAACAACGGCCGCCCCAGAATCCTTTGCTTTGCCAAAGGCGAAGGCAGAAAGCTTAAAAAGGAAGTGGCTAAATTCCTGAAGGAGTCAAAGAAAGAAATTCCGCTGATTCTAAAATCGAAGGAATTTTATACTCCCAGGCAAGCTCTCATGGACAAGCTTCAGGAAACCAACAAAAATAACTTCGATAAGGTTCAAAGTCAGATAGAAGAAGAAGACTGCCTTATTGTTCAACCATCGTCCGGTTTTGTGGTTCTGCCGGCTTCAAAGAAAAACCCCGGTGAAGCTATGTCTCCCCAGGAACGTCGGAATTTTCCCGAAGAAAAAAAGAAAGATCTGGACAAAAGGGTGAAAATCCTTCAGAATAATCTGGATAAGGTTACAGAGAGCATGATGGAGGCCCAGAGAATAACTCAGCAGAAGATAGAAGATCTGGAAAAAGAATACGTCGGCCATTTTCTCAAATCTCTATTCAAGAAGCTTTTAAGAAAGCACGCTGCTTACCCTGAAGCTATTGAATATCTGGAAGGGCTGAAAGAATACATTCTGGATCACATCGATTTGTTCAGGGAGAATGGTAATGGTTCCAATCCTGGCGAAGATCCTTTCCTGCCCTTTGTCGTTAATTTAATTGTGGACAACAGCGAAACAGAAGATATTCCCGTTGTCTTTGAGGAGAATCCTAATTTCGGTAATCTTTTCGGTAGGATGGATAAAAGTTTCGTTCAGGGATTTATGCTTACTGATCACACGAAAATCAAGGCAGGCTCTCTGCTTCGGGCAGACGGCGGATACCTCGTTCTTAAAGCTTTGGACCTTTTAGTGAACCCCGGCGTTTGGCAGAAGCTGGAGAGAACCATCAGGTACGGCTTTTTAAAGATCGAAGAACCTATGGGGTATTTGGGCTTTGCCCAGACTAACCAGGTTCCGGATCAAATACCCGTCCGCCTGAAAGTGATTATTGTGGGAGATCCCATGATTTACCGGTTACTGGTCCAGCACGATCCCGAATTCCAGGCCATTTTCAAGATCAAGGCCGAACTGAATTCGGAAATGCCCGCAAATAAAGAAAGCGAAGCCGCTTACGCAGCTTTCATTTCCTTCTGTTGCCAGAAAGAAGATCTGCGGCGGCAGAGAACAGGATTGTTGCCTTTCGACAAGACGGCTGTGGCAAAGATCGTTGAATACGGCTTCAGGCTGTCGGACAAGCAGTCAAAGCTTTCTACAGAATTTAACAGGATCAAGGAATTGATTGTTGAAGCGGATTACTGGGCCGAAAAATCAGGTTCGGACGCCGTAAAAGCAGAACACGTCAGAAAAGCTCTCGAGACTCAAAAGCTGAGGGTCAGTCTGACCCAGAGCAAGCTGCAGGAACTCATACGCGAAGGAATAGTTCTTCTCGATACCAAAGAATCGGTGGTGGGCCAGATAAACGGCCTTTCGGTTTATAATCTAGGGGACTATTCCTTTGGAATGCCCGCTAGGATAACCGTTCAAACTTTCTTGGGCAAAAAAGGCCTTATCAGCATTGATCGGGAAGTGGATATGACAGGTCCCATTCATAATAAGGGAGTTCACATATTGTCCGGCTATTTCGGCGGAAAATACGGTAAAGACGAGCCAATTAGCTTTTCAGCGAGTGTCTGTTTCGAGCAGTCCTACGGCGGAATAGAGGGGGATTCTGCTTCTGCTGCCGAATTATTCTGCCTCATTTCCAGTCTTGCCGGCAAGCCCATAAAGCAGAACATCGCGGTAACGGGATCCGTTAACCAGAAGGGAGAAATCCAGCCGATTGGCGGCGTAAACCAGAAAATCGAAGGATTCTTCGATATCTGCAAAGAGCGCGGTTTGACCGGCGACCAAGGAGTGGTAATACCTCACCAGAATGTCCATAATCTGATGCTCTCAGAGGAGGTGGTCCAAGCCTGTCAGGAGGGTAAGTTCTGGGTTTGGGCTATAAAGAATGTCGACGAAGGTGTAGAAATTCTCATAGAAGAGAATGCTTCCTCCATTCATAAGAAGGTGGAAAAATGCCTTTTAGAGATGGCAAAAAAGGTTAAGAAAGAAGCTCCTAACGAAAGTTAGGGGCTTTTCCTTTTGTAAGGGGTTGACATATCTTCCGATAGTTTATAATCTGGAATGACGAGTACATTCAAAATAATCTTTGGAGGTGAAAGATGTCAGAATCAGAAAAGAGATTTTCCAATATTCTTGATGATCTGGGGGAGCTACAGGAACTCCTTGGAGAAAGAGAAGAGAAAATCAAACAGCTCGAGCTTGATAATAGCAATTTTAAGGACCAGTTGAGGTCCAACGAGGAGGAACATCAGGCCGAGATTAACCAGCTGGACGAGAAAATAAAAGAGCTTGCCGAGAGAATTAAGAACTTAGTCGGCGGAGAATCGGCTGTACCAATCGGAATTCTGGTTATGCCCGTGGAAAACGGCCGGGCTCGCATGCTGGATAACCGCAGGACTCAGTATGAAGTGAAAGTCCTGCCCCAAATCAATCAAGACGATCTTGAAGAGGGTAGGGAAGTTAAGTATATTCAGAATCCCGATACCGGGTCCATTACGATTTTCGAGGTCAGCAAGGTCAGAAGGAGCGAAGAAAAGGTCGTCGTTGAAGAGATTCTGGACGAGAAAACCGCCTGGGTGATTACTCCCAACGACACCCACAGGCTGGCCAATATCGGCTGGAAGGTTAAAGAGATCGAAAAAGGTGACGAGGTCTACTACGACCCCGCTGTTAATTTCATCACCGGAGTCATTCCCAGGAAGAAAGAAAAGATAGATCTCAACAAAATCGAAAAAAAAGGTTATCAGGACGTCGGCGGCTTGAAAGATCAGATAAGGAAGGTTAAGGAAGTCGTCGAGCTCCCTTTAAAGCACCCCGAACTTTACGAACAGCTGGGGATTAAGCCTTTAAAGGGGATCATTCTCACCGGTCCTCCGGGCTGCGGCAAAACTCTAATGGGCAAAGCCGTCGCCCACGAATCGGATTCTTCCTTCATTTACGTGAGGGGTCCCGAATTCGTTAGCTCTTACGTTGGAGAATCGGCAGCTAGGCTTCGTAATATTTTTGATGCCGCCAGGAGAAAAGCTCCGGCAGTCATCTTTTTCGACGAATTGGAGTCTGTGGCCGGCGAGCGCAGCGAATCCGGGCATACCCATGACAAGCAGGTGGTGGCCCAGCTTCTTTCTTTGATGGATGGGCTGGTGTCTACCGAAAGAGTCATGGTTATTGCCGCCACCAACAAGCCCGAACTTTTGGACGAAGCTTTCAGAAGGCCGGGCCGGTTTGATAGGGAAATAAACATTCCGATTCCCGACAGGAACGGTCGCCTCGAAATTCTTGAGATTTACACCAAATCCGTACCACTAGCCGAAGACGTTTCCTTAAAGGCTCTGGCCGACGAAACCCACGGTTTTACCGGAGCGGATATCGAGTCTTTGTGCAAAGAGTCCGCCCTTCAGGTATTGGAGGATCTGGATTTGGAGAAAATCAACATGGATTCCGTTGAAAAGATAAAAGTGGGAGAGGCAAACTTCAAAGCCGTTCTGGAAAAAATGAAGCCTTCAGTTATGAGGCAGATTTCTTTTCAGAAGCCTCAGGAAACCTGGGATGACGTGGGAGGTTTGGACGAGATCAAACAGAAGCTGGAAGAAGCCATCAAATGGCCTCTTCTTTATCCCGATCTCATGAAAGTAGCCGGGCAGAAATCTCCGAAAGGCCTCATGCTTTTTGGTCCTCCCGGCTGCGGCAAGACCTTGATCGCCAGGGCTTTCTCCCATGAATGCGGAGTCAATTTTATTCCAGTTAAGGGTCCCGAGCTTCTTAATGAGCTCGTCGGCCGGTCGGAAAGGAACATTAGGGAAGTTTTTAGGAAAGCCAGACAGGCTGCTCCCTGTGTCATCTTCTTTGACGAAATTGACGCTTTGGCCGCAAATAGAGGCTTGAGTATCCATGATTCGGGAGTGGGCAACAGGGTGACTTCCCAGCTGCTCAATGAGCTTGACGGAATTGAAGAAGCCAAGGATATTTTCGTGATTGCGGCTACAAATCGGCCCGATCTAGTGGATGTGGCCTTGTTGAGGCCGGGACGGCTTGTGCCCGTGTACGTGCCTTTGCCCGACCAGCAGGCCAGAGAGAAGATTTTTTCCATTCATATTAAAGAAAAACCCTTGGCTGAAGATGTCGACTTAAAGGAATTGGCAGAGAAAGCCAAGGTGCCCAAAGGAACCTTGGTGGAATATATGTATCGAGGAGCGTGGGTAGAGGAAAAAATGGCAAGAGATTTGCCTTTTAGCGGAGCGGTGATAGAAAATATCTGCCGTGAAGCAACCCAAAAGGCTCTTAGAGAGTTTATCTCTTGCGGCGATCCGGAAAATTATCAGAATTTCAAAATTACCCGTAAATATTTTAATGAGGCTTTTGAGGAAATCTTGCCTTCGGTAAGAGCGTCCGCTAAAGACATAGAAGATCTTACCCAGAACGGAAAAGAGGAAACAGACAAAAAAACCGAGCCGGTACAAGTTTTCACCGACGAAGATTTAGAACAAGTTTAAAAAAACATCAGGAGGAGGAAAACCTCCTCCTGAATTTTTACCCCGTTCTCTTTTTAAAAGGGAGCAGGATAAAAGTTTAGTTGTTTGAAAATTTAATAAGGAGGCCTTCAATGGCTATTGAAAAGGTTAAAGGGATTGAAACAGAATGGGGGATAGGGGTCAAGAGCAAGTGCAGCTTCAAGCCAGCCGAAATCCAGCATTTTCAAAGAATGATTAATATCGTTAAGGATTTTTTTGAGATGTCTGCCGATTCCACGGAAAGGGCTATCTATGAGATAGAGAATCTCGACAGGATTGATCGTTCCTACCATCTTTCCAGGAATTCGCGCTTTCATCACAATCTTTTACCCAACGGCAGCAGGCTTTACATCGACGGCCCCCACCTGGAATACTCGACTCCCGAATGCATTTCCGCCAAAACTCTTGTTGCAGCGGATATGGCGGGAGAGGCCATTGTCGATATGGCAAAGTCGATCCTTAACGAAAAGCTGGCCAGGGACGGCAAGGAACTGATTGTTTACAAAGATAATACCGACAGATCCGGAAACGCCTACGGATGCCATGAGAACTATCTGGTTTTGCGTGAAGCTTTCGACAGGATAACCAGCCTGCGTTCTCTGGAAGCGGGTTATCTGGCAAGCTTTTTTATCTGCAGGATTATATTTACCGGTGCGGGCAAAATGGGTGTTGAAGACGTCTGGGAAAAAAAGAGAATTGGCCATTCGGTATTCCAGATTTCCCAGAGAGCGGATTTCATGCAAGTTATTTCGAGCAACGACACCATGGTCAAGCGCGGAATCCTTAATACCAGGAATGAAGCTTTGGCCGACGAAAACAGGTTCGGCAGGCTCCACGTCATCGTGGGGGACGCCAATCTGGCGGAAGTCGCTAACTACATGAAAGTCGGAATCACTTCAATCGTTTTAAAGATGATCGAAGACGGCTTTCTAAAGGGCGATCTCGCAGTTACCGACCCGGTTTCTTCGATAAAGCTGGTTTCTAAGGATCTGACTTGCCGGGAGCCGCTCCTGGAAACCACGGGAGGAAGGAGAATATCGAGCCTTGATTTGAGCGAAGAGTTCTTCCAGCTGGCCCGGGAATATTTTTCAAGGGTCGTTGAACCGACCGCCGAAGAAGAAGACTTGCTTCGTCTTTGGGAGGAAACGAACAACGATTTCCGAACGGACAACAAGGGCAGATTGAGGCGCAGGTTCGACTGGCAGACGAAGCTGGGCCTGTTCCAGGATTTTCTCGAAGATCTCGGCGTTCCCTGGAAAGACATTAAAAAGAGGGAGTTTAAAGACGGCCGCCGCCGGCTGAAAATAGATACTTTCTTGCACTTAAAGGACATTCTTTACCATCGCATGGACAAAGAAAAAGGCCTTTACTGGGGTTGCAAGGAGGACGGCGACGTCGAAGAGATAATAGATAGAGAACAGATCTTAGAGCTAATGAAGAATCCTCCGCCGGAGTGCCGCTCTTATTTCCGCGGAAGGTGTATTTCTGAGCTTTTTTCCGAAATCGAAACTGTTGATTGGCACGAAATCGTGTTCAAGGCGAAACAAAAGAGGCGCAGGAATTTTTTCCTTTTTTTTGCCGAACCCCGTATAGCGCTGGGAAATCCCGCTTGGGGAGGCAGAAAGGACGTCGAAAGAATTCTCAATCAGGCGGAAAACGCCGAAGAGCTAATCGAATTATTAAAGGAGGTGCCCGATGTCTGAAGACAAAGAGAGAATGAGAAGGAAAACCGGCCCGGGCGATGACGGAGGGCCCATCGAGGACGATTCGAACGCCGCTGGCGATGCAGGGAAATACAGCGACGCCGAAAAGGCTGCCGATGACGCCAGAAGCGGCGTTGAAAAATACCGCAAGCGGGCGCGAGAAAGAATGTCCAGAATAGACAAAGACGATACCCAGGTAAAGCAGCGAGACAAGCAGCACCCCGGAGAATAACGGGAGTTTGACAAAACAGGGATTTTAAAGTAAAAAAAGGTAGGTTTAACAGCCTACCTTTTCTGTTCTTTGAAAAGAAAAAAGGAGGAAATTGATGAAAAAAAGGATATATGGATTGGAGACCGAATACGGAATAAACCTTGTACGCTACGAAGGATTATGGTCAGAATCGTCCCTGCCTTCCTATTTGACATGCATGAAAAACATCTGCATTAAAGGATTCATGTCTAACGGTTCTAGGATTTATGAGGATGTAGGGCATCATCCTGAATACTGCACGGCTGAGTGTCTTGGTCTTGCCGATTTGATCGCCCAGGACAAAGCGGGCGAGAAGATTCTGGATGACGTTTTCCGTTTTTGTTCCGCACAAAAGCAGGAAGGCAGAGTCTATCTTTTTAAGAACAACGTGCAGCACGGCGAAGATGAAGATACGCAGAGCAGAGTGGAAATGTATGGAAACCTTCCGATTACGTTCGGATGCCATGAGAATTTTTCGATGGCGAGGTTTTTCAGTGAAAACGACTTGGCGCCGGTTTTTGTGCCTCTCTTGGTGGTTCGGCAGATAATCGCCGGATCAGGATGGGTGGCTAATGCCAATTTTCAGGAAGAAGGAATTAAATACGAAATTTCCCAGAGAGCCAGATTTATAGGTTCGACAATCAGCGAAGCGACTCACGGTGGATGGAAGAGGGCTATTCTCTGTACGGCCCGCTGGAACGAGCCGCATGCCGACAAAAATCAGTACAAAAGGCTGCATTTGATAATCGGCGATTCCAATATGTCTGAGCTTTCCACTTACCTTAAAGTGGCGACCGTCGGTATATTGCTGGAAATGATGGAAAACGGTTTTCCTTTAAAGGAGTGTTTCGCTGAATTAATGCCTGAAGATCCTGTGTGCGCTTTAAAACTTGTTTCTCGCGACTTGACTTGCCAGAAGCCGGTAATAAAGTTGGTTGGCGGAAGGAATTTTTCGGCAATAAATTTGTTCTGGGAAATTGTCGATATAATGGAAAGATACCGGAGAAATTGGGGCTTGAACCCGGAACTTTCTGTGGCCCTGGACGTTTTAATAGATGTTTTGCGGCGTTTGGAGAGGCGGCAGATAGATCCGGTAAATTTGATGGAAGTGGATTCTCAGGGACTAGATGAAGAGCTCGATTGGCTTATCAAAAAAACCATTCTAGAAGACAGCCTGCTTAAATTCGGCTGCGACTGGTCAGATTTTTTTGAAAGAAAGGTAATATCGGCAGATAGGGAAGTGAGCGTGTACGACCAGATAAGGGTCAAGGACAAGAAATACCACGACATTTCAGAAGAGGGGCTCTATAATATCTTTACGCAAGAACCCGATTTGTCTCCGGCCGAAATGAAAAAGATGGATATAAGAACTCCCCGGATGGTCGAAAAAGAGAGAATAGAATACATGAAGGATAACCCGCCTCAGAATACCAGGGCAAAAATACGAGGGGAATTAATCCAGATTTTGGACCGGAGAGGTTTAAAGGAAAGATTTAACATCAACTGGAATTCCATTTACGTGTCGGGCGTTTTTTCCGACACTCTGAATATTCATTTAGATGATCCTTTCGAAACAAAGAACAAGCAAGTGGAAAATGCAAAAAAGGCTCTTCAATAAGAGCCTTTTTACTTTATTCTAAATGTATCCTTCGCCCAAACTCCCCGATTCTTTCCAAAAGCAGGGGATGATCCTCCAGCTCAGGGTCTTTTTCCAGGATTTCCTTGGCAGCCTGTCTGGTTTTTTCCACTAGAGGCATGTCGTTCAAAGATTCCATGGTCAGATCGGGGACTCCCCACTGCCTAATTCCTGAAAAATCGCCCGGCCCCCTTATCTGCAGGTCTTTTTCTGCCAGATCGAATCCGTTTTCAGAGGAAGCCAAGGCTTTCAATCTCTGGCGCGTCTTTGCTGCTCCAGAATCTGTGAATAAAAAGCAAAAAGATTGGTATTTGGATCTGCCCACTCTGCCCCGGAACTGATGAAGTTGGGCCAGACCGAAGCGGTCGGCTCCCTCTATCATCATTACGGTGGCCTGGGTCACGTCCACTCCCACTTCGACCACCGAGGTGGAAACCAGAATGTCTATTTTCCCTTTGTCTTTGGAAAATTCGCGCATGGTCTTTTCTTTTTCTCTGCCCTGCATTTTTCCGTGGAGCATTCCCACCTTGAGATCGGGGAATATTTTTTGGGAGAGTTTTTGGTATTCTTCTTTCACTGTTTTTGTTTCCAGCTTTCCCTCTTCTTCTATTCTGGGACAGATGACGAACACCTTCCTTCCTTTTTTGACTTCTTTCTTTATAAAGGCGTAGGTTTTTTGCCGTTCTTTCGGAGGGACCACCTTGGTGATTATTTTTTTTCTTCCCTTTGGCAATTGATCTATTATCGAAAGGTCCAGGTCTCCGTACAGGGTCAGGGCCAGGGTGCGGGGGATGGGAGTGGCGGTCATTGAAAGCAGATGGGGAATGGTTTTTTGGCGGGTGAGCTTGGCTCTTTGCTCGACCCCGAACCGGTGCTGTTCGTCTATCACCACCAGAGCCAGCTTTCCGAACTTTATCCCTTCCCTGGAGTTTTTGCCCGAAGCTATCAAAGCGTGGGTGCCGATGAGCAGGGAAATTTCTCCTTTATCTGTTTTTTCCAGGAGCTTTTTTCTGGAAATTTCGATGTACTGGTTGTGGAGCTTTCTGGAATAGAAAACGTCCTTTTTTCCGGTCAGCAGCCCCACGTTTATATTATACCTCTTGAGCAGATCCCAGATGGTCTTGAAATGCTGATTGGCCAGTATTTCGGTCGGCGCCATGAAAACCGACTGGTATCCTTTTTTGGCAGCGTTCAGTATGGCCATGGCCGCCACCACGGTTTTGCCAGAGCCAACGTCCCCTTCCAAAAGCCTATTCATGGGCCTTTTCTTCTCCAGGTCTTTTAATATCTGCCAGGCAGATTTTCTCTGGGCGTCTGTAAGTTTGAAGGGCAGAGAGTCCACGAACCTTTTTATGAGTTTTAGGTCGAGAGGAACCTGGAAGGCTTTTTCCTTATTCATTTTCATTCTTTCTTTCAAAACCCAGAGCTCTATATTGAAGAGCTCTTCGAAAGCGAATCTTTTCCTGGCTTTTTGGGCCGCCTTTAAAGAATCGGGGAAATGTATCTGCCACAAAGACCTTTCAAGCGGAGTCAGGCCTTCTTTTTCTCTCAGGTCTTCTGGCAGGGGGTCTTTTATCTTTCCTTTGAAGTCCTGCAGAAAAGACTTGGCAAAATATCTCAGCCATCTGGAAGAAAGCCCTTCGGTTTCAGGATAAACCGGCACTATTCTGCCCGTATGGGTCAGGGAGTTCAAATCAGATTTTGAAACTTTTTCCCTGATGGGGTTTGAAAGATAGAGGCTTTTTTTCCCGGGAACGGCCTTTCCGGCCAGACAGACAGCGTCACCTTTTTTGAGAACGTTTACGAGGTATGGCTGGTTGAACCAGACAGCCTCCATGGTTCCGGTCCCGTCTTTTATTAAGGCCTGGGTGATGGACATTCTTTTTTTCCAAGTGCGCCCGCTTTCTATCTGGACGATTTCTCCTTTGATGCAGCAAGTCTCTCCTATTTTTACGTCGGCAATATTCTTTATATTCGAAAAATCCTCATATCTATGAGGAAAGTGGAATAAAAGGTCTCTGATGTTTTTAATTCCCAGCCTTTTCAGCTTTTTTTGGAAAACCGGCCCGATTCCGGAAATTTCCCGGACGGGAGTGTAAAGATTCATGGCGTCCCCGGTAGGAATCGAACCTACAGTCTCGGGCTCCGCAAGCCCGCATTTTATCCTTTAAACTACGGGGACCTATTTTCCGTATTCGGCCTTTTCTCCTTTCAGAATTTTGTCTACCTGCCGGATTTCTTCCAACAAGCCCTCGACCAGATCGTATTCTTCAGCTTCTTTTGCTGTCACCCAGGCGTAATCCATATTGTCTTTGTCCAATTCTACCTCTCCCGATTGGTAGGGGGAGTAAAAACTCAAGATTATTGCCGGCGTGCCGTCGGGCTTGATAAAAGCTATATCCAGCAGGTATTCCAGTTTTCCCACTTGAAGCCCGCATTCTTCTTTGATTTCCCTTCTCAGGGAATTTTCAATGGCAAAATACCAGTGGTCTTTGGTGGTTTTCGGAGCATTGACATAATCCTCTGTTTCTAAGCCTCCGCCGGGAACGGTCCATTTTCCGGGGAAAGCTTTTTTCTGCAGGCTCCTGCGCAAGAGAAGGTACTTTCCTTCCCTGTGGATTATGGCCGTGGAAGTTATTCTGTGAAGCTCTTTGTTTTCCATATTTTCAATCTGTCGGAAAATACAATAATATTTTAAATCAAAATTCGGTTTTTGTCCATCGCAAAGATTGCGGATTTTCATTTGGAATATTTAGTGAAAATCGCCGTTTCTCCGCTTGAATTCGGCTGTTTTCCGGCATTTAATTAAATCTCATAATCTTTAAGCTTCTTCAATCCTTCGGCGTAATGTTTTTGGATTTCTGCCCTTGACAAGGCCCTGTCGTAGATGCGGACTTCGTCGATGAGGCCGCTGAAATTATGGGTTGATCCGCCCCATCTGCCGAGATAAACGGTGTTAGCGGCGAAATTGCTTTCGTAGGTATCGTCTTCGTTGTCCAGCTTTCCGTTTATGTAGAATTTAACGTGCGTGGCGCTTGTTCTGGCAATCGCCACATGCGTCCATGTGTTGTTCGGAATTTCCGAGGATGAAACGGCGTCGGGCCCCCAAAGCCCGTTTGATCCTGCGCTTTCAAACCCAATCTTATAACTGCTTCTGTTCAGCCAGATCCAATAGTTGTAAGTATTGGCTATTATCGTATCGACGCTGCCGGTTGTTCCCACTCCGTTTCTTTTTATCCAAAATTCAAAAGTAGCTTGTTCCGCTACGGCCAAATTACTGCTGCTTCCGAAATTTGCGTAATCGTCGACTCCGTCAAAGCTCAAAGCGTTGCCGATCTGTTCCAGCCCGGAAACCAGAGAGGCTCCGTAAACGGTGCCGTCGTTCCCGTAGCCGGAAGCGTCGACAGCTTTTCCTCCCTCTATCGTTTCAAAACTCCACCAGCCGACATTGTAGGCTCCCAGAGCATTCTGGATGCTCTGGCTGAACTGCAGGCTTTTGGCTATTTTGGCTTTCTCCCTGCTTCCTCCCAAGTTTACCAGGACAACACCGGCCAGAAGCCCGATTACGGAGATGACCACCAGGAGTTCGATGAGGGTGAAGGCTTTTTTTACGGAAGCGTTTTTTCTTTTGGAGTCCATTCTGATTCCAGATTACCACCGGAAGCACCCTTAATCAATTTGATAGAGGCTGATTATCACTTATAGTTTCAAGTAAAAATGAATACGGCTCCATTTAATTATTATTCACTGCCATGAAAACAGTATCTCTCTTTGCTTCCGCCTTCTCCTAAAACATCGTATTCGTTTAAATCAAATGTACTAATCTCTGTAGCAAAAAGCATTACATAAGTATTATTTGAAAGCGGGCAATTGCCATAATTTCCTGATTTATAATAAAAACAAAGTGGCCAAGAATTATCAGGATATTTAGGATCATTGGGGATAGAGGGCATAAATTCAGCAAGAGAACTCGCTAGAAAATTTCCCCAACTATTGTCTCCGCTGCAATCATGTACCCATCCGTCGCTTGGAGTTTGAGGATAAAATCCATTCTCGTTATAATATAGTTCCAATGCTTTTTGAATTTGTTCTATTGTGCTTACTCTTTTGCTATCTCTCGCTTTTGCTCTCAAACCATTCATGCTCACCAGGACAACACCGGCCAGAAGCCCGATTACGGAGATGACCACCAGGAGTTCGATGAGGGTGAAGGCTTTTTTTACGGAAGCGTTTTTTCTTTTGGAGTCCATTCTGATTTTAAAATTTTTGGTTGAAATTCTAACTTCTTTGAATAGAATCCAGAATAATGATGTGTATTTCCGTTTGCCTCCGCTCCGTTTCGGCAAAACAGAAATTTTTTCATTACATTATTTTTTTCGGCAGGGATCTGCGGCATGCCAATTTCATTGGCGCGCCACTTAAATATGAGTTTATCGTAGCAAAAAACAAAAATTTGACAATCGGTTTTGGGATTCATATAATATCAATATATATTGATAATTATACATAACCATATGAATTTTGACTGTTGTAAAACCAAAAAATCAAAAAATAATCTTAGGGAGACGGCCGAATTTTTGAAAGTAATCGCCGAGCCGAATCGTTTAAAAATTTTATGCATCCTGCAAAAACAGGAGATGTGCGTTTGCGATATTTGGCAATATTTGGATTTACATCAGAATCTAGTTTCCCACCATTTAAAAGTATTAAAAGACTTTAAGCTGGTTGTATCAAAAAAAGAAAGCACCAAAATGATTTACAGCGTTAATTCCCAAATCATAAGCAAATACTATTCGCTTTTGTCCCATTATATTAATAACCAATAAAATATATGACCATCAAGATTTTGGGCTCTGGTTGCCCTAATTGCCAAACATTGGAAAACAACGCCAAAAAAGCCGTGGAGGAGCTTGGCCTTAAAGATATTCAAGTTGAGCATGAGTATGATATCGCCAAAATCACCGAATATGGCGTTATGTCCACCCCGGCCATTGTGATTGACAAGCAGGTTAAAGCTTCGGGCAGGATTCCCGATGTGGAAGAAATTAAAGGTTGGATTAAGTAAAAAGATCGGCAATATTTATCTCTGTTTTGTAACAGAGATAAATTTTACCCCATGATATCAATATCTATTGATGATTAAACGATATGAACAAAGAAATTAAAATTTTCATTCTGCTTGTTGGGCTGTTTTTGCTGTTTTATTTTATGCCCATGGAATCGGCGTCTTTCGCAGGAGCAATTTTGTCCGGTTTTAGATTATTAAACGAATACGCCCGCGAGCATGTTCTAACTTGTTTATTGCCCGCTTTCTTTATAGCCGGGGCGATTTCGGTTTTTGTTAAAAAAGATTTTGTTTTCAAATACTTGGGCGGACAAGCTAAAAAGGTAGTTTCTTATTCATTGGCCTCGGTGTCTGGGGCGATTTTAGCGGTTTGCTCCTGCACTATTTTGCCGTTATTTGCCGGTATTAGAAAAAGAGGGGCCGGGCTTGGGCCGGCTGTCACTTTTCTTTTTTCTGGCCCGGCGATTAACATTGCGGCCATGTTTTTAACCTTATCAGTTTTGGGTCTCAATATCGGCTTGGCCAGAATCATTTCGGCTGTTTTTTTATCTATTTTGGTTGGGCTTTCCATGCAATTGATATTCAGGGAAAAAACTGAGGAAGGTAATCTTTTTATTGAACAAAGCAGTCAGCCCTCATACGGTAAAGCGACCGTCTTGGTTTTTATGCTGATGATGGTGGCGGTTTTGGTGGTGAACGGTTTGCAAATAAATCAATTATTCAAATACTTTTTAATGATCGGTTTGGCTGTCGTTGTCGCTGTAATAGCCCTGACTAAGTTTCAAAAAGAAACCAACAAAGAGTGGTTAAAAGAAACATGGTCGTTTGCCAAAATGCTTTTGCCGATTTTGTTTATCGGCGTGTTTGTGGCCGGTTTTATCATGCCTTTCTTGCCGCAAGAGCTGGTAGAGAAAATAGTCGGTTCAAATTCAATCACGGGCAATCTGGTCGCTTCCGTATTCGGAGCGTTTATGTATTTTTCCACTCTCACCGAAATTCCTATCTTGCAAGCCTTCATTGCTAAAGGCATGAACCAAGGCCCGGCCTTGGCCTTATTACTCGCCGGACCGTCTTTAAGCCTGCCCAATATGCTGGTAGTGAGGCGCGTGCTGGGCACCAAAAAAACATCCGTTTATATTTTACTGGTTATTTTTTATTCAACAATCGCCGGCTTAATATTCGGTAGCTTAATCTAAAACAAAAACTATGAGCAAAAAATTATTACTATTTTTTCTATTAATTGTCGGCGTTATCGTTTTAGCTGGTTACACGTCAAAAATTTCAAATCAGAAAACAGATAATAACCAAGCGACGACAAAAACTTCAGCCAATGCTTCAGATCAAATGTCCAAAGTTGAGATGCCGGCCGACAAAATTGAAGTCGTCCATTTCCACGGCACTCATCAATGTTGGTCTTGCATCACAGTCGGTAAATACGCTCTCGAAACAATTAAAGAAAGATTCCCTGAAGAATATGCAAACGGAACAATCGTGTTTAAAGATGTCAACGGCGAGTTGCAGGAAAACAAAGATATGGTTATGAAATATCAAGCCAGAGGATCATCGCTTTTTATTAACGCCATTACCGACGGGAAAGATAAAATAAAAGAAGATGTTACGGTTTGGCGGTTGGTTGGCAATGAAAGTCGGTTTATCAATTATTTTGAAAACAAACTTAATAAACTTTTAGGCAAGTAATATAATGGATTTTATCAATGTTTTAATAGACAATTACAACATTCCGCTTTTAACCGCTTTTTTGCTGGGAATTTTAACGTCTATTAGCCCTTGTCCCTTGACGACCAATATCACCGCCATTGCTTATATTTCCAAAGAGATTAAGACTGTCAAAAACACTTTGTTTAATGGCTTTTTTTATACCCTTGGACGAGGAGTCAGCTATACTCTTTTGGCCGCTTTGATTTATTTCGGCTTGTCTTCATTTCAGATTTCAAGAATATTTCAGGGCTGGGGCGATAAGGTTTTGGGGCCGGTTTTGATTGTTATCGGGTTGGTAATGTTCGGAGTGATAAAAATTAAAATCAGTGGGCATAATCAAAAAATTGAAAAGTTGAAAGAATGGTTGGCTGGCAAAGGATATGTCGGCTCATTGCTTTTGGGCATTTCATTTGCCTTGGTTTTCTGCCCCTACAGCGGAGTTTTATTTTTCGGCGCTTTGATTCCCTTGGTTTTGAAGTCGACAGAGAGCTTGGTTTTACCTCCAATTTTCGCTCTGGGCACGGGACTGCCGGTAATTGTCTTTTCATTTCTAATCGCTTTTTCAATGCAAAAAGTCAGCAAGGCGTTTCAGATAGTTCAAAAAGTTGAAAAAGTGATGAGATGCGCGGTCGCCTCGGTGTTTTTAATTGCCGGAGTCTATTATCTGCAGTATCTTGTAAAATATTTGATTCAACTATGATTAACAATGCTTTTATTTTCATCGCTGTTTCAATAACCCTAACGCTTGTTTCGTTTTTTCTTAATAAAGAAAAGACAATTTTGGGTTTGAAAAAGGGCTTAAAGATGTTCAAGGGCATTGCCATCCCGTTTTTAAATATTTTGATTTTAGTCAGTTTGGCTTTGTATTTAGTTCCGCATTCGGTTATTGTTAAATATTTAGGGACTAATTCGGGAATTATGGGCCTGTTTATTGCGGCTGTCGTCGGGTCGGTTACTTTAATTCCCGGTTTTATTTCCTATCCCATTGCTTCCGCCTTAATCAAACAGGGAGCTTCTTATATGACCATAGCTACCTTTATGACAACGATGATGATGGTGGGGGTGGCAACTTTTCCGCTGGAGGCAAAATATTTTGGGAATAAAATTGCGTTTATCAGAAATGCGCTAAATTTTGTAATCGCAATTTTGATCGGCGTATTGGTCGGAATAATTTTAATAAAATGAAAAAATCAATTCAAAAATATAAACAATACATTTGGCTGGTTTGCTATTTGATAGCCACTATTATTTCATTCTTTTTTGGATTTAATCCCGGCAAAGAAGTTTTTGGCAATTTCACCAAGTTTTTTATAGAAATGGTAATTTTTATTCCGTTTCTGTTTATTATCATTGGTCTGTTTGATGTTTGGTTTCCCAAAGAAAAAATTGAAAAGCATATTGGCCAAAGATCGGGCGTAAAAGGAATATTTTTAGTAATTGTTTTGGCCATGCTTCAGGCCGGGCCGCTTTACGGCGCTTTTCCGGTTGCATATATTCTCTATAAAAAAGGAGCCAGCATAAAAAATATTTTCATTTATCTAGGAGCGTTTTCCTCTCTGAAGCTTCCAATGCTCGGAATAGAAATCGGCTATCTGGGAATAAATTTTACTTTGGCCAGAACATTAGTGTCGTTACCTCTTTTTATCGCCGTCGGTTATTTTATGGAATGGTATTTGAAAAATAAAAAATTTAAGATAAATACAGGTTAAATATATGTTATTGATGTTTTACAATTCCTTAACATTAAAATCATAATAAGAAAATATCCGCTCGATATGCTGTATATGGGCGTGGATAACTTATATACAGTTATCAATTGGTCGGCCACCCGGCAATTAAAAAATTAAAAAAATGAAAACCATGAATAAAAAATTATCAGTAGGAATGGGGGTTTTTGCTCTGATGCTTGCGTTTGCAATCGGAACAACCTCTGTTACGGCGTCGGATGCCGCAGACAGCGATTCTTTTGTCGGCAAGTGCGGACAAACAATCCAAAAAGGATATGGAATGATGTCTGATACAATCGCTAATCTCT
>CAYMTT010000012.1:0-26178 GCA_964393465.1 uncultured Candidatus Saccharibacteria bacterium | reverse complement strand
TCTTTATATTGCACGGAGAATGGTTAAGTTCGCTTCAGAAGATGTCGGCCTGGCTCAGCCGACAGCCTTGGTGGTGGCAAATGACGTCTTCCGGGCGGTAGAAACCATTGGCTTGCCCGAATGCGGCATTAATTTGGCTCACGGAGTAGCTTATTTATGCCAATGCAAGAAAAACAGAAGCGCTTACTCAGCTTACATGGCCGCCATGAAAGACGTAAAGAAATACGGGAACTTATCCATACCTTTAATGCTGCGAAATCCGGAGACAAAACTTATGGAAGAGCTGGATTACGGAAAAGGATATGAAAAATATGCCAAAGAAAATTTTCTTCCCGATAAATTGAAAGGCAAGAAATACTTAGGACAATAATACAGAAAATTCTTTGGAAGCCGCTGCCAAACCGAGTTTATTTTTTCACAATTACGATTGTGTCGCCCAAAAGGCGATTTTTTAGTAGAATTGGGGACGGAAACTTGACAATACATAAGTGGGACGATACCCTGAAAACCAGTTGGATAAATATTAAATAATGTATTTTTATGGATAATGAAAAAAACAATCCTCAGGAAAATTCGCAGGTAGTAGCCAAAATCAACGGAAAAGAAATCATGAGAGAAGACCTCGATTTTCAGATTCAAAAGGTGGCCCAGTCGCAACAGGTCCCGATTCCGGAAGAAGGAACGGAAGAAAGGAAAAACTTTGAGCAGAAGGAATTGGACCACATGATCAACGACACCCTTATCACCCAGGAGGCCAAGAAACAGGATTTCCAGTTCAAGCAAGAAGAAATTGACTCTCGCTACTCTGCTCTTGCAGGGCAGGTCGGAGGAGAGGAGAAATTAAAAAAAGCCGTTGAGAGTATGGGCACGACAATAGAGCAGCTGAAAGAAAATTTGCGAAATCAAATTATAGTAGAGCAGTATTTAAACTCTATTAAAGAAAAGAACAATATAGCTGTAACAGACGAAGAGGTTAAAGAGTTTTACGAAAAACAAGTGGTCCCGCAGAATCAGGGCGTAGAGCTCAAAGACGTGGAGCAGAGGATTCGCCAGGTATTGGAGCAGCAAAAACTCAACGAGCCTCTCTCTGAAATTATCCAGAACTTAAGGAAGGAAGCGGATATAACAGTCTCTCTGTAGAGGCGATAGCCTTAAAGCCAGAAACCGCCTTTTTCGAAAAGGCGGTTTTTTGGTAGAATAAAGGCGCATGGAAGAATTGACAGTATGAACATGCTGGAGTTAAACGACGAAAATTTCAAAAGCGAAGTTTTGGAAAGCAACCAATTGGTTTTGGTTAATTTTTGGAGGCCGGGCTGCGGAGCCTGTTTTAAGATGGATCCGATTATCGAAGAGGTGGCCAAAGAGGTTGAAGGAAAGGTAAAAGTCGGAAAATTGAATATCTTTGAAGCTCCGGAAACCGCCAATAAATACAAAATTCCGGCGACTCCCGCCCTTATTATTTTCAAGGGAGGGGAGCCGATCGAAAGAGCGGTCGGGCTGCGTCCCAAACAAGCCTTAATTGACAAGCTTAATTCGTTGGCCTGAAGCTTGTATGAATGAGGAGCGGTATGATAATAAGGAGAGGTTCTTAATTCATTATCTGATGAAAAATGTTGCCTTGGATTGGTCAAAATTTTTCAAGATGTAGAAAAAAGGGAAAGTTATTATTGTACCAAGTGTGGTGATTCAGAATGCTTGCTCCCGGAAAATAAAGATAACTGCCCTATAGATTGTGCCATAGGTCAATTTACGGAATTTTCTTTTTTTCCTAATGTTAAAACCCTTGATCCAACTAAAAAAATATTTGAAGGAGAAACATTTATTGGGGAAAAAAGAATAAAAATAATTATAGATAACGATACATCGTTTTATTCTAAATCAATACCACAAATACCATCAGAATCATCCGAGATCGATGAAATTTTTACTTTTTCGGAGTTCTGTAAAATTATGGAGGAATCGCCGTTAATAAAGCCATTTAGAATAAAAGGATTTCTTAAAGATAAAGAAACCATAGAAGCTACCGATATATTCTTTTATATTCAATAATAATCTAATTTTATTATTGATTTTTAAAACAGGTTCTAACATTGTCCACGACCCGCAGCTAATTCTTGTCGCCTTTTTGGCGATTTTTTGGTAGGCCTTGATTTTTTTATAAAAGATGCTAAAATATAAAATCATTAAAAAGTGAATATGGATTCACGGAATAACGAATAAGGAGGAAATAGCAATGGGAAAAGACTATTCTGAAAATCAGGAGATCTTAGAAACCTTAAATAGAATTGTTAAAAGCGGTTCGCCACTTCAACATTCTGCAGTTGGCCAGATGACTAAAATAGTAAGGGAAGAAGCTATTGCCCGTGATAGGGAAAAATATGAGCCAAAGGAAAAAGAGAAAATCCATCAGCCGCGGATTAGAGAAGGGAATTTCTTTCTCCAGACTCAAAGTGGTAAGTTTCTCTATGCGTGTCTTGGAAAGGAATCAAACGTAATTATCTTACCGACTGCGACAATGCCACTTGCGAAACTATCGCAGATTGTGAGAGAAATGATCGCCGACTACCGGCCCATCGAGCCCGAAGATCACAACTATCTTTACATGCCGGATTTAAGAACTGACGTCGAACCGACCCCGGAAAATTTTGCAAAATGGCAGGGAGATGATCTTGTTTTAATCAGCAAGGAACCTATCCGTTCTGATATAACTTATCAGGGCAATGGAGCTCCCAACTGGGGACGAGTGGAAATCGTAGTTCGAGACGGATCCGGCAGCATTCACGGTATGGATGTAGTGACGCCATTCGGGGAATACATCGATTACTGCATTCCCTGGGAGTGTTTGGCCATTAATTGTTCGACGTACGACCTTAGCTGGGATGGCTCTCCTGATAAAAATAAAGAGTTTCATTCCAATAAAGGAAAATACGGTACCAGGACTTATGCAGTGGTGAAAAACAAGGAAGAATGCAGAAGACTCGTTCCGCAGTTCTGGCAGATTATTAAGCGGCTAATCGGCGATGACAAGATTGTGGCTATATCTGATAAACCCGGAGGAATGTTGCCGCTAACATTAGGAGAGGCGAAAAGGAAGTATGACGTACGCCCGGTAGTCAAGCAGAAATACATGGTATTCGAAGGCCCCAATCCTCAGCTTTGGAATCACGAAGGACGGAGATTCCCGACTTACTATTTTCCTATGAGTAATGGTGAATTTGGCCTCTTGATAGATCGGTCAGATTCTGCCTATATGATTCCTTATCTGTTTTTTAGAACTAAATGGTATGAAGAAGGCATAGACATCGAAAGCTTAGAAACTATTCTTGAAAATTAAAAAAGCATATTGAGAAATACTATACAGGGTATTTTTCAAATGCTGGCGATGCTCTTTCTCAATTTCGTTGTAACCTAAGTCTTTAAGGGAGGCAGCAATAAGAACAAGTAAGGCGTTCACCGTAGGCGAACGCCTTTTAATTTGTTAAGATAATTTAATATGTCAATTCTGCCTAAGATTGAAAGAGTTACCATAGATACGACAATTTCGCATTTCTTTTTAATGTTCGGTTATAAAGTATTTTCTTTATACTTTCCTTTATTTTTAGTAGCTAGAGGATTTTCACTTCCAGAAGTCGGTTATGCTTACCTTCTAATTTACCTTCCCATTGCTCTTTTCGCTTTGCCGGTCGGGTTTTTGAATCATAAAATCAATCCAGCCATTTTAACTTCCTTGGGCATTTTAGGATACGGAGTTTATTCTTTGGGAATGATTACCATACAAAATCCTGCTCTTTTTTATTTCTGGCAAGTTCTTTTGGGAATTTCTGCTGCTATGTTTTTTACTTCTTCCAGAGGAATTTTAATGGGTTCTCGTTTAGAAAATCCTGACCGGGCTTTTGGCTGGTTTTATACGGCTCCTTTTTACGCTGAAGCTATAGCTCCGGTGGTAGGAGCTTTTTTCATTTGGCAGTTTAATTTTGCCGGAGTTTTTATTTTAAGTTTGATTGTTCATTTCTTAAATTCTATTTTCTGTTTTGTTAAATTAAGAAAACCGGCCAAAGTTCTATCAGACCATGGTTTTAATCTTCAAAATTTTAAAGAAAACCATCAACAAATCTTTCAAAGATTAAAGCAAAAAACAGTTCTCTGTTTAATTACTGTTTCATTAGCTATTTTGTTATTAGGAGGATTTTACAGAGCCTTCTTTGTTTTATTTTTAAAGCAGGAATTGGCTTGGTCACAAAATCTGATTTTAGTTTTTGGCGCGCTATTTTCCCTATTATTTATGCCTGTTTCTTTGTACTTAATTAAGAAAATCAGCGAACAAAAAAGTTCTCAGAACATTATTAGAGGAGGATTTATAGCTGGAATTTCTACTATTTTGTTTGGATTGTTTATACCTGTTTTAAACTTTTTCAGCATTCTTTTAATCAATATCGGCAGGTCGGCTGGAGCTTTGGTTGCCAATTCTGGCCGGAGCGGCTTGCTTAATAAAAAATTAAAGGATTATCCAAAAGAAGCTGGAGCCATTGATACCATTTTTGCGCCCTTGGGCACCGCTTTAGGTTCTTTAATCTCCGGGATCGCTATTGTCTCTTTAGGATACAACTTCTTGTTTATTTCAGGGGGTGCTTTTGTATTAATAATTGGTTATTTAATTAAAAAATTTACGCCATTTTTTCAACGTTAAAACCGGAAAGATGTTCTCGATGATCTGGTCGACGTAAACCAACCCGCCCTCCAAGAGTGATAAGAGGAAATAGGATCTAATCGATATTTAGGGATTCGGGCAGTTTATATTGACAAATCTCAATTCGTATGTTATAATCTTCCGCAAGGAGGTGTAATTTGAGTACCTTGAAAGAGATTGGAAAAGATCTCAAAAGCAAGGGAGCCAAAAAAGAAGATGTCAGAATGGCGCTAAATATCTTGGTGTGGCTGGGAATGCTGGATAGGATGATTTTTCGGGAAAAGCCCGCAGTCATCAACTTTTCCCTAAAATTCCGTGAATTTCAAGTGGCGCATCATCCAGATAATAGTGAAGTGAGATATACGATTTGTCTGGATGGCCTCGCCGACTCTATGAAGAAAGAAAAGGAAAAGGGATGTTTATGGATTCCGGGCAATCGTAGGCGCCGCAGGCTGCGAAAACCCACTTGGAACGAGTTGATTATCCCTATTGCCGCTCATGAGGTGAGGCATCGCGTCCAAACTGATCGTTCTGTCAAGCAATTTTCTTCTGAAAGCTCCGAAATGATCGAAGATGACCTTTTAAGGTCAATCGTCGAATATAACGGACTGGTATTTCAGGAAGAATACGCCATTTACTTCAGAGAGAACAGATCAGAGGATTTCATCGGAAAAAGGTTGAGTCTGAAGGAATTCGACGCCAAGGTTGCAGAACAGTTAGTCGCCAATATGATTCACCGCAAGGATGCGTACAGCTTCAAAGAGATTGCTTCTGCCATCCAATTGCAAGCTCCCTAATGGCCCGAATAATAATTTGTTCGGGCCTTTATCATTTCCTAAATTTTGGTAGAATTTCATTATGGAAAGGTTGAAAGACTTACTTAAAAAAGAGCCCAAATACAGACTGCAACAGGCAAAAAAAGCCCTTTTCCGGGATTTAATAAAGAATTGGCGGGAAGCCACTGTTTTTCCCTTACAATTGAGAGGGGAGTTGGAAGAAAAATTCCCCATTAACATATCAGGAAAAACTTCAGTTTCCAAAGACAAAAATACGCAAAAAGCTTTAATTTCCCTGAAAGACGGCCTTCAGATAGAAACCGTACTGATGCGCCACAAAGGCGGAAGGAACACCGTCTGTGTATCTTCCCAGGTGGGGTGCCCCTTGAACTGCGCCTTCTGCCTGACGGGAAAACAGGGCTTTAAGAGGAATTTGGATTCTTGGGAGATAGTGCAGCAGGTTTTGTTTTTCGCCCGCGATGTTAAAATTACCAACGTTGTGTTTATGGGAATGGGAGAGCCTTTTTTGAACTATGACAACGTCATGGAAGCTATTAGGATTCTGAACGACAAGGAAGGGTTTAATCTGGGGGCCAGACGCATTTCAATATCCACAATCGGAATTGTGGAGGGCATAAGAAAGCTGCCCGAAGAAAAACTGCAGGTAAATCTGGCAATATCCCTCCACGCTCCCGAGAATGAATTGCGCTCAAAACTCGTACCCGTAAATGAAAAGTATCCCATTGAAAAAGTGCTGGAAGCCGTGGACTTTTATATTGGAAAAACGGGGCGCAGAGTGATGTTCGAATACATAATGATAAAAGGGGTCAACGATTCAGAAAGGCAGGCCGAATCCCTGGCAAAAATAATGGAAAAGCCCTTGTATTTCGTGAACCTTATATCCTGCAATCCGACGGGTCAATTCAAGCCTTCTTCGACAGAAAGAATAAGGAAATTCAAGGAAACCCTGGAAAGCGAAGGAATTTCCGTTACAGAGAGGTATCGCTTCGGAAGGGATATTGATGGCGCTTGCGGGCAATTGTCGGGAGAATATGGTTTTTGACAAAAATTAAAGTAAACATTAAATTGATAAAAACGATATGAAAATATCAAAAAAACTGCCTCAGTTTGAGCAAGCGAAAACCTTAATCGTGGTTATGGGCAAGCAGAAAGGCAAGTTTTACCTTGCTCACAACGGAGTCATCAAAGAGTTGAGGGGTTTTAGCTTTCAGAAGCCCAAATATTCCGATAGGGAAGGGCATTTTGTCAAAAGAGGGAAATCCGGAATATATAAAACGGGAGCTGTGTACGAGCCGAAAAAGGAAAGGATAAGAATTGAGCTGGTCCACAGGCTGGAAAATAATCTTAAAAAAGTTTTGGCCAGGAATAAAATAGACGACATTTATCTTGCCTGTCCTGACTATCTCAAAAACCGGATCAGAAAAACTTTCCCCGCTGCTGCCAGGAATAAAATAAAGGTATTTTTGGCAGGGGATTACTATCACTTGCATCCTTTTGACCTACTGAAGAAGATAAAAGATAAAATCGAGTCTAAAAAGAGACCGGTTACCCTTAATAAAAAAGATAATGTTAAAATCCTCCGCAGATCTAAAAAAGCAAGAAGGGTAATCAAAGGAAAACCATGAGGAATATAAGGGCAATAAAATTTACCAAATGGAAGAATTAAACAAATGAAAGAGGAAGAATTCGAAAAATTGGCGGCAGAAGCCCTGGACGAACTTCCCGAATCCATCCGAAAGAAAATGGATAATGTTGAAGTTACCATTGAAAAGGGTTCGGCCAGGGGGCCTTATCTGGGCCTTTATCAAGGAGTTCCCAAAACCGCCTGGGGCAGAAGTTTTAGCATGGTTTTACCGGATAAAATCACTATTTTCCAATTGCCTTTGGAAAGGACGGCCAGTTCCCGCGATGGACTCAAAGAAGCTGTCAAAAATGTGATTTGGCACGAGATCGCCCATCATTTCGGTTTTGGAGAAAAAGCAGTCAGGGAGCTTGAAAAAAAGAGGAAGAGACGTAAAATTTCATAGGATTTTGTTTTCCAATGCATAATTGTTACAATAAAACAAGAAACAAAGGTCGAAAATATTCTAATAAAAAATCAAATTATGAATAAAAGAACGATTTTCTCTTTTCTTCTTTTGGGAGCTGTAATTCTGGTGGGTGCCGGTTGCGGAGAGCAGGAGGCAGCGGAAGAAGGAACTAGTCCTGCCGCAGGAGAACAAAAAGAAGAGCTTTCTCTGGATGAGGTTTTAGCTAAAGCCCAGGATTTGGAAAGTTATAAGTTTGATGTTCAAGTTACCAGTTCTGAGCAAAAAACAGCCATGACTTCAAAAATGTGGGTGGAAGGCGGCAATATGAGATGGGAAGGAAACGTTGAAGGGCAGCAAGTTATCTATCTTATCAGATCTGACGATCAGGTAGCCTACCTTTATATGCCTTCTCAGGGCATGGCTTTTCAACAAGATCTTTCTAAGGCCAAGGAAGCAGTGGCCGAGCCTCCCGATGAACAGTCGGCCGGAATTCACGAACAGAGTCCCACAGTGCTAGGAACTGAAATATGGAGTGGGAAAAACTGTTTGGTGGTAGAAGGCGTTTCCAATAAAGGAGATGAAAGCAAATGGTGGATTTGGACCAAATACGGCATACCCGTCAAGACGGAAATCACTTCCCATACCGGGGAATTCATAGTCACAGAGCTCCACAACATAGAGACGGGCGACATTGAAGACAGCATTTTTGAATTGCCCGAAGGCGTCCAGCCCACGCAGTACCCGAGCTTCTAAAACAATGAAGAAATTCAGTCTGGCGATCATTTCCGTTTTTGGATTTTTGGTTTTGGACAGGTTGACCAAAAGCTTAATTTTGGCCAAACCCCAGCTTTTTTCAGGGAAATGGGTAGAACTGGAATTGTTTCGCAATCCTAATTTTTACTTTTTTTCCCTGGACCGGAATTTTCTTTGCTTAGTCATTGGAGCAGCATTGGTTTTGCTGCTCTTTTTGTTCTGGAAAAGCTGGTCAAAAAGGGATTTTTTGGCTTCAGTCGGTCTTCTTTTAATTATCGCGGGCGGAGTCAGTAATTTTTTGGATAGAGTGCAATTAGGGTACGTAGTGGACTGGATTTGGGTTTTCTTTCTGCCCATTTCCTTTTTCAATATAGCCGACGTCATGGTTGTCGGCGGACTAATATGCCTTATTTTTCGTTTGATAAAATCATAATAGGTCCTGTAACTTTGTACGTCTGGGGAATTTTTGTTGCTCTGGCTTTTCTTTTGGCCTACCTCTTTCTTTTAAGAAAATTCAAAGAGAGGGGGATTGAAAGCGCTTTCATTCACACCCTATTTATTGTTGTCTCGATTGGCGCTGCTCTGGGAAGCAAAATAATGGGGCAGGGAGGATTGAGTATTTTCGGAGGGTTTGTCGGAGGGCTGCTCTCTGCTTTTGTTTATTTAAAAGCCGCCGCGAAAAAGCTTCATTTTTTCTGGCCTTTGGCCGACGCCTTCGCTTCAATAGCCCCTTTATCCATAGCTGTTGGCAGGATCGGCTGTTTCTTGATCAAAGACCACCAAGGAGCTGAAACTTCTCTGCCTTGGGGGATAATGTGGCCCGACGGCGTTGTGCGTCATCCGGTAGCCCTGTATTTAATAATCAGCGCTCTTGCTTTATTCTTCATTGTCAGGCATTTGAAATCCCGTTTTAAGATGCCGGGGCAGTTGTTTTTGGCTTTTTTGTTCTTGTATTCCTTTTCCAGGTTTTTCTTGGATTTCACCCGATCTACAGGCACTCCCTTGTCCGATCCTCAGTATCTTTTGTTTTCCACAAGCCAATGGTTTTTTCTTTTAACTATATTGGTTATAATGATAGTAGGGAAAATAACTTATAACGATAAAAGATATGCCGGAAAAAACTAAAACTTTATTGATTATCATTATTGTTTTACTGGCAGTTGGCGGAGGCTATTATCTTTTCCAAAAGTATTCAGAAAAAGGAGAAAAAGAAGCTAAAAGCTTTGGCAGCCAGCTTTACGATTCAATCAAGGGTCCGGCAGAAAGGATTCCCGAAACCAATCCTTTCAAAAGAGTAAAGCTTAATCCTTTTGAATAATATGAAAAAAATACTAATCATTTCGGGATTATTCATAGCCACCCTTGCTTTTGCCCAGACCATCGACTATCCGGTGCCAGAGCTTGGCGACTGCCAGGATAAGGAGAACTGCCGGCAATATTGCGACGTTTTGTCTAATACCGAAGACTGCTTGAATTTTGCCGAAACCAACCAACTATTTACCGCAGCCGAGCTGCAAGAGGCAAAAAAAATAGTTAGCGCTTTAAAACAAGGATCCCAGACTCCGGGCAATTGTCAAAACAAAACGGAGTGCGACGCTTACTGCAATCAAAAAGAGCATATCCGGGAATGCTTTAATTTTGCCAAAAAAGCCGGCTTGATTCCTCAGGAAGAGCTGGAGCAGGCGGAAAAATCCATCCCTTTAATTGAGAAAGGTGAAAGCCCCGGCGGCTGCGTCACCAAAACGGAGTGCGACACTTACTGCTCTAAAGACGAAAACAAGGAAGAATGCATGAATTTTGCCCTCAAGGCTGGCTTAATGAGCCAAGAAGAAGCGGAAAGATACAGGAAAACCGGAGGAAAAGGCCCGGGCGGATGCCAGTCAGAAGCAGAGTGCGACGCTTTCTGCAACGATCCCGCCAATAAACAAATCTGCTTTGAATTCGGAAAAGAGCATGGTTTAATATCCCAGGAAGAGATAAATATGATAGAGGAAGAAACCAAAAAAATGCGGGAAGAATTACAGTCGGCCCCTCCGGAAGTTATTAATTGTTTAAACGAAAAACTGGGCTCGGATAAAGTGGAAAAATTGAAAAGCGGAAACTTTTTGCCCGGCCCCGAGATAGGTGAGTCGACAAAGGAATGTTTTGAAAAATATTACTCTCAAGAACAAGATGAAGGTGATCAGCAGCTGAAAGAAGAACTGCAATCGGCTCCCTCTGAAGTCATCGACTGCTTGAATGAAAAACTGGGTTCGGAAGTAGTGGAAAAGTTGAAAAGCGGAATAATTCCCGTAGACCCTGAAACAGACGATATCGTTATATCTTGCTTTGAAGAATTTTATCCGCAAGAAATGCTAGATCAGGAGGAACAGGCGGAAATGGATCGGCAACTACGGGAAGCGCTGCAGTCGGTTCCCAGCGAGGTTCTTGATTGCTTAAACAGCGGATTGGGTTCTGGCAAAGTGGAGGAATTAAGAAGCGGAGCTACCCCCTCAACTCCCGAAGAATGGGAACTTATCGGAGCTTGTTTTGAGGGACATCATCCGCAAGAAGATCCACTGGAACAGCAGGAGGAAGAAATGAAAAAAAGTTCTCCTCCCGAAGGGGAAAAGAAACCCCTTAAAGAAGGCGAAATGACTCCCTTGGAAGGCGACAAGCCGCTACCCTCTGAAGGAGAAAAAAATCCTCCGCCGGAAGATAAAAACCAATAATTCATTATGGATAAAAAATTCTTCATTTCATTTCTATTGTTAAGCTTCTTGGTTCTGATGGGTGCCGGTTGCGGCGGAGAAAAGGAACCAACCGACAAAGAAAACAAAATTCCTTCAGGGAGCGAGGGGCAAGCTGTTCAAGAAGAGGAAGCGGTTACAGCCTCAGGATGGAAGATTTCTACAGTAAAAAAACTCCCTTACTGGGAAAATGCTGATATGGCAGTGGATTCTGAGGGTAATCCCCATATGGTCTATCAACATGAGGAGGATAAAAAGGGCGCAGAAAGCATTGGGCGTTCTTTCTTGGGATTCGATGAAGAGGGTACCCCTCATATTGTTTACGAACTAGAAAGACAAACAGGGGAAACCTACAGGGACACAGAAACTATCCTAAAATACGCCAGCAAAAAATAAACAATTAAAAATTTCAAGTAAAATCGGAGTTTCTCGAGGAAATTCTCCGATCTGGATTATAAGCTATTATAATTAATTATTAAAAATATGCAGCAAAATTCTCAAAAACCGACAAACCAGCAAAAAGACATGACAGCCATTCTCAGTTATTTAGGAATTTTAGTCTTGGTTCCTCTGCTGGCTAAAAAGGAAAATGATTTCTGTCAGTACCATGCTAAACAGGGCCTGGTCCTTTTCGTTGCGGAAATCATCACCATGGTAATAGTCTGGGTTCCTTTTATTGGCTGGATAATCGGCTTTCTGGCCTGGATTGCCTGGGTAGTGCTGTCTTTAATCGGCATAATCAACGTGGCCAACGGAAAACAGAAAGCCCTTCCCATAGTAGGAAGCTTTGCTAAAAAGTTTTAATTAGCAAGTTCTCCGGTAGCCTTACAAAAGAGGATTAGATTCGGGCAATATCTCAAATTTACGGCAGATAGCGTATGTTAACACGGATTTTACCCTTGTCAATATTGACATTTCTTCTTGCCCGTGCTACACTTAAAACTGAAAGATAGTTGTCTTGCAAAAAAGTAGTCGAATTTTCTAGGTAACTAAGCTTTAGGCTTCGGCCTTAAAACATTAACAGGTTAACATAGAGTCATGGAAGGTACTATCAAAACCCTTACTGACAAAGGATTCGGCTTCATCTCAATCGAAGGTGAAGAGAAGGACCTTTTCTTCCACAGAAATGAGCTCCAAAACGTAAGTTTCGAGGAGCTGAAAGCGGGAGACAAAGTTTCTTTCGAAAAAGGCGAATCCCCCAAAGGACCCAATGCGACAAACGTAAACCGCATATAGGATTAATTTGAGGTGATCAGGTCGGGCCCGGAAATTTCCGGGCCCGATTTATTATACTTCCATTCAATAATATATTTGACACGATGCTTTGTTATTGATACGGTAAAACCATATGCAACAAAAAACACCAATCATCATAATCTTGGGAGTAGTCGTAATCGCCGCTGGAGCTTGGTTCTATTTCTCGGGAGAAAAAATGCCCGAGCAGGAGAGCTCTCCGGAATCATCCGATATTGTAGCTCGCGTAAACGGCCAGGATATAGACAGAGACGAGCTTGAAGCGCTTGAAATGCAGATTGCAGCCGGACAAGGAATGGACGTGTCTTCACTTGATGCAGCAACCCGCAGCCAGCTGCAAGAACAAACGCTCGACAACCTCATTGCTCAAACTTTGATTCAGCAAAAAGCCGGAGAAATGGACATTACGGCAGCGGAAGCCGACATAGACGCACAAATGGAGTCCATTAAAGCGCAGTTTGAAGACGAAGCGGGATACCAGGCGGCTCTCGATCAGCAAGGGCTCTCTGAAGCCGATTTGCGGAGCCAGATAGCCGACGATATGGTCATACAGGCATACATTGAACAGGCGTTCGATATTGAATCTGTGACTGCCACCGAAGAAGAGATAGAAGCCGAATACGAACAAGCTGCCGCAGCCAATGAAAATTTTCCCGAGTTGTCGGAAGTGAGGGGGCAGATTGAATCATCCATCATCCAGCAAAAGCAACAGCAAATAGTCAATGAACACGTACAGGAATTGCGAGAGGAAGCCAACATCGAAATACTGATTTAAAATCTGCGGAAAGCAAACTCTAAAATTAAATGTTCGAGGTTTTGCCTCGAATATTTAATATTTTGACTTTATTGTCTGTTTAAAAACGGTCTGGTAAAATTAAAATATGCAAAGGCAAGAAGCATTAAAAATACTGAAAGACAATCTTTCCAACCAGAATTTAATTAAGCATTCATTGGCTGTTGAGGCCATAATGCGGTCGCTGGCTCTCCGCTTTAACCAAGATAAAGAAAAATGGGGTTTGGCCGGCCTTTTGCACGATATTGACTATGAGAAAGTGAAAAGCGATTTGTCCAGCCATTCGTTAATCGGAGCTAAAATGCTGGAAGATTTGGGTTTGGACAAAGATATTTGCCAAGCGGTAAAAGCTCACAACGAGGCCCACCAAATACCCCTTGAAACTTTAATGGATAAGGCTCTTTTTGTAACAGATCCTCTAACCGGCCTCATTGTGGCTGCTACCCTGGTTTCGCCTTCAAAAAAGATAAAAGACCTAACGGCAGATAACGTTTTGAACAGATTCGGGGAAAAGTCTTTCGCCAGAGGAGCCAACAGGGAGATTATCAAAAGATGCCAAGAACTGTTGGGATTGGAACTGGAAGAGTTTATCAAGATAGGGCTTGAAGCAATGCAAGAGATCGATTCGGATTTAGAACTATAAAATTTATGAAAAAAATCAATATTTCCATTAATAATTTGAAGTTCGACGGGGAGCTGAATGATACAAAAACAGCAGAAAGGATTTATGAAGCTTTGCCGATTAAAGCCAAGGGAAATTTCTGGGGAAACGAGATTTATTTTGACATTCCCTTGAAAATGGAGAACGAAAAACCGACAGAAGAGCTTGAAGTGGGGGAATTGGCTTATTGGCCCGAAGGAAATGCATTTTGTATTTTTTTTGGCAGAACGCCTGCCAGCAGCAACGGCGAACCCAAGCCTATAGGTCCCGTAACCGTTATCGGCAAAATCAAAGAGGATACGGAAGAGCTTAAAAAACTGAAGGAAGCTGAAGTAGAAATAGCCAAAAGTTAAACAAGCAATAAACCTCGGCTGTTTTGGCTGCAGCTTTGCGTTTTTCCAGAATAAATATTTTCGCAAAGGGCCTCTCTTTTTTTATTTTTTCTGGTATAATAAAAATATGAAAGGAGGTGTCCAGATGAGGCATTTCAAATGCTACGACTGCGGACACGAATGGGACGTTCCCCACGGTCCTCCGAGACCTGTAAGGTGCCCTAATTGTCAAAGTGCCAATATCCACAGGGGGCCTTATTGTCGAGGCGGGGGCTTCCGCGGAGGCGGCAGGAGGCGCAGAAGGCCTTAAGGCCGACAAAAGGGGGCGTTTCAAGCGCTCCCTTTCTATTTAAATTGAACTTAACCGAATAAATGACTTACCAAAACAGAGATCCTAAACTTGAAACTTCGGGCGAGATAATCGGCTTTTACGAAAGGGAATTCTATTGCTTTTCCAATTTTTCCAGTTTTTCTGTCAAATGGAAAGAAAAGATATGGCCGACTTCGGAACACGCCTACCAGGCCGCTCATTTTTTCGATACCGCTCCCGAACTATCAGAAAAGATTTACAGGGCCAAATCCGCCCACGAAGCCTTTAAAATAGCCAAGAAAAACGCCGAAAAAGCTCCCAAAGACTGGGAGAAAAAGAAAGTAAAGATTATGGAAGACATAGTCAGGCGTAAACTCGAACAGAATCCTTACGTCAAGCGCAAACTGCTGCAAACGGGCAAAAGGGAAATCGTCGAAGATTCTCCCAAGGACGGCTTCTGGGGCTGGGGGCCCGAAAGAAAGGGAAGAAACGAATTGGGAAAGATATGGATGCGGCTCAGAGAGGAACTCCAATAGTTACTTTTTTTCTCTTTCCCCGTATAATATTAAAGAAGAAGCTATGTCCAAAGACAACGGGGAATTCATCAAGCTTTACGAAAAATACGTAGATAAAATCTACCGTTTTATTTATTACAAAACCCAGCACAAAGAAACGGCAGAGGACATAACCAGCTCTGCTTTTTTGAAAGCTTTGGAATCATTCGGTTCTTTCGATCCAGAAAAAGCCAGCTTCCAAACCTGGCTTTATACCATAGCCAGAAACTCGGTAATAGACTTTTACAGGTCCAGAAAGCCGGCCCTGAACATAGAAGACGTCTGGGGCCTGTCCAAAGAAGAAGATATCGAAAGGGATTTGGATACTGCTCAAAAACTCAGAGAGGTGGAAAAATACCTGAAAAAACTGAAGCCGGAACAGCGGGAAATAGTGGTGCTCAGAGTCTGGGAAGAGCTCTCCTACAAAGAAATAGCTCAAATCACCGGAAAAAACGAAGGAACCTGCAAGATGTCTTTTTCCAGAAGCATTAAGCAATTGAGAGAGGAAATGCCCCTGCATTTGTTCCTTTTTCTTTTGTCAGGGTTACCTTTCTGAATTCGAGACGTATATTAAAGCAGGGAAAGACGATTAACCAAAATAATATGCAAAAGCAAACAGAGCAAATTTTAAAAGAGATTTACAAGATAGATCCCGGACTGAAGCAGCATCAAGACAGCCTGGTAAGGATAATAGAAGGGCTGGTTTCTGCCAAACTGGAGGTCAAAGTGGACCGGGATTTTGTCAAAAGGCTCAAAGGTCAGCTAGAGCAAAGAGTTTCTCAGAAACAAGAGCTTCCCTCTTTGGGCAGCGTTTTTCCTTTAAGCAAATACTTATCCTACGCCATGGCTTCCATAGTAATCGTGGCCTTGGCCGCGGTTTCCATCGCGTATTTCACCGGGCAGGAACAAGAACAGCCTCCAACGGAAAAAACCGGAATAACCGAAATGGAAGAAAAGGCCTTCGGAGAGATAGCTTTTACCTGGGGAGAGTCCGCAGATGATCAAAACAGGCTTTCTGCGGAACAAGCCGCGGGAATCGGAGGAGAATTATTGACTGTTTCTGAATCCTCAGAGGCAGATTCCAAGGCGGAAATTTACCCTTATCCTTACAGGATAAACTATGAGTACGTTTACGAGGGGGGAAGCTTTTCTCCGGGAAAAGATTCGATGCCCGTTTACAAAAAAACCGATAACGGCCAAATAGGGAATAGCTTGTCTTCAATATTGGGAAGCTTTAACCTGAATGCCATTAACCTGCAAAAATTCAAGAACGCTCAGGTAGGTTCCCTGCAAATAGCAGAGGACAGAGAATACGGCTACATCCTTTACATAGACTCTCAAAACGATTATCTTTCCATTTCCATGAATTGGAAAAAATGGCCCCAAGACGTCTATTCGGGGCAATTAAAGGAGTCCGACAGGCTTTCCGACCAAAAGATTCTGGAGATAGCCGGAAACTTCGTCAAATCTTACGGAATAGACACGAGTCTTTACGGATCCCCCGAAATCCGGCCTTCGCCCGTGCTTTACGCCATGTTAGATTCCGGCCAAAGGGAAGAATCGGGCACCTCTTACATCGCAGAAAGCAGGTCCGTGGTCTATCCTCTGCTTTTGCAAGGAGAAAAGGTTTACGACCAATCGGGACGAAAAGTCGGAATGACCCTGGAGGTCAGCCTGCGCTACAAAAAGGTAACTTATGCGGGCAGCATATTCGTCGGAGGGTTCGAAAGCTCGAAATACGACATAGAAACAGATCGAGAAAAGATAATCTCTTCCGCAGAAAAAGGCGGAATGGACCCCTATTATTCCTACGACGACCAGACGGAAACCGTGCAGATAAAGCTGGGGACCCCTTCTCTTCAATTGGTGAGAATTTGGCAGAGAGCGGAAAACAAGTACTTCGGAGAAGAACTCTACATTCCCGCCTACGTCTTTCCGATTACCGAAGAACCGGAAAAAGGGCATTTCCACAGACAGAGCGTTATAGTGCCTTTAACAGGAATTCAGCAGGAAGACCAGATAAGGCCCATGCTGGAAGAAACGGAATAAAGATATGAGTGTTCATTTCTGGATACTCCCTATAGCCTTGGCCGTCTTGCTGGCCGCCATCCTGGGGCAAGAGCGGAAAGCCTGGCTTGAGCTTTCCCCGGCAGAGAAAAAGAAAAGGATAGCTCCAATAATAGTCGAAATGGCTTTACTGGTTGTGGGCAGCTTCTTTCTGGAATCTTTCTAGGGCCGAATAAAAACCCGCTTTAAAAAGCGGGTTTTAAATTAAAAGATCCTGTGGAAGCGTTCTTCGATCGAACAAGTAGGACGGCCGGAGTAGGGCTTTTCCTCTTCTTGAAGGAACCTCAGTTCCAAAGTGTGCCAGAAAACCTTGCAGATGTAGTCGTTCGGATAGCGGTTTTTCAGGTCTTCTTCCAGGATTCTTTCTGCCTCCTCGAAAGCTTTTAGCATGTCTTTTGTCTTTTTGAGGCCCGAAATGGGAAACTTGTAGGCTATGGTTAAGCTTGTAGGATACCGGTAGGCAGGAGCGTAGGGATTGACGTAAAAGCCGTCGCAATACACTCTGGCCTCAAACCAAACCTCTCCCTTGTTTCTCTTCAATAAACTTTTGAGCTCAAGACTGGCTTCTTTGAGCTTTTCTGTACCCTTAAAAACTATTTCTGCATCTCTGGAATCGTCTTTTGATAAAAAGATAAGGCCGCTTTCTTGAAGTTTATCCAGCGTAAGCAAATTCACCTCCCAAGGGAAGGTTATGCTGCCCTGTTCGAAAATAGTATTCAGAATTTTGAAGCGTTCCGGATTGCCGAAAGCCAAACAGACAATGTCTTTTTCTTCCACTTTTCCTCCTTTTAATGTGCTCTTATCTCTTTTTAATGCCTCTTGGGGAAATGGTCAAGTTTTGTTTTTCTCGAAAAGGCAAAACTTTTTTGGTATAATAAAAACATGAAGAAAATAGTATTCCTTATAGCAATATTTTCCTTTCTTTTAATTTCCAATCAGGCTTTGGCTCAAATCTGCCAAGAAAGAGGGGAAATTTGCAGCGATAACTTGGGATTAGTCTGCTGCAGCGGCTTGGAATGCGGAGAACACGGAAGCTGCTGCGATCCCAGCAAGAATTATCCAGACGGCCGTTCCTGCGAGTGCAACGCAGAATGCTTCTCTAACAATTGCAGCGGGGGCGAATGTATAGCCACACCATGCGTTTATCGGGGGGATCAATGCGGCGATTTCTATGAATGCTGTTATCCTAATGTTTGTATAAACGGAGTCTGCTGCAGCAAATACACTTCCCGTCTTGGCGGAGAACAATGCTATTGTGATTCAGAATGCGTTTCCGGCATATGCAGCGGCAATGCCTGCGCGTATGAATGTTCCTGGGAAAAAGGAAGTTGCGGAGGAGGGGATTGCGCTCAGGACAAAAGAGAATATATCTGCGAGCCTTCAGGTTGCGTTTCGGGTTCCTGTTCCGACGGAGAAAAAGAATGTCGCAGCGATACTTCCTGCAAAACCCCGGGCTCTTACTGCGGAAACGGAATAATAGAAGGAAATGAACAATGCGATCAGGAAGATTTTGGAGGAAAAGACTGCGGCACCTACGGATATACGGGAGGATATCTTTTGTGCAGCGCCACTTGTAAAGTTTTAACTTGGGAATGCACGGGATACGAAGGCGAAGAAGAAGAAGAAGAGGAAGAGGAAGAAGAGGAAGAGGAAGAAGAACCTGCGACCGGATGTGGCAATGGAATAATAGAGGGGAACGAACAATGCGAGTGGATGAATTTTGGAGGAAAAACTTGTCAGGACTACGGATATGACTTTGGCGCTTTGAGATGCATTAACTGCAGGATAGATTCTTCGGGATGTTTTGATTCTGGCGGCGGAGGAGGCTGGGGCGAAACCATCACCTCGGCTTTGGAAAGCCCCTTGGGAGCTGAAAACCTTCCCGACTTTTTGGGAAAGATAACCGACTTTCTCCTTTACGCAGCCTTGGTGGTTTCTCCCATAATGTTCTTTTCGGGAGGCTATGCTTTCTTGACTTCCATGGGAAATCCGGTGAGAGCTGCCATGGGAAAGAAAATAATGCTTTATTCCGCTTTGGGATTTTCCTTGATTCTGCTGGCCAAAGGAATACTCTGGGTAATTAAAAGCGCTTGGGGCGCCTAATATCATGGGAAAAAAACTTTACGTTATAAATAACAGGGGAGAAAAGGAGCCTTTTTCCGCAAAAAAAGTGTATTCGGGAGCCAAAAGAGCCGGAGCTTCCAAGGAATTGGCTCAAAAAATTACCGATACGGTAAAAAAGGAAGTCTATCCAGGCATTGAGACTTCAAAGATATTCAAAAGGATAAAGCAGATACTGAACCGGGAATCCCCGAAAATCAAATTAAAATTCTCCTTAAAGGAAGGAATAAGAAAATTGGGGCCGGAAGGATTCCATTTTGAAATGTTTATGGGAGAAATTTTCAAGAGATTGGGATACCGGGTGCAATTGAACATCTTTTTAAAAGGAAAATGCCTAAGATATGAAACCGACTTTCTGGCAGAAAAAGACGGATCCATGCTGGTAGGCGAGTGCAAGTTCAGAAATCTGCCTTCAGAAAGCATGATACATTCGAATACCGCTTTGTCTTTCAGGGCGGAAATCATCGATTTGCAAGAAGGAAAAAACTCCAAGAACATAAAAGGAATTCTGGCTACCAACACCAAATTTTCGAAAACGGTGGTCAAATACGCGAATTGCGCCGGAATCGATCTTTTGGGCTGGAAATATCCCAAATCCAAGGGATTGGAAAAGGTAATCGACAATAACGGATTCTATCCGATAACGATTCTGCCTTCTTTGGATAAAAGAACCTTCGAGATTTTCTTGAAAAAAAGAATGATTATGGCCAAAGATCTGTTGGGGATAAACCCAGGGCGATTTTCAAAAAAGCACAAAATTTCCGAAAAAAAGATAAAACGTTTGATCAAACAAGCAGAAACCCTTTTCAAGAAATAACCTCCGATTAATTCGGAGGTTTTTAGTTTCCGCTCCCGCCTTGTTTTAAAACCAGGTCTGAAGCAGAATCCATATTCCCAGTCCAATTACCGTTACCCCCAAAAGCAATTTAAGCTTTTTTTCCGATTTGAACTTGGATGTCAAATGAGGCCCTGCCAAAGCTCCCAAAACGGAACCGACAAAAAGCATCAAAAACAAACTCCAGTCGGAAATGCCGTTGGTGAAAAAATATGCCAGGAATCCGGTAATGCATATGGGAGCTTCCGCCAAGGTGGTGGATCCGATTGATCTCTTGCCTTCCCTTCCGGAAATTATCTGTCCCGAAGTGAGGACGGGGCCGAATCCGCCTCCGGAAATTCCCTTGTTGAAAGCGCTCAATATTCCGATGGCCGTGATTTTTCTCCAGGAAAACTTGAAATTTGATTTGAATATCAAAAAAGACCCCATTGCCAAAACCAAAACTCCGATATACGTTTTCAAGGCGATTTTGGGAATGGATATTGCCACGAAAACGGAAAATACGGTAACTGCCAGCCCTAGGATAATGATGCAAAAAGTGACTTTCAAATCGTCGGTGAGACCTCGTTTTGCGCTTTCCATGGGACCGATATCCAGCACTTTTCTGACTATATATCTAGGATCTTTGCTTTTCAAAGTGAAATCTGAGTTTTTCAGGCGATGGTGAGAAAAAGCGGCGACGGATCCTCCTATGGCCTGGGAAAGCAGAATGGAAGGAACCACCAAAAGGGGATTGAATCCGGCTATAATAAGGACGGGGGAAAGAATGGTGCCGTAAAGCATGCCCAGGGCGCTGTCTATGAGTTCGCAAAGCAGCGCCCCTACTATTACCGCGACTATTATTCCGGTGGTCAATTCCATAAATTATACCAGGTCGGAAAGCTTTAAATTTTCCAGCCTGTCTGAAATGTAATTCCTTATCTCTTTTAGAACAGATATCATTTTCTTTTCTTTTTTCAAAGGAGTGGGGGAATAAAAGTACTTGCTGACAGCTTCTGTCGGCGCCAAAGCTCCGTCCATGGTCCTCACTATCTGGGCTATGCTTATTTGCGAAGAAGGTTTTGCCAATTTGTAGCCTCCCAAAGATCCTCTTCTGGTTTTTACGTAGCCGCTTCTTTTCATTATGTAGAAAAGCTGCTCCAGGTATTTTTGGGGCATTTGGTATTTTTCGCAGATGTCCTCTATTTTTACGTAGCCCTGTTTTTCTTTGCGGGCCATGTAAATGAGAGCCAGTATGGAATATTCGCTTTTAGTGGTCAGCTTCATATATTCTATACTATGTCTATAGACATTATTAACCAATCAAAAAAACCTGTCAAGACGTTTGTCCATAAAGCTTCTTTAATATATAATAAGAATTGAATATGGAAAAAGACATCATAGAAAAATTGAAAGAAAGCGGGCTTACCGGAAGATCTGGCTCGGGTTTTCCCACCGGCAAAAAATGGGAAATGGTAAAAAGGGAAAAAGCGGAAAAAAAATACGTGGTCTGCAACGCGGCTTCGGGCGAGCCCAAAGTCCTGAAAGACGAATACATACTGGAAAATTTCCCGGAAAATGCGGTAAAGGGGATGGAGATAGCTTTGAAAGAAATCGATCACAGCTCGGGATTCATTTACCTAAGGAAGGATTTTTATTCCAGATTCAAAAACAAGCTGGAAAAGCTGACAAAAGGCCTTCCCTTGCAATTAGTCAAAAAACCGGGAGGATACTTGGCCGGAGAAGAAACCTGCGTCTGCGAAGCAATCGAAGGGAAAGATCCGGAACCCCGCTTGAAGCCTCCTTATCCCACCCAGTCGGGGATCTTTAACTATCCGACCCTGATAAACAACATTGAGACTTTCTACCGGGTTTTCCAGATTGCGCAAGGCACCTACCAAAACAAAAGATTCTATTCCTTGAGAGGGAATTTGAAAAAAGAGGGCGTATTCGATCTTCCCGAAGACTGGACCCTGGAAAAAATATTGAAAGAAACCGGCAACTGGCCGTCTTTTGATTTTTTCGTCCAGAGCGGGGGAGGAGCCTGCGGAGAAATACTGCTCTCCGAAGAGCTCAAAGACAGCAAAATCTCGGGGCCGGGAGCCATAATAGTGTTCAACAGGGAAAAAACTGACCTTTTCAAACTCATGGAAGAGTGGGCCGAGTTCTTCGAAAAGGAAAACTGCGACAAATGCGTTCCCTGCAGGGAAGCTGTCTGGCAGATAGGCCAAATGGTAAAAAAGAAGAAGCTGGACAAAAAAACCATGGACGACCTGAATTTCGTTTTGAAAGAAACGAGCTTTTGCGGATTGGGGAAGGTGGCCGGCAATTCCTTTTTGGGCCTCATTAACAAAGTCATAAAATGATATTCCAAATAGACCAAAAAAGAATAAAGGCAAAAGAAGGACAAACCGTTCTGGAAGCTGCCCGCCTGGCAGGGATGGACCTGCCCGCTCTCTGTTATCATCCCGATTTGGAGATAAAGGGCAACTGCAGAATGTGCCTGGTGGAGATAGAGGGCAGGCTTTTGCCCGCCTGCGCCACCAAAGTGAAAGAAGGAATGAAGGTTTCCGCCCGTTCTCCGAGGGTCAAGCGAGCCAGGGAGATAAATTTGGGGCTCATTTTCAACGGGCAGCCGGAACTGAAGGAATTCGCCGAAAAGCACAAGATAAAAATGAAGAAGTTTCCGGCCAGGAAAAAGGATTATCCCGATTTTAATTTCGGGCCCGCCGTAAAGTTCGACCTTTCAAAATGCATAAATTGCCGCAGCTGCCTGGAAGCCTGCCAAAAGCAGCAGGTCGGCTTTTACCAACTCAAAGAAAAAGACAATTTCAAGGAAGTGGCAACTACCGACGATCCCTGCAAAGACTGCATATTCTGCGGACAATGCGTCATCCACTGCCCGGTGGGAGCCTTGAAAACCGTCAGCGAAAAAGAAGAGGTAAAAAAGGCCTTAAAAGACAAAAAAAAGAAGGTCGTCGTGCAGTTCGCTCCCTCAATAAGGACCACCATTTCTGAAGCTTTCGGCATGCCCCGCAAAAAAGCCACCGCCGAAAAACTGGCATCGTCCCTGAAAAAACTGGGCTTTGACTGGGTTTTCGACACTTGTACGGGAGCTGATTTTACAACCTACGAAGAAAGCAAGGAAATTCTGGCAAAAGTTCAAAAGTGCCAAGGAGTCTGCTTGAGCTCCTGCTGCCCGGCCTGGGTCAAGTTCGTCGAGTTTTATCATCCAGAGTTTGTCGGAAATATAGCTTCAACAAGATCTCCCCAGACAATTCTGGGAGGACTTATTAAAACATATTTTGCGAAAAAGCAGAAAATCGACCCCAAAAATATAGTTGTGGTTTCCATAATGCCCTGCACCGCCAAAAAATACGAAAAAGACAGGAGGGAGCTTGACGTTAAAGGATTAAAGCCCGTAGACTGCGTTCTCACCACCGCGGAGCTTGCAGAGCTCTTGAAAGAAAAGAAAATAGACTTAAAAAGCATAAAACCTCAGAAAGCCGACAATCCTCTGGGGGTCCATTCGGGAGCTGCCGTCATTTACGGCGCCACCGGAGGAGTGGCAGAATCCGTTTTGCGCACCGCCTACCACTTGGGAACCAAAAAGAAAATCAAAAAGATAAATTTCAAAAGTCTCAGGGGAATGCAGGGAGCCAAAAAGGCGGAAATAGAAATAAACGGAAAAAAGCTAAAGCTGGCAGTAGTCAACGGCCTGGATAACGCAGAAAAAATACTAAAAGAACTGAAGGAAAACCCCAAAGCTTACGACGCGGTCGAAGTTATGGCCTGCCCCGGTGGATGCATCGGAGGAGGAGGGCAGCTTTTGCCCACAGATTCTGCAATCAGAAAAGAAAGGGCGGAAAGCCTCTACGACATAGACGAATCAAAAAAACTGAGAACGGCCCACGAAAACCCGGTGCTGAAAAAAGTTTATGAAGAATTCCTCGATTCGGAGGAAAAAATACGCGCCATCTGCCATACAAATTATTCGCCAAAGAAAAAAAGAGAAGTAATATGATAAAAACTTTAGCCATTAAAAAAGAGACGGTCTTTCCCTTAACCTTGTTCGCCTTATTCGTTCTGGCGGGATCTTTGGCCCCTTTGGCGGGCAACCAGTACGTAACGGGGCCCCTGGTCAACGCCACTCTTTTTCTTTCTGCAGCCCTTTTGGGACCCCAGGCAGCCGTCATGGTGGGACTGTTTCCCAGCCTGATCGCCCTCTCTGTCGGGCTTTTGCCCGCAGTTTTGGCTCCCATGGTTCCTTTTATAATGACGGCCAACGCCTTGCTGATCGCATCTTTTTCTCTTTTGAGAAAGAGAAATTCCTGGCTGGCCGCGATCTCGGCTTCCTTTTTGAAATTCCTGTTTCTTTCAGCTTCCAGTTTTGCCGTTCTTGAACTGATAAGCAAAAAGGAAATAGCCCAAAAAGCTGCCTTAATGATGAGCTGGCCGCAATTGCTGACCGCCCTTCTGGGGGCTGCCATCGCCTGTTTTATCCTGAAAATCTCCGGCAAAAAGGATTGACTTTACGATAAAGAGCAGTAGAATACAACCGGTACTTTAAAAGGGGGGATTAATTGGAATACGAACTGATAGCAAGAGTTATAGAGGAAAAGGATTTGCTTAAAGCCAAGACTTATTTTTCCGGGCAGAATCTGCCTTTGGAAGAATCGTTGCTTTTGGAAGAATACGAAGAAATTTTTTCTTGTAAAGAAACGATCAGGTTTAAGGCTCAAAACAGCTCGTGCGCTCTGCGAGAAGCCAAAAAAATCTGCCACAAAAAACACCGCAGAATAGCAAAAAGAATCGAGGCTTCTCTGGATGGCTCGAAAACATATCTGGCAAGCAGGCCTTTTTGGTCCATTCTTGAAAAAAAATGGATCCGAAAGGAAATTTCCAATCTGGAGTATTTGTCCGAAAGGGCCAAAAACAGGCAGCTTTGCTGGCCGGACCAATTGAACCTCATACAGCCCGTTACCATTCAATAAGCGGCAGAATTGCCGCTTTTATTTTTCTTAACAGGTGATATAATCAAACAATATGAAAAAGATAATCATAATTTTGGCAATATCGGGCATAGCCGGTTTTGCCGTCTATCAAGCCTTGATTAAAAACGGTGGCGGCCAGCTTGATTTGCATGAAATAAAGAAAGCCGACGTATTCGCTGAGGTTTCTGAAACCGGCCAGATTCAAAGCGGAGAAAAGATAAACTTGGATTTCAAAAATGCAGGACCCCTGGAGAAAATTTACGTTAAAGTGGGAGACAGCGTTCGCGCCGGCCAGTTGCTGGCCAAGCTCGACGCTTCCCAGCTGGAAATAGAGCTGCAAGAAGCCAAAGCCAGCCTGGAAATAGCCCAGGCCAAGCTCGATCAATTGCTGGCAGGCTCCACCCAGGAAGAGATTAAAATAGCCAAAACTGCGCTTTCAACGGCCCAGCAGAATCTTCAAGACGTGAAAGCCGACGCCCAGGAAGACCTCCAACAAGTCTACCAGGACGCCTTAAACGACCTGGACAGCGCCTATGCGACAGTTTCGGGCACCTACACGGAAGTGGACTACATCCAGAAGGAATATTTCATATACAACGACCAGGAATCCATCACCGTCAGAACAAACAGGGACGGAATCAAACAAGCTCTCCGGGAAATGAAAGATTCCATGAAAGACGCCAAAGCCGAAGAGGCAAGCAATCAATTAACGGAAGAGGCTCTGGAAAAATTCGAATCGAGCCTCAATCAAATCTACGACTGGGTGGTCGAGATAAAAGAAGCTACCCAGGTCAATAAATATCAGAGCCTGGTGACCAACACCGACAGATCCGCCCTTGACGCCGAAATGGCTTCCCTGAACACCGAATCGGCTTCCATAGTGGACAGCAGACAGAACATATCTTTAACCAAGATAACTAACCGAAAAAACATAAATGCGGCAGAAAGCGCCCTCAGGGAAGCCGAAGCCAAGCTGGAGCTCAAAGAGGCCGGACCACGCCAGGAAGATATAAATCTTTACCGGGCCCAGGTCAAGCAAGCCCGGAGCAAAGTGGATCTTCTGGAAAACAAAATCCAGGATTCTTCGCTTTTGTCTCCTTTAAAAGGCCAGGTGGCCGAAATAAACAAAAAGGCGGGAGAAACCGTCAAGGCGGCAGAATCGGAGCCGGCCATGATTCTCATTCCTTCAGAACCCTACCAGATTAAAGCCGACATTTACGAAGAAGACGTGGTTAAAATAGAGATCGGCGATCCGGTGGAAATTTTCCTGGTTGCCCTGCCA
>CAYMTT010000011.1:0-28067 GCA_964393465.1 uncultured Candidatus Saccharibacteria bacterium | reverse complement strand
AGGGGTCGATTATCAAAGCGGCGCTTGTGGAAAGCTGGGCCCTTCCTATTTCGTTGAACTCCAGGAAGCTTGAATCTTCCCGGTGCAGGGTTTCAATGTTCAATCTATAAAGTATTTTATTTACAAAGCATCTGGAACTTTTGGTTGTCTGCTTTAGAATGTAGCTTTTGCTGGAGCTTAAAGGCTGGTTGGACATCCAGAAAATCAAGGCGTCGAAGTTCTGCCCGATTTCCGGCAGGTTGTTCTTTCTGACTATCATATCTCCTCTGCTGACATCCAGTTCTTTGTCTAAAGTCAGAACAACGCTCTGAGGGGAAAAGGCCTCTTCTTTTTCTTCCATGCCAACTATTATTGACTTTACTTTTGTTTCCAGGCCCGAAGGCAGTATTTTCACTTCTTCTCCTTTTTTGATGGTTCCGCTTTCCACTCTGCCCGCATATCCCCTGAAGTTCTGGTCGGGCCTTATTACGTATTGGACGGGAAAGCGGAAGTCCACCAGGTTGATGTCGCTGGTTACCTGAGCGCTTTCCAGATAGCTCAGGGCGGTGGGTCCCTGGTACCAGGGCATGTTTTGGCCTCTCTTTACCACCATGTCTCCTTTCAAAGAGGAAACGGGAACGAACTGCACGTCCTTGATGTTCAGCTTGGCCATAAAGTCTGTAAAGTCCGACTTTATCTTTTCGAACACCTCTTCTTTGTATCCGATTCTGTCCATCTTGTTTATAACCACCAAGACGTGGGGAACCCCCAGCAGGGAGGAAATGAAAAGGTGCCTTTTTGATTGTGGCAAGAGCCCTTTTTGGGCGTCCGCCACTATTAAGGCCAGATTGGAATTGGCAGCTCCGGTTGCCATGTTTCTGGTGTACTGCTCGTGCCCGGGAACGTCGGCTATCACAAACCTTCTTTTGGGAGTGGACAGGTATCTGTAGGCCACGTCAATGGTAATTTTCTGCTCCCTTTCTGCGGACAGCCCGTCTGTCAAAAGGGAAAGGTCCAGGTCTTCTGAGCCCTGTCTGGAGCTCACCTTTTTTACCTGCTCCAATTGGTCTTGGTAAATTTCGCCGAGGTCGTAAAAAAGCCTGCCAATGAACGTTGACTTTCCGTCGTCCACGCTTCCCATAATAACCAGGTGCAGCAGTTCCAATTGGGGGTTGTAGGCTTTCATGTTAAAAGTATCCTTCTTTTTTCTTTTGCTCCATTGAGGATTCGGAAGTCTGGTCTATGGCCCTGTTTTCCCTTTCTGACTTTTTGGCGTTAATTATTTCCTCAAGTATCTCGTCTATACTGGAAGCCGAAGACAAAACGGCTCCGGTGGAAGGGGAGCATCCCAGGGTTCTGTAGCGAGATACAGCCTCTATCACTTCTTCTCCTTCTTCGGGTTCGTTGAACTCGTCCATTCTGACCAAAACTCCGTTCCTTTTTATCAATTTCCTTTTTTGGGCGAAATAGAGGGGGACCACCTCGATATTCTCTTTCTTGATGTAGGCCCAGATGTCCACTTCGTTCCAGTTGGAGAGGGGAAAGACCCTCATTGTTTCTTTTTCCTTGAGCCTGGAATTGTACAAGTGCCAGAGCTCGGGCCTTTGGTTTTTGGGGTCCCAGCTTCCCATTTCCTTTCTCGGGGAAAATATCCTTTCTTTGGCCCTGGACTTTTCTTCCTCTCTTCTGGCCCCTCCGATGGCAGCATCGAACCCGTATTTTTTCAGGGCCTCCAAAAGGGGCTTGGTTTTCTTGTAGTAGATGTAGTTGTCCGTATGTGCGTCTTTGGATCCGAACTTTTTGGCTTCGGGCTCCTCGTTCTTGTGGACTATGAGCTTGGCTCCCACCTTTTTTGTGTAATAGTCCCTGAAATCGTACATTTCCTTGAACTTGTAGCCGGTATCTATGTGCAAAAGAGGGAAGGGGATTTTTCCGGGATAAAAGGCTTTCTGGCAGAGCCTCAGGGTGGCAGAGGAATCCTTTCCTATGGAATACAAAAGCACCGGATTTTTGAATTCGGCCGCCACCTCCCGCAGGATATAGATGCTTTCTGCTTCCAGTCTTTTTAAATAGTCGAGGTTGTATTTTTCCATTATTTTTTGAAGAAAAGCTGCAGTGTTTTCAAAAGTATTCCCAGGTCCAGAAAGATGTTCCTGTTTTTAAGATAATAGAGATCGTACTGGAACTTTTCCTGGCTGTCCATGACAGACCTGCCGTACCTGAACTTTATCTGGGCCCAGCCGCTGAATCCCGGCCTGATTATGTGCCTGATGTGGTAGTGGGGGATTTCTTTTTCCAGTTGCTCGACAAACTCGGGCCTTTCGGGGCGGGGACCTGCCAGGCTTATCTCTCCTTTCAGAACGTTTATCATCTGGGGGAGCTCGTCCAGGTGGAGCCTCCTTAGAACTTTCCCTGCCCTTGTCACTCTGGCATCTTCTTCCGAAGACCAGACGGGGCCGGTTTGGTCTTCGGCCCCCTTTTTCATGGACCTGAATTTGTAAAGCGTGAAAGGCCTTCTGTCTTTTCCTATCCTCTTTTGCTTGTAGAGAATCGGCCCTCTGTCTTGTACCTTTATACCCAAAAATATCAAAAGCCACAAGGGCAGGGTTAGAACGAGCAGGGCGGAGGCCAGGACCAGGTCGGCGGCTCTCTTTATCCTGTCATAGGAGTTCTTGCTGCCTTCCCTGAGATTGTCGAAGAACCAGGCCCGGCCGATGAAAGAAACGGGTATCTTTTCATAAATGGTTTCGTAGGCGGAAGCCCAGTCGATAAAGTTCAGGCGGGCGGGCAGGCATTCGTAGAGCTTTTCTGCCATTTTGGGGTCCGAATCCAGGTTGGTAGCCATTATAAGGGTGTCTATCTTTTTTTCATTGATCTGGGAGAGCAGGTCTTTTTCAAGGTCCAGTTCTTCCAGCCTGTATCCCAGCTGGGGCTTGTTGATTATCTCTTTTACCAGCTCTCTTGTTTCCGGGTTCTCCCCGACTATGGCCGCCTTGCTCAAAAGGTATTTGGAAAAAAGGGAATGGAAGATCTTTCTCCACAAGAGGAACAAGGCTCCGAAAATGGCGACGTTCAGAAAGAGGTTGGTTTTGGGCGTGATGTCGAAAAAGGGAAAGAGATAGAAAAAGGCCGTTCCCAGGCCCAGGCAGGCGGTCAATGCGCCCAGAGTTTTGGTGTAAAAGGAAGAGCCGGGTTTTGCCACTTTCAGGTCGTAAAGCCCGAAGACGTAGAATATCGCCAGCCAGAAAACATATATTATCGAAAAGGGCAGAAGGTGGAAGTTGAAAATCTTCCAGGTGAATTCCCCCCAGAATCCCAAAAATAGCGCTCCCAGCAAGGAAAGAAAGAGAACCGCTACATCCCCCGAAAAAAGCATGATTTTGCGCGCATTTATATTGGCCACCATATTTTTCCGATATTTCATATCATAATTCAAAAACGGAGAAAAATCAAGTCTTTTTCTTGACACCTTTCCGGGCCGGGCGTACCATAATTAGTGTCTGTGTTTTGATTGCGATAAAAGGTCGCTTTAATTTTAAAAATCAAATATATGCCATTTGAAGATTCAGGAGAAAAGCCCCAGAGAGATTTTCCTCCCCGCCAGATGTTCAAAGGGGAATGGAAGTGTTCAGAATGCGGAAAGGAAATAACCGAGCTCCCCTTCAAGCCCGCTCCCGACAGGCCGATTTATTGCCGGGACTGCTGGGGAAAGAAAAGAGACCAGAGATTCGACAGATAATTCCAAAGTAAAAATCCGTCCTCCAAAGGGCGGGTTTTTCTATGTTGCCATCTTTTTGGAGATAAGATAGAATTAAGAAAGTGGGAAAACAATCAAGAGAGAAAAAAGAAAAAAGGAACCAGGAAGAGCAGCCAGAAAAGAAAGTTCTGTTTTCTTCCGGCTTTGAGAAAGCCTGTCTTTTTGTTATAACCTGCGGCATCTACATCGTTCTTTTTTCCCCTTTGGTGGTAAGCACTAAATTCTTTTTCCCTTTTGTGGCCCCCAAGACCACTTTCTTCAGGATAGGGGTAGAGATAATATTTGCCGCCTATTTATTGCTGGCAGCTTCCAATTCCAGGTACAGGCCGAAAATAAATCCTCTGGCCATAGCCGTTTTCCTGTTTATTGCCGTGTTTATCCTCACTTCCTTTACGGGCATAAACTTTGACAGGTCCTTCTGGTCCACCTACGAAAGGATGACCGGGATCTGGACCATGCTCCATCTTCTGGCCTTTTTCATAGTTTTGAGCGGCGTTTTCAAGGAAAGGAAAGATTGGGAAAGGTTGTTGGGAGTTTCCATAATCGTCGGGGTTATCTTGAGCCTTTACATTCTAAGCGGAAAAGGCATTTCCACCAGGGGAGGGGGGACCATCGGAAACACTTCCTTTATGGCAGCCTACCTGCTGTTTGACATTTTCTTTGCCGTCGCGCTTTTTCTTTCCAAAAAAGGAGGCTGGCGTATTTTTGCGGGGATCAGCCTGGTTCCGATGCTTTATGTCGTATTTGATGTTTCTGCCAGGGGCGCCCATGCCTCTTTTTGGCTCGGCATATTCCTTCTGGCCATGGGCTATCTTTTCTTTTCAAGAAGGAAGAACCTCAAGCGCCTGGCCTGGGCGGTAGTCTTGTTTTTGATAATATCCGTTAGCCTGGCTCTGGTTTTCCAGCCGCCATTTCTGAAAGACAGGGCGGACAAGCTCCTTTACAAGCAGATGACTCCCCGTTTTACGGTCTGGGAAATGGCTTGGGAGGGCTTCAAGGAAAGGCCCGTGCTGGGCTGGGGGCCGGAAAACTTCAACGTCGCTTTCAATCAGAATTTCAATCCTTGTTTGTTTACTGCCAGATGCGGAAAAGAAATTTGGTTCGACAGGGCCCACAACATCGTCATGGACACTCTGGTGACCATGGGAGCGGTGGGTTTTTTGAGCTATCTGGCCATTTTCGGTACGGCTTTATTCGGAATTCTGAAAATCATTCCCAGGATTTCGAATATAAGGGACATTTTTCTGCCCTTGGGCATGGGAGTGCTTTTGGTGATATACTTTTTCCACAATATGCTGGTTTTCGACATGATAAACACATATTTGGTTTTCTTCTTGGTTCTGGCCTTCATCGGTTTTCTGGTCTGGGGAGGAAAAGAGGAGGCAGAGCCCAAAAGAAGGAAGGTGGGGCCTTTCTTTGGATCTTTAGTGCTGGTTGCCACTCTGGTTTCTTTGTACCTGGGAAATATCCAGCCCATCAAGGCGGGCTACCATACAGTCCAGATGCTGGGCATCCAGGAACTGGAAGCTTCCATCGACAACTTTAAAAAATCCCTCAATTCCTTGATGATAAAATACGAGCCGAGGGAGCATTTTTCCCAGAGGGTGACCAGAAACATCGTCGGGCAGTCCGGACAGGCCCAGTATCTTTTGGAAGCTTCGGCTTTGGCCAAAAAGGAAATGGAAAAAAGCGCAGAACAAAATTCTCTGGACTTCAGGCCCCATTTGTTTCTCGGAAAGCTCTACAACGTATCATATTATATAACCCAGAATTCCCGGGATTTGGTCAGGGCCGAAGAAGTTTTAACCAGAGCCATAGAGCTGAGCCCCACCAACCAGCAGGGCTACTGGTATCTGGGAGAAGTCATGCTTCCCCAAGGCAGGAGCGAGGAAGCGGTCGCTCTATTTGAAAAAGCTCTTGAACTGGAGCCGGAATACGACCAGTCCCGCTGGTACCTGGCCATGGCCTACAGCGCCACGGGAAAACCCTCAGAGGCCAGGCGGGAAATGGAAAAGATAGAGAGCTACTGGCAGAACGATGTCCAAAATTTAAAAAAAGCGATTAACATTTATATCCAACTTCAGGACGATCAGGCCCTTGTTCCTCTTTACTTGAAGGTTTTGGAATCGGAACCCGACAACTCCAATATCTGGGCTTCGCTGGCGGCCAGCTATGCCAATACCGGGCAGATCGACAAGGCTAGGCAGGCCGCTTTGAAAGCGGTGGAAATTAATCCGGATTTGACCTCGAAAATACAAGAATTTTTAGATTCTTTGCCTCAATGAAAAAGATTCTGACATTTGCCGTTTTTCTGGGCTTTGTTCTTTTCCCTTTGGCGGGACATGCCCAGGGAGAGATAGGCCAGGAAACGGTTTTCGACATAGAGCCTTCTTATGACGCCCAGAACAGGGACGAGATTTCAGCTACTCTGGTTATGATGGGACCCAAGATCTATTGGTATTTGGAAACTTCCCTCTGGGAAGAGTTTTCCGAACAGGAAAAACAGGAAATGGAAAGCTCGCTTACCGAGCTGATCAAAGAATTCGAAGACAATATTTATCCTCAACTCACTCAAACTTTCGGTTCGGAGTGGACCCCGGGCATAGACAAGGACACCAGAATAACCGTTCTTTTCCACCAAATGGAAAAAGGGGCGGGCGGCTACATAGATACTGCCGACGAATACCCCAAAGTCCAGATTCCCGAATCCAACGAGAGGGAAATGGTTTATCTCAACGCTTCTTTCATCAACGATTCCTTGGCCAAAAGTCTTTTGGCTCACGAGTTCATGCACCTTATAACTTTCAACCAGAAAGAGAAAAATCACGGCGTTTCCGAGGAAACTTGGCTCAACGAAGCCAGGGCAGATTACGCCCCGACCTTCCTGGGCTACGACGAAGTTTACAAAGGGAGCAATCTTCAGAGAAGAGTCAACGATTTTCTTGAAAATCCCTTCGATTCCCTGACCGAATGGAAGGATCGGCAGATCGATTACAGCGTGGCCAATCTTTTCGTCCAATATCTGGTCGATCATTACGGCATCAGGATTCTGGTCGATTCCCTGAAAATGGAAGAAACAGGAATTGAAAGCTTGAATTCGGCCTTGGACAAATCCGGATTTTCCAAGGATTTCGACGATGTTTTTATCGATTGGGCCATAACCGTTTTGATAAACAATTGCCAAGTTTCCCAGGATTATTGTTATACCAGCGAAAATCTCGACGATTTCAGGATAAATCCTTTGGTGAACTATCTGCCTTTGATAGGAGAAAGTACGCTGTCGGTCAACAACACCACCAAGGACTGGGCGGGAAACTGGCACAAGTTTGTCGGGGGCAGCGGAATCTTGAAGCTGGAATTCCAGACCACCGGAGGAAAAGAATTCGTAGTTCCCTATATTTTAGAGAGAATCGACGGAAGCTTGGAAATAGACCGGCTGATTTTCAACGGCAAAGACAGAGACCAGATATTGGTTTCCGGATTCGGAAAAGAATATATTTCCCTGACCATTGTGCCCATAACCATGAACAAAACTTCAGGGTTTTCTTCGATCGAACCTTCCCATTCTTTTTTCTGGTCGGCTTCAACGGAAGAGGAGCAGCAGCAAGAAGTGGAAATTCCTTATCTCCCGCCTCTTCAAAAGCCCGTTTCCCAGCTGAGCAGAGCCGAGCTTTCACAGAGAATCGATCAGATAAAAGCGGTTATCCTGCAGCTTCAGCAGCTGTTGGCTCAGCTCGGAGAGCATTCTTGTTCTTTAATCGATCAAGACCTTTATTTTGGAATTGAGGATAGTTCCCGGGTCCGTTGCCTGCAGGAGTTCTTGAAATCCCAGGGCTCTGAAATATATCCGGAAGGCCTGGTCACCGGAAACTTTTTCACCTTGACAGAAAAGGCCGTTATCCGCTTCCAGGAAAAATACGCTTCCGAAATTCTTGAACCTTTGGGCCTTCAAAAAAGCACGGGTTACGTGGGGTCCAGCACCAGGGAGAAAATAAATGAGCTTCTCGGGGGTTGAGCTTGACAAAAAAGAAAAGGGGTGATAACATGAGCTCAGTGAGTTAATAACTCCAATTCGGCAGCAGGCCTTACTTACGTGAGGCTTGCTGTTTTTTTTGATTCTGTTATTATGCAATCGGGCGGGAATACTCACTAAATTCTATGAATTGGAGTTTTTTTCCCGCCCTTTCAAATATTTATGGAAATAAAAGAAAACGTTTCCTTGAAGGGCCTTACCACTTTCAGAATCGGGGGCCAAGCCCGGTATTTTTGCGCGGTCAGAAATAAAAAAGAGCTTGAAGAAGCGGTTTCTTTTTCGGAAAAAGAAAAAATCCCTTTTTTTGTTTTGGGAGGAGGAAGCAATCTCTTGATTTCCGACAAGGGCTATGGAGGAATCGTCATTAAAGTTAACAATGCCGGCGTGAAAATGCAGAAAGAGGAGGTGATCGTTGAGGCCGGAACCAGCTTGACCGTTCTTTTCAAAAAAGTGATAGAGAGCGGTTTGGCGGGCTTTGAATGGGCAGTCGGCATACCTGGCACTCTCGGAGGAGCGGTTAGAGGAAATGCCGGAGCTTTTGACGGAGAAATAGCGGATAATTTGAAAGAAGTTGAAGCTTACGATATGGATTCTGGCAATAAGCTTGTTCTGTCAAAAGGAGAATGCCGATTTGGCTATCGCAGCAGCCTTTTCAAAAAAAATCCCAATTTGGTTATTTTAACAGCAGCGCTGGAATTCAAAAAAGGCGATAAAGAAAAGATAAAAGAAAAAGCCCGGGCTTACTTGGATCACCGGCAAAAAAAGCACCCCAAAGAACCTTCGGCCGGCAGCTGCTTTAAAAATGTCGTTTTGGATAGTCTGCCAGTCGATTTTTTTAGCAAGTTTCCGGAAGCGAAAGAGGCTGTCGGGAAAAACATTCTGCCGGCCGCTTTTCTTATCGATCAATGCGGCCTGAAAGGGGAAAAAGAAGGCTCGGCCCAGGTTTCGGAAAAGCACCCTAACTTTATCGTTAACCTCAATGGAGCTTCGTCCGAAGATGTCTTGCATTTAATTAAAAGGATTAAAGAGAAAATCAGGGAAAAATATGGTTTGCATCTTCAAGAAGAAATAGAAATCCTTGACAACAATCTTTGATAGCGGGATAATAAAATAAGGATTTGATTTTTTAACAAATAGCTGGTCGACTATTTGCTTCCTTATTAATATTTTTAAATAAAATGGCTAAGAAAAAAACAAAGAAGAAAACGGTCAGGAAAGCCAAACCGAAGAAGAAAGCCAAACCCAAAAAAAGAAAAAGATAGAAAGGATTAAAAAATATTTTTTAGCGTGCCTGTTTCAAGCGGGCACGTTTTTTTTGGAAAATTCTATTGACAAAAGTTCTCCAGGTGGAATAATGAAATAACTTTATAATTTTTAAAAAAATATGACCCCCAGCAAATTTTTTCTCACCAAAGGGGTGGGAGTTCACAAGGATTATCTGGCTTCTTTCGAGGTCGCCTTGAGGGATGCCGGGATAGCCCAGTTCAATTTGGTTTCCGTTTCCAGTATTTTGCCTCCGGGCTGCAAGAAAGTAACCTTGGCCAAAGGCATGGAAAGTTTGAATCCCGGAGAAGTGGTCTTCGTGGTCATGGCCAGGAACGCGGTCGACGAGCCCAATCGTCTGGTTTCAGCTTCCATTGGCTGCGCCATACCGGGAAATCGCAACAAATACGGATATCTGTCCGAACATCATTCTTTCGGAGAAAAAAGAGAAGTTGCCGGAGATTATGCGGAAGACTTGGCCGCTTCCATGCTGGCTACCACTTTGGGTTTGAGGTTTGATCCCGACGATGCCTGGGATTCCAGGAGGCAAGCTTTCAGGCTGAGCGGAAAGATCATCAGAACGGCCAACGTTACCCAGACCGCCAGAGGAGAAAAGAACAAAAAATGGACTTCCGTCGTTGCTGCCGCTGTATTTATTCCATAGATTCATGCCGGTGAGCCATCCGTATTTGAATCCTAAGGCCGAGGTAAGAACCAACTCCATTGACGATAAAGGTATTTTCGCCAAAGAAAAAATTGGGAAGGGAGAGTTAATTTGTATTTGGGACGGAGACTTGGCGGATGAAAATACGATTAATGAAATAGATCCTGCCGTTCATTACGCCTTGCAAATTCATGACAATTTATGGTACGTCACCTTTGACAATAGAGAGCGGGAAGCGACCGATTTTTTCAACCATAGCTGTGATCCTAATTCCGGCATAAAAGGGCAGATATTTCTCGTGGCGATACGCGATATCGAGCCCGGAGAAGAGATGACTTTCGACTACGCTTTTTCAGAAAGCAGCGATCGGTTAAATTTTAAATGCTCCTGCGGCTCGAAGAACTGTCGGGGCCGGGTTACGGGCGATGACTGGAAAATTCCCGAATTGCAGGAAAAATATTTCCAGTATTTTTCTTACTATATCCAGGAGAAAATAAAAAGGATGAATAAAAAATAAAATGAAAAGAAATCCTTTCTTTTCCGGAAGGAGAATTTCTCCCAGGAAATTGAAAAAAGGAATAAAAGTTACAGAGCTGGTCGAAAACTACTACCAAGCTTACAGTGCGGCCAGGCTTCAAGAAGCCTGCCGGCTTTTATCAGAGAGAATGCTGGATAAAAAAAGAGACGTTACCGTGGGTTTGACCATGGCCGGCGCCTTAACTCCGGCCGGGCTTTCCGGACAGATAGTTTCAATGATGGAAAAAGGATTCATCGATTTCATAGTGGCCACCGGGGCCAACTTGTACCATGATACCCATTTTGCTTTAAATCTCCCCTTGCGCAAAGGAACTTGGAAGATAGACGACCCCACTCTGTACAGGCACGGAGTGGTGAGGATCTTCGATGTTTTTTTAACTACCGAAACCCTGCTTAGAACGGACAAGTTCACTCAAAAAATTCTTTTGGACAAAAAAGCTCCCAGAGGGGCCGTTTCTTCCAGCGAATTCCACAATTACATCGGAAAAAGGCTGCTCAAAGAAGCTCCAAATCCCGGAGTTTCCATATTGGCCCAGGCCGCCAAAATGGAAGTTCCCGTCTACACTTCTTCACCGGGAGATTCCACTTACGGAATGGATTTGGCAGCCTACAACAAAAGCTTTTACAAAAAATTTACAAAGAAGAAAGTTATAGATCTGCATATCAATTCAAATTTGGACGTCAAAGAAACCGCCTCCATCGTTATGGGAGCAAAAGAAAACGGAGTTATTATTCTGGGAGGGGGTTCTCCCAAAAACTTCTATTTGCAGACCCAGCCGTATTTATGGGAGGCTCTGGGGATAGAAAGAGGGGGGCACGACTATTTCATCCAGATAACCATGGACAGGCCCCAGTGGGGAGGGCTTTCGGGAGCCACTCCGTCGGAAGCCGTATCCTGGGGCAAGATAAATCCAGATGAGCTTTCCAATACTGCGGTGGTCAACGCCGATATCACTCTGGCCGCCCCCATTCTTTTCAGTTATGCTTTTGATAAAGCAAAACCGAGGAAAAGAAAGAATCTCTACGCCAAAAAAGGAAAACTTCTTTACAATCTGGAAAAAAGGGATTTTAAGAGGCCGGTAGATTGGACCCCCGACCAGATTTACAAAAAACACCAAGAGTAAAATGAAGGAATTCTCTTATCCAAAATCGGAACCTTTTACTTTTCTGGGGCTGGAAGACCAGAACTACGATTCTTCGAAAATCGCGGTTTTTCCCGTGCCTTACAGCTCCACCACTTACTGGAAAGCGGGGACCAAAGAAGGGCCTCAAGCCATTATCGAAGCTTCCAGGCATCTCGAGCTTTACGATATCGAGACCAAGAGAGACGTTTCCGGCAAGGGAGTTTTTACAATGCCCGCCTTGGAGCCTTCCAAAGCTTCCCCCCAAGAGACGATGGCTAGAATAAAAGAGGTGTCGGCAAAACTTTTGGCTGACGGAAAGTTTCCCTTGGTGCTGGGAGGGGAGCATTCCATTACCTTGGGAGCGGTCCAGGCTTTCAAGGAAAAATATTCCGATTTGTCCGTTCTTCAGATTGACGCCCATACCGATTTGAGGGAAGAATTCGAAGGAACGAAATATCACCATGGTTCAGTGATAAAAAGAGTCAGAGATTTGGGGATTTCCGTAACCCAAGTTGGGATAAGGAGCATTTCCCAGGAAGATGCGGAATATATTGAAAAGGAAAATGTAAAGACAGTTTTTTTCGCCCCGGACCTTCCTTTGGACCGGATCGTTTCCACTCTTTCAGACAACGTTTACATTACTTTCGACTTGGACGGACTGGATCCTTCCATAATGCCCGCCACCGGAACTCCCGAGCCCGGCGGATTGGGGTGGTATGAATCATTGAATTTAATCAAAGAAGTGTCCAAGAAGAAAAAAATAGTGGGAGCGGACGTCGTTGAGCTCGATCCCATACCGGGCATGGCAGCTCCGGATTTTCTGGCAGCCAAGCTGGCCTACAAAATCTTGAACTACGCTTTTTAAGTTTAATTCTTCCGGTTTTTTCCTTTACAAGAGCCGGTTTTTTTTGTATCGTAAAAAGACAAGATATGGGAATTTTAACCAAAATATTGGGAGACGCCAACGAGAAATATCTGAAAAAGCTGCAGCCGGTAGTTGAGGAAATAAACGGCCTCGAAAAGAAATTCGAGGGCTTTTCTAATGAGGAGCTCAAATCAAAATCCCTGGAGCTGAAAAAGAGGACTGAATCTTCCGAACTGGACGATTTGCTGCCCGAAGCCTTCGCTTTGGTCAGGGAGGCTGCCAAAAGGACTTTGGATCAGAGGCATTTCGATTCCCAGCTGATAGGAGGGATAGTCCTGCACCAAGGAAAGATAGCCGAAATGAAGACCGGAGAAGGAAAAACCTTGGCCGCCACTCTGCCCTTGTACCTGAACGCCTTGGAGGGAAAAGGAGCCCATTTGATTACGGTTAACGACTATCTGGCCAAAAGAGATACCGTCTGGATGGGCCAGATTTACAATCTGCTGGGCCTGTCGGTGGGGTGCATCGTGCACGACCAGGCCTACATTTACAGTCCCGAGGACAAAGGCAAGGACGAATTGAGAGACGAGGTCGGAGGCTTCAAGGTGATAGAAAGCTTTTTAAAGCAGGTTTCCCGGAAGGAAGCATATTCGGCCGACATCACCTACGGCACCAACAACGAATTCGGGTTCGATTATTTGCGAGACAACATGGTTTACGATTTGAATATGCAGTCCCAGAGGGGGCACAATTACGCCATTATAGACGAGGTCGATTCCATATTGATAGACGAGGCCAGAACTCCTCTGATAATTTCCGCCCCGGACCAGGAAAGCTCGAAATGGTATCTGGAATTCGCCAAAATAACTCCCAGCCTGGAAGCCCAGAAAGACTACGAGATAGACGAAAAATCCAGGGCCGTAACGCTGACAGAAGACGGCATAAGCAAGGTGGAAAAAATCCTGGGAATGGAAAACATCTACGAGGAAAAAGGGATAAAGTACGTCCATCATTTGGAACAGGCCCTGAGAGCCCAGGTTCTTTTTAAAAAAGACAAAGACTACGTGGTAAAAGACGGAGAGGTCATCATAGTCGACGAGTTTACCGGCAGATTAATGCCCGGCAGAAGGTGGTCCGGCGGCCTGCACCAGGCGGTGGAGGCCAAAGAAGGGGTGGAAGTCAAGCCCGAATCCCTGACCCTGGCTTCGGTCACCTTCCAGAACTATTTCAGGATGTACGAGAAGCTTTCTGGAATGACGGGAACGGCGGCCACCTCGGCAGAAGAGTTCGACAAGGTGTATTCTTTGGACGTCATAATAGTTCCCACCAACGAGCCGATGATAAGAAGGGATTTGCCCGACCGCATTTACAAATCCCGGGAGGGGAAGTACAAGGCGGTCGTTAGAGAGATAAAAGAGAGGCATTCAAAAGGGCAGCCCGTCCTGGTGGGCACTACCTCGATCGAGAAGAACGAATATTTGGGACAACTTTTGCAGAGAGAAGGCGTCCCCCACGAAATTCTGAACGCCAAACAGCACGAAAGGGAGGCCCAAATCATAGCCCAGGCCGGAAAATTGGGACAGGTGACCATCGCCACCAATATGGCAGGAAGGGGAGTCGACATAATTCTGGGAGGGAATCCCCCCGACGAAAAAAACAGCCGGAAAGTGAAAGAGGCCGGAGGCCTGCACGTTATCGGCACAGAAAGGCACGAAGCAAGGAGAATAGACAACCAGCTGAGGGGGAGGTCGGGAAGGCAGGGGGACCCGGGCTCCAGCCAGTTTTTCGTTTCACTCGAGGACGACCTGATGAGGATTTTCGGAGGAGGCAGGATAAAGTCTATGATGGGAGCTTTCAAGATTCCCGAAGACCAGCCCATAGAGGCCAAGATGGTGTCTTCCGCCATAGAATCGGCCCAGTCGAAAATAGAGGGAATGAACTTCGACCTCAGAAAGCACATTCTGGATTATGACGACGTGATGAACAAGCACAGGTCGCTGATTTACAAAAAAAGAAGGGAGTTTTTAGAGACCGAAGACTGGAAGGAGAAAATAGAAGAATGGCTTCAGACTTCCGAACAAAAAAAGGAACTGGAAAAGAAAGCCCAAGAGCTGGGAGACCAGTTTGTTCCGGCAGCCAGATACATCAGCTTGAAAGTACTGGACATGCTCTGGATGAACCATCTTGAGGAAATGGAAGCTTTAAGAGATTCTGTCAGGCTGAGGGCTTACGGCCAGCGAGATCCTCTGGTCGAATACAAGACAGAGGGGCATAAAATGTTTCAAAGGCTGATAGCGAACATAGAGTCGAACATAGCTTCCACCATCTTTAAGGCCGGATTGAATCCCAAGCAAGAATCCCGACAAGATCCAAAGCAAGTTTCTTCGACTCCCAAAGGCCCGGTGGGCAGGAATGATCCCTGCCCTTGCGGTTCGGGAAAAAAATACAAAAAATGCTGCGGTAAAAAATAAATTATGGATGAATTTAGAAATTTAGAGCTGCAAAAAGAAAGGCTGATTGAAGGATTGCAGGGATTGCCGGAAAAAGATTCCGTGATGAGCGCCCTGAATCTGGCGGAAAAATCCCACCAGGGGCAGAAAAGGGACGAGGGCGACCCTTACTTTATCCATCCCGTAAGGGTGGTTAATTTTTTAATTCACGATTTGGGAGTGAAAGACAAAGACGTGCTGATTGCAGCTTTGCTTCACGACGTGGTGGAAGACACAGGAGTGCCTTTGAAAGAAATAAAAGAAAAGTTCGGAGAAAGGGTCTCCGGATTCGTTTTTTCACTTACCAGGGACAAGAAAAAAGAAACCAAGAAAGAGAAGTTCCGAAAGACTCTCAAGTCGGCAGAGGAAATAAAACTGATCAAAGCCTGCGACTGCCTGGACAACATCCGCTCTCTCGTTTACAGAACCGATCGGGGAGACAGATGGCAGAGGCACCTTCGGGAAGCTAGGGAGTTCAATATTCCCCTTGCCGAGGCCACCGGCCGCAAAAAGCTTATTTCAGATACTGTCGAAGCTTACGAAAAAGTTTTAAGATTGGATTGACTGGAAAGGAGAATAAAGGTAGTTTGAAAAACACAAGGAGGTGCTCATGAAAATCTTTCTTATCTCTCCCGTTCGCAAGGCGGATCCCGAAATACAGGAAAAGATAGCAGAATACGTTCGATCTCTGGAAGAAGCCGGGAATTCGATTCATTGGCCTTGCAGGGATACGGAGCAGGAAGATTCCGAAGGCGGAATTAATATCTGCAGGACCAATTTCGAGAAGATCCTGGAAGCCGACGAGGTTCACATTTGGTACGATGAGGCAAGCGGAGGCTCCAAGTTCGACATGGGCGGGGTTTTCATGCTTTTTATGCTGGGCTTGAAGAAAAAGGTGAGAATAGCCAATGACGGACAGATAGAGGATAATGCTCCCAAAAGCTTCTACAAGGTGTTCAAAACTCTTGTCGAGGAATGAAAAAAGTCCCCGGAAAATTCCGGGGATTTTTAATAAGAAATCATTGTTTTTCGGCCCAGTTTTCCAATTGGTCGAGCAGTCTTTCGATATCTCTGAATTTGTAGCTTCTAAGCTTGAAAACCGGCCTTTTTACGCTTTTTATCCATTCGTGTTCTCTGATAGATCCTGGCGATTTTCTCCAGTTGGGGAGTAAAACGAAAGCGTCGCAGGCCCGGTCGAAAATGGTGTCGTCTACGGTCAGAAAATAGGGTTCGGGAGCCCTAGCCAAAGTCTCGAATCTGGCTGTGTGGCTGTGGGCGGAAAAGAACCCCACCTTTTGGTTTTCAGCGAACCTGTTGGCGATGGCTATCATGACGTGCCGGGCGTTGGCGATGTTGTGGTCTATCAGCCGGCAGTCGCCCCCGCTGTAGTAGGGCCCTACAATGCCTACTATATACATTGCGGCTACCTCCTTTTCCATCCTTGTTTTCTTGCACCGAGAAGGAGTCTTTTTTAAAGGATCTATTTTAAAATACCATAAAAGAATCGCCGATGTCAACTTTAAAATCGATTGACAATTGGGAAATAAAGTATAGAATTAATTTAAATGGTTGATTTTGGCCATTATTTTTCATGAGAAAAAAACCTTGGCTGACAATTCTGGTAATTTTCTTATTGGCAGCTTCGGCCGCCGTTTTAGATTATCCCGGGTATTTCAACGCGGGAATCGATTTTTTTAATCGAAAAGCTTCTCTTGGTCTGCCTCATTTTCCGGAAGTTCCTTTCAAGCTGGGACTGGATTTGCAGGGAGGAACCCATTTGATTTACCAGGCGGATCTTTCCGATATTAAAGAAGAAGAGCACGGCTCTTCCATGGCAGGAATCAGGGACGTTATCGAGCGGAGGGTTAATTTGTTCGGAGTCAGAGAGCCGATAGTCCAGGTGCAGGAAGCGGGCGACAGTTATCGTTTGATAGTCGAACTGGCCGGCGTTAAAGATCCCGCCCAAGCCATAGAAGAGATAGGGAAAACCCCTTTTTTGGAGTTCAGGGAGCAGCTGCCCGATGACCAAGTAGAAGCCATCCAGCAAAAGCAAGAGGAAATCCGGGGCCTTACAGAAGAAGAATTGGACCAGGTGGACAATTGGCAGCTGGCTTTCAAGGATCCTTTTGTTCCCACGTCTCTCACCGGGAAGTATTTAGAGAAAGCCGAACTGGGGTTCGACCAGACCACTTACCAGGCTATGGTTCTTTTGGAGTTCGATGACGAAGGAAAAGAAATTTTCAAAGAGCTTACCGCAGAGAACATAGGAGAGCCTTTGGCAATATACATAGACGGAATATTGATTTCCGCTCCGGTGGTCCAGGCCGAAATCTCCGGAGGAAAAGCCCAGATTACCGGGAATTTTACCGTGGAAGAAGCCAAAACTTTAGCCAGAAATCTGAACGCCGGAGCGCTTCCGGTTCCCATAGAGCTCATTTCTCAGCAGAGTGTGGGCCCCACTCTGGGAAAAATTTCTCTGGATAAAAGTTTGAAGGCGGGAATCGCCGGTCTTTTGGCCGTGGTCGTTTTCCTGATATTCTTTTACCGCTTCCCCGGGCTTTTGGCTTCTTTGGCCCTAGCAATATACGTGGCCCTGGTACTGGCCATTTTCAAACTCATTCCTGTTACCCTCACTTTGGCTGGTATCGGGGGATTCATACTTTCTGTGGGCATGGCAATTGACGCAAATATATTGATTTTTTCCAGGATGCGGGAGGAATTGAAATCTGGCAAAGGCCTTTCAATGTCCGTGGAAGAAGGCTTCAGGCGGGCCTGGCCTTCCATAAGAGACGGAAATTTCACCACCCTGATAGTGGCTCTGATTCTTTTCGGATTCGGAACGAGTTTTGTCAAAGGGTTTGCCTTTACCCTGACCATTGGAATTTTAATGAGCATGTTTTCTGCCATTATTATAACTAAAAGCTTTCTTCGGGTGTTCGTGGGAACGAAACTTGAAAAAGCGAAAACTCTATGGCTGTAAAAAAATATTTATTCACTTCAGAATCGGTCTGTCCCGGGCATCCCGACAAGGTTAGCGACGCGGTGGCCGACGCCGTTCTCGACGGGGTTCTGGAACAGGACAGATACAGCCGGGTGGCCTGCGAAGTCTTCACCGGCATGGGCTATTTGATAGTCGGAGGGGAAATTACCACCACCGCCTGGGTTAATATAGACAAGATCGTGAGGGATACCGTCAGAGAAATTGGCTATAACAAGCCCGATTACGGCTTTGACTACAGGACCCTGGCCATTTTCAACACCATTCACGGCCAGTCTCCGGATATCGCCCAGGGAGTCAAAAAGACCGGCAGCAAGAGCCAAGGGGCCGGAGACCAGGGAATGATGGTCGGATACGCCTGCAGGGAAACTCCCGAATTCATGCCCCTGCCCATAATGACGGCCCACAAGCTGGTTAAAAAGCTGGTCCAGGTCAGAAAAAACAGAACCCTTCCTTATTTAAGGCCCGACGGGAAAAGCCAGGTGACCGTTGAATATTGGAACGGCCGCCCCAAAAGGATAGACAATGTGGTCATCGGCGCCCAGCACGATCCCGGCGTTTCTTCAAGAAAGATAAGAAACGACATTGTCGGGAAAGTCATAAAGCCGGTCTGCGGAAAATATCTTGATAAAAACACCAAGCTTTACGTCAACAATACGGGGAGGTTCGTGATAGGAGGGCCGGTTTCCGACACGGGCATGACCGGAAGAAAAATCATAGTGGACAGCTACGGGGGATTCGCTCCCGTCGGAGGAGGGTCTTTTTCCGGAAAGGACCCCACTAAAGTGGACAGGAGCGGCGCCTATATGGCCAGGTACGTGGCCAAAAACGTGGTAGCTTCCGGGTTGGCCAAAAAGTGCTTGGTCAGAATGGCTTACGTCATCGGAGGAAACAAACCTACGGAGCTGAGCTTTGACACTTTCGGAACAGGCAGGATATCCGAAGAAAAATTGGCCCGCATTGTTCCCAAAGCGTTCGATTTGTCGCCCGGAGGAACCATAAAAGAGCTAAAGCTTTTGAGGCCCATTTATAAAAAGACCGCCTGCGAAGGGCATTTCGGGAGAAAAGAACCGGAATTCACCTGGGAAAAAACCGATAGAATTAAAAAGCTCCGCAAATTGGCCGGAATATAATTTTATGGCTTTAAAGACGATTAACTTTTTAAAATACAAAAAGATATACTTTGCCTTTTCTTTGGCGCTGGTTTCGGGCTGCGTTTTTTCTTTACTGTTTTTCGGCTTGAATCTCGGAATTGACTTTACCGGAGGAAGCATTATGGAATTGCATTATTTCTCCGACCGGCCGACCACCGAACAGGTCAAAGAAACCCTTTCCGGTTTGGATCTGGGCAGTTATTATGTCCAGCTGGCCGACCAAAAAGGCATGATTATAAGGATGAAAGATATCGGAGAGGAAAAACACAGGGAAGTATTAGAAAAACTGGAAAACCAGTACGAGGTGGAAGAGAGAAAGTTCGAATCCATCGGTCCGACCATCGGCAGGGAATTGCAGCAAAAAACAAAAATATTGATAGCCGCCGCCTTGTTCTCGGTCGTGATATACATCGCTTTCGCTTTCCGCCGGGTTCAGAGGCCTATCCGATCCTGGCAGTACGGATTGATTTCGCTGGTGGCCCTTTTCCACGACGTTTTGATTCCCCTGGGAGTGTTTGCGGTTTTGGGCGGGCATTACGGGGTGCAAATCACCATACCGGTCGTTGCCGCCCTCTTGACGGTGCTGGGATATTCGATAAATAACACAGTGGTGGTTTTCGACAGGGTTAGAGAGAACCTTATAAAAAGAGTCGGGGTGGATTTTGAGGACACCGTTAATTTGAGTTTGAACCAGAGCTTGACCAGATGCGTCAATACTTCTTTGACCACTCTTTTGGTCCTGGTGGCCATTTTCCTTTTCGGAGGATCCAGCCTGCAGTATTTTTCTCTGGCTTTGATCATCGGAATTGTAGCGGGAACCTATTCGTCTCTGTTTTTGGTTTCTCCCTTGTTGGTCGCCTGGCTGCGCCGCCATTGACAATATTTTTAATGTGTGATTAAATATATTAAAATGGCCATAGAAAACAATCTTCAAAAAATTTGCGACAGTCTCTTGAAAAACCTGCCTTCCAGAAACAGGGATGTTTTGGCAAAGCGCTTCGGCTTGAACGGCCAAAAGAACACTTTGGAAGCGGTCGGCGAGTATTACGGAATAAGCAGGGAAAGAGTCCGCCAGATAGAAGAAGATTCCCTGAAAACCTTAAGGGATAAAGAGAGCCGGGAAAAAGAGCTCCAAAGGATTTTCAAAAGTTTCGCCAGAACAATCGATTCTTCCGGTTTTCTTTGCCGGGAAGATTTGCTGCTGGCCAAATTGGGAGGGGAGAGATTGCAAAACCAGGCCAATTTTTTGCTCGCTTTGGGAAGTAAGTTCAAAAGATTCCCGGAAACGGAAGAGTTTTGGCCTTTCTGGCATACCTCGGAAAAAGCCCCATTGCTGGCCAGGAAAAGCATAACTTCTTTCGCTTCTCTTTTGAAAAAAGAAAAAGAGCCCATGCCTTTGCCTTCTGGAATCCCCGCTTCGCATATAGAGGTTTCCAAAAAAGTGGTTAAAGGGCCCGAAGGCCTTTACGGCTTGAAAAAATGGCCGGAGGTCAATCCCAGAGGAGTTAAGGACAAAGCCTATATCGTTTTGAAAAGGGAGAAAAAACCCCTGCATTTCACCAGAGTGGCTTCTTCCATCAACGATTTTTTCTCCGATGACAATTCCAAATCGGTCATAATCCAAACCGTTCACAATGAACTCATAAAAGACCCGAGATTCGTTTTGGTGGGCCGGGGGCTTTACGCTCTTAAAGACTGGGGTTATGAGTCGGGAACGGTCAAAGACGTTATCGCCAATGTTATCAAAAAAGAGGGTCGGCCGGTCGAAAAGGAGCGCCTGGTCAGGGAAGTCCTCAACCGCAAAAAAGTAAAAGTAAACACGATTCTGTTGAATCTTCAAGATAAAAAGCGCTTCCTTAAAAATTCCGAAGGCAAATTCATAATAAGAAGGGCTTAAATGGATCAAGCAGCCGTTTTCTTATCCACATTTTTAAATAATCTTTGGGCCATTATAGAGAACTGGTGGTGGTTTCCGCTGCCTTTCATTCTGTACGGCCCTTTTGTTTTTTTCTGGCTTTGGTGGCGGATGGAAGTCTGGCTTTCAAAGCAGAAAAAAGTTCTGCTGGAGATAAGAATGCCCCGGGAGGTTTTGAAGCCCTTGAAGTCCATGGATCAGACGTTTTCTGCCATATGGGGGGCCACCTACGATCCTCCCGACTGGTGGGAAAAATGGGTTGAAGGAAAACAATTGGATTCGATCCAGCTGGAAATGGCCAGCATAGGCGGAGAGCCCCGTTTGTATTTGAGATGTGCGGAGGGCAGGAGAAATACCATAGAATCCGCTTTGTATTCCCAGTATCCCGAAGCCGAAATTTCGGCCGTGGAAGACTACGTAAAATCGGTTCCCCAGAATCTTCCCAATAAAGACTGGGAAATGTGGGGCTGCGATTACGAAATGATAAAACCCGACGTCTATCCCATAAAGACCTACCATGATTTTTTCGAAGAAAGACAAGAATCCAAAGAAGAAAAAAGAATAGATCCCATGGCTACTTTGCTGGAAGGGATGGGAAAATTGACTCCGGGAGAGCAGCTTTGGATACAGATTTCCGCAAAACCCATAACCAACAAAGAAAACAATTTTATAGACAGGGGCAGGCAGATAGCAGACAAAATCGCCAAGCGCCCAGAAAAGCCAAAGTCCAAGATGATAATTGAAGAGGCGGCCGATGAACTGTTTTTCGGGAAGATGCCCGGCCAGGGGGAAGAAAAAGGCCCCATGGACCTTTTGCCTCCGGAAATGAGAATTACTCCCGGAGAAAAGGACGTTCTGACCGGCATCGAGAGAAAAATTTCAAATAGATGTTTTTCCTGCTACATAAGGTTTATTTATCTGGCCCGCAAGGACGTGTATTTCGGCGGAGCAAAAACTATTCCTTTCAGCTTTTTCAACCAATTTTCGACAGAAAACATGAATGCTTTAAAGCCCTGGCCGAAAACCATCACCAAGATACACCGCTACCCGATCATTGATATTTTACGGGTCCGCAGGACGTATATAAGAAAAAGGGCTTTGTTTTTCAAATACGTGAGAAGAATGCCCCCTTTGTTCCCCAAGCCCGGTGGGACTTTCATCTTGGATACCGAAGAACTGGCCACTATTTATCATTTCCCCGGCAGGACCGTGGCTCCCGCTCCTTTCGTTTCCAGAGTGGAATCAAAGAGGGGGGAAGCTCCTCCGGGTCTGCCTTTGGAATAATATATGAATCACGACATAACGCTTTTTGCGGAAACCACTTATAGGAATACCAGGAAGAGATTCGGGATAAAAATTGACGACAGGCGTCGGCATGTTTATGTCGTTGGGAAAACCGGCATGGGGAAAACGGTGATGCTCAAAAACATGGCCATTCAGGATATACAGGCGGGCCACGGAATCGGGTTCGTAGATCCTCACGGAGAAGCTGCCGAAGACATTTTGAATTTCGTGCCTTCCGAAAGAATCAATGATGTCATATATGTAAATCCTGCCGATCTCAATTATCCCATCGCTTTTAACATAATGGAGGAAGTGGACGCCGAACACCGCCACTTGGTGGCCGGGGGTTTGATGGGGGTTTTTAAGAAAATCTGGCCCGACGTTTGGTCTGCCCGCATGGAATACATTCTGAACAACTGTATTTTGGCCCTTTTGGAATACCCGGGAGCCACTCTTTTGGGGGTTAACCGCATGATGGCAGATGCAGACTACAGGAAAAAAGTGGTCGATAATATTACAGATCCGGTGGTCAAGTCATTCTGGGTGCAGGAATTCGCCAGATATACGCAGCGCTATGAGGTGGAAGCGACGGCCGCCATTCAGAACAAAGTCGGCCAGTTCATTTCCGCTCCTTTGGTGAGGAATATTATCGGGCAGGTGCGCTCTTCCATTGACATGAGGGAAGTGATGGACAAGGGAAAGATAATAATCATGAATCTTTCCAAAGGAAGGATAGGCGAGGATAATTCCAGGCTTTTGGGCGCCCTTTTGGTTACCAAGCTTCAGCTGGCGGCCATGCAGAGGGTGGACATACCAGAAGAGAAAAGAAAAGATTTCTTTCTGTACGTGGACGAGTTCCAGAATTTCGCCACCGAATCTTTTGTCAACGTGCTTTCCGAAGCCAGAAAATATCGCTTGGCATTGACCTTGGCCCATCAGTACATAACTCAGATGGAAGAAAAAGTGAGGGACGCCGTTTTTGGAAACGTCGGCACCATTATTTGTTTTAGAGTGGGAGCTGCCGACGCCGAATTCATAGAAAGGGAGTTTTCTCCAGAATTCATGGCAGAAGACCTGGTAAATTTGGCAAAGTACAATATATACTTAAAGCTGATGATCGACGGCGTAGCCGGGCGCCCGTTTTCGGCTTTGACCATTCCTCCTTTTCCGGGATTTGCAGAATCCAACGTGGAAAAGATCATTAAGGTTTCCCGGGAGAGATACAGCACTTCCAGAGAATTGGTGGAAGAGAAAATCAGCAGATGGTCCGAGGCCTTGACCACTTCGAGCTCTCCCCAGTCTTCCGCCTCTCAGCCGACCCTTTACGACGCCAAATGTTCCGTTTGCGGCAAAGACACCAAGGTGGTTTTTCAGCCAGACGGCAAAAGGCCGGTTTTCTGCAAGTCCTGCCGGAAAAAAATGATGAAAGATAAAGAAGAGCAGCAAGAGGAGAAAAAAGAGCCGAGCTCGCTTCCGGAAAAAGAAAAAATGGAGGAAAAAACCGTTCCTTTCTCTCCGCCCAAAAAAGAGCAGGAGTCCAAAAACAGGCCCAAAAGAAAGGAAATCAATCTCCAGGAGCTCAAAAAAACCATTAAAGATTCTCTTAAATTGAAAGACTCTTCCGAAAGCAAAGAGTCTCCTTCCACCAAAGAGCCTTCTTCCGGCGGCAAAGAGTCCGACAGCGGAAAAAAAAGCGGTGAGATAGGCCCGGGAGAGATAATAGAATTTTAAATCATGAAAACTGTCAAAGACTTTAATTTTTTCGGAAAAAGAGCGCTGGTTAGGGTGGATTTCAACGTTCCCTTGGGAGAAAACGGAGAAATTCTTGATGACTTCAGGATCAAGAAAACAATCCCTACCATAGAATATTTGATTGAAAAAAAAGCCAGAGTGATTTTGATGACCCATATCGGCAGGCCCGAGGGCAAGGCCGTCGAGGAGCTCAAAGTCGACCCCCTCCAGCGGAAACTTACAGAATACCTCGATCTTTCGGTGGCCAAGGCTCCCGACTGCGTCGGCCCAAAGATTAAAGAGTGGACCCTGCAAATGATGCCGGGAGAAATAATGATTCTTGAGAATTTAAGATTTCACAAAGAAGAAGAGGAGAACGATAGGGAATTCGCCAGGGCGCTTTCTGAATTGGGAGACGTTTACGTCAATGACGCTTTTGGAACGACCCACAGGGCTCACGCGTCGGTAACCGGAGTAACCGAATTCCTTCCCTCATGCGCCGGAATGCTTCTGGAAAGCGAGATAAAGGCCATGAAGGGCCTTTTGGAAAATCCGGCAAAGCCGCTGGTGGCCGTGATCGGAGGAAAAAAAGTTGAGACCAAATCCGGAGCGATCGACAAGATATCCGAAAAGGGCGATTGGGTTTTGATCGGAGGAATGATTAAGAAAGAAATCGACGAGAAAAAAATTCCTTTGGAACATCCCGAGAAAATCGTGCCTCCCCTGGACGAAGTCGAAGGAAAAGATATCGGTCCGAAAACCGTGGAGCTTTTCAAAGAGAAGATAGCTTCTGCCAAAACGGTCTTTTGGTCCGGCCCTCTGGGAAAGATAGAAGAAGAAAGATTCGCCAAAGGTTCCAGGGATATCGCCGAGGCCATAGCGGGATCCGGCGCCTTTTCCGTGGCCGGAGGAGGGGAAACCGCCGAATTTATAAATCAAGCGGGACTGGCCGAAAAGTTCGGGCATCTTTCCACCGGAGGTGGAGCCATGCTGGAATTTCTTTCTGGCAAAGATCTTCCCGGCTTAAAACCTTTGGAATAGATTTCAATGGCCGGAATAAAAAACATAGACAAAGCGGCAGAAAGAATAAAAAAAGCGGTTAAGGATAAAGAGAATATCATCCTTTACGGAGATTCCGATTTGGATGGAATGGCTTCGGTGGTGATTTTGAAAGAATCCATCAGGAATCTGGGCGGCAGAGCAGCCGCTTTTTACTTTCCCGACAGGGAGGAGGAGGGCTACGGCATCAACGAAAAAGCCCTTGAGCATTTAAAGAAATACGCTCCCGGCTTGCTGGTCGTGGCAGACTGCGGGATCGCCAATTTCAAAGAAGTGGATCTGGCCAAGAAACTCAAATTCCAGGTGGTCATAATCGACCACCACGAGCCCTTGAAAAAGCTTCCCAAGGCATCGATCATAGTCAATCCCAAACAGAAAGGGGACAAGTATCCCTTTAAAGAGTTTTCGGCGGCCGGCGTCGTTTTCAGGGTGGCAGAATCCGTACTCGGCAAGAAAATGTCTTCTTCTTTGAGGAATGATTTTCTGGAGTTGGTGGCTTTGGCCACTATAGCCGATATGATGCCCAAAAAAGAAGACAATCTGGAGTTTATCGAACAAGGGCTTTCTTCTTTGGTAAACACGGTCAGGCCTGGCCTGAAAGCTTTTTGGGAGATAAACGGATCAGACCCCCGACCCATGGATGTTAGAAGAATATCGCAAAAGATAATTTCCGCCTGCCATGCAGGAGAAAGCGTCAATCATGTCAATGAAGGCTATCTTCTTTTGACTTGCGCCTCTCTGGAAGAAGCCAAAGCCATGGCAGAAAACCTCCTGGAAAAATCCAAACTGCGCCACGAAAGAATCATAGGAGTCAAAGAGGAAGTGGAATCGAAGCTTCAGGGCAAGGAAGATTCCCCGATCATATTCGAGGGATCGGAATCCTGGAAGATTCTCACTTTGGGTCCGGTCGCTTCCCTGATGCAGAAAAACTCCAAAAAGCCCATTTTCCTTTACAGCAAAAAAGGAGGAGAATCGCAGGGCGCCGTAAGAACCCCCGAAGGTTTGGACGGAGTAAAGATGATGTCCAAATGTTCAAAGCTTTTGGAAACCTACGGAGGACATCCCAAGGCGGGCGGTTTTCGAATCAAAAACAAAAACCTGGGAAAATTTGAAAAATGCCTGGAAAAGCAATTTAAATGAGAAGTATCGGAATTTTCTTTGTTTTGATATAAAATGGATACTATGGAAAAGGTTATCATATATACGGACGGCGGCTCCAGGGGAAATCCCGGACCTGCGGCCATAGGTGCGGTTTTTTGCGACGGCAAGGGAAAAGCGATCAAGGAATATTCAGAAACCATCGGAGAGGGAACCAACAACGAGGCCGAATACAAAGCGGTGATTTTCGCTCTCAAGAAAGCCAAAGCCCTTTATGGAAAAGAAAAAGTTAAAAGAATGGAATTCGAGTTGAGGTCCGATTCGGAACTGATGGTCAAGCAGTTAAAAGGGGAATACAAGATAGTCAATTCCAATATTCAGCCTTTGTTTTTGCAGGTTTGGAACTTAAAGATAGATTTCGGCAGGCTGGATTTCTTTTTGATTCCCAGGGAGGAAAATGTGGAGGCCGACAAGCAGGTTAATAAAGCTTTGGACGAGGGCAGCCAAGAATCTTTGAAGTTTTAACATGGGTTCTTGACAGGGTTTCTGGCTTTTGATATACTTGCAATTGATCATGAGGAAAATAGAAACCATATCAATCAAAGGAAGCGGCTGACATTTCTGGGGTTTAAATTTGCCTCGAAACCGCCGCTCCGAGAGCGGTTTTTATTTTCTCTTGACGAACATTGAAATAAGTTAAATATGGATGGCATTTTTCATTACCGGGTGAATGAGTATATTGCATTTTATTTAAGGGCAGACGGTGGATGCCTAGGGATATCGTAGACGATGAAGGACGTGGCGTGCCTGCGAAAAGCCTCGGGGAGGTGTCTAGCAACCTTTGATCCGGGGATATCCGAATGCGGCAACGCGGTTTGGTTAAAAACCAAATCATCCGGCTATAAGCCGGAAGTGAACCTGGGGAAGTGAAACATCTCAGTACCCAGAGGAAAAGAAAACGAATCAACGAATTTCACTATCGCTAAATGCCGGTTTCCGGCATTGAACGGTAGCGAGATTCGTTATCATTCCCTTAGTAGCGGCGAGCGAAATGGGATCAAGTCTAAAGCCAATGAATTTCCTTCGGGAAATTCGTTGAGCGGTTGTAAGAAGATGACGTCGGGAGCAGTCCTAATCGATGGGACTACTTCTGAGGGAGAAAACTTAGGCGAAGTATGGTTAGAAGAAGCACCCTGGAAAGGGGCGCCATAGAGGGTAACAGCCCCGTATTCGAAAATCACTTCGTGCTCCTTGTTGTTTTTCTTGAGTACTTCGAGGGAAGAAAACCTTGAAGGAAGCAGGCCGGACTATTTTGTCCCGTACCGATTTTGCTTCTGAATCATCGCGCATTTTATCGGCGCGCACTTTTTTCGGAAGCATAATCGGTACGGGAACTCGGCCAAGACTAAATACTTCGATATCACCGATAGCGAACCAGTACCGTGAGGGAAAGGTGAAAAGCAGCCCGTTGAGGGCGATGAAATAGAACCTGAAACCGTCATGCTCACAAAGAGCCAAAGCCTTGTGCTTGCACAGGGTAATGGTGTGCTTTTTGCAGAACGAGCCAACGAGCGTCCGTACGTAATTTGTCTAAGCGCTTCCGGCGTGAAGGCACAGGGAAACCGAGTGTTAAAAGCGCGTCTTTTAATATATATTCTTTGATTATTTGCGGACGGCCCGAAGCCAAGCGAGCTTGCCATGGCCAGGATGAACCCCGCCGAAAGGCCGGGGGAAGGTCCGAACCCGTGGGTCGTGCAATACCTTGGGATGAGCTGTGGTAAGAAGTGAAAAGCTAAACGAGCTTGGTAATAGCTGGTTCTCCCCGAAATAGCTTTAGGGCTAGCGTCTCGGAAAATATATCTTGGGGGTAGAGCACTGGATGGAGTCTCGTGGCATCTTGCTAGATTCTCCAACCAAACTCCGAATACCAGGATATTTACGGGGCAGTCAGACTGAGAGCACTAAGGTTCTTGGTCAAAAGGGAAACAGCCCTGATCTTCATCTAAGGTCCCTAAACTGAACTAAGTGTTTTTAAGGAAGTAGGATTCCATTGATAGTTAGGAGGTTAGCTTAGAAGCAGCTATCCTTTAAAAAGTGCGTAATAGCTTACTAATTAA
>CAYMTT010000010.1:0-31759 GCA_964393465.1 uncultured Candidatus Saccharibacteria bacterium | reverse complement strand
CTGAGGCACGAAAGCGTGGGTAGCGAACGGGATTAGATACCCCGGTAGTCCACGCTGTAAACGATGGACACTGGCTATTTGAAGTGTCGACCCTTCAAGTGGCGAAGCTAACGCGTTAAGTGTCCCGCCTGGGAATTACGGCGGCAACGCTAAAACTCAAAGGAATAGACGGGGCTTTACACAAGCGGTGGATCATGTGGCTCAATTCGACAACAAGCGAAGAACCTTACCAGGGCTTGACAGGCTAATGAAAGCTTTGAGAAATCAAAGCCTACCCACAAGGACATTAGCCCAGGTGCTGCACGGTCGTCGTCAGCTCGTACTTTGAAGCGTACGCTTAAGTGCGGTAACGAGCGCAACCCTTACTCTGTGTTTTATTTGTCACAGAGGACTGCCCGGGACAACTGGGAGGAAGGTGAGGATGACGCCAGATCAGCGTGGCCCTTTGATGCCCTGGGCTGCACACATGATACAATGGAACCGACAATGGGCAGCTAAGCAGCAATGCGGAGCTAATCCCACCAAACGGTTCCTCAGTTCGGATTGGAGTCTGCAATTCGACTCCATGAAGCCGGAATCGCTAGTAATCGCCAATCAGCCATGTGGCGATGAATACGTTCCTAAAGCTTGTACTCACCGCCCGTCACGTGAGGCGAGCCGGGAATACCCGAAGCTCCCTTTTTTGGGGAACGAAGGTAGGCTCGGTGAGAAGCACGAAGTCGTAACAAGGCACGGGTAGGGGAACCTGTCCGTGGATCATACATTTTTACACAATTTTTATTGTGTAGAGTCGACTGGGATTGAAAAGCGAGAATTCTCTTTTTAATTCCAAGGTCTTGATCGAGGAGCCTTATAAATCTCGATTATCGGGACCCTGCACTGTGTGGTGTAAAATCAATCGTTACCCGTTTGACGGGTTTTTTATTTTGGGTAGAATGGAATTGATGGCAATACCAAAGAAAGTATCAAAATTCGTGGATCAAAACGGAGCCAAAGCGGAAAAAGTGGAGCACAGAACCGTTTATACCGCCAAAGACAAAGCCTCCACCTTGAAGGTCCCTTTGAAATCGGTGGGAAAGACCTTGGTAGTTAAACTGGGCAAGGACCTGGCTTTGGTTTTGGTGCCTTCCAACAAGAACGTGGACAAGCAGAAATTAAAGAAACTGGCTCAAGCCAAAAAGGTTGATTTTGCCACGGAAAGACTGATAAAAAGCAGGTTCAAAGGAGTGAAACTGGGCTCTGTTCCGCCCTTCGGGAAGATTTTCAAAATGCCAGTTTACGTGGACAAATCCTTGCTGAAAGAAAACAAGGTTTATCTTAATTCCGGGGATTACAGATGGTCTTTCAAGACCGGCAAGCAGGGAATAAAGAAGCTGATGCCCGATGCCGTTTACGGAAGCTTTACCAAGGCGCGCGTGTAGTTCAGTGGTTTAGAACGCTGCTCTGATAAAGCAGAGGTCGGAGGTTCGATTCCTCCCACGCGCACAAAGACAGTTCTTTGAATAATTTCAAGGAGGTAAAATGCCCACCGGTATTACCAACAATCTGCACGAAAAAGACGTTTCTTTCAAAGATTTCGTTCTGAACTGCGCCGTTCTCTGCAGCAGGGAAATCGAGCTTCCCGAGTACTATATCAAGAATATCGCGGGAGCTATCCGCCGTTTCGAAACGATTAAAAGATGGGACGATGAAAAATGGAAAAACGAAGCTTACAGCGCCTATCTGAAAGAGAGCCGCTTCCGCCGCAAGAGAATCAAGAAAAAAAGAAAGATTCTTGCCAGGCACAAGCGCCTTCTGGCCCAAGTTAAAGCCTGGACGCCTCCCGGCCCGGACCACGTCGCTTTCAAGGAAAGAATGATTCAGCAGCTGGAAACCGGCATCGAATTCGACTGCGATTTAGAACTGAAAGAGCCCCGGCAGCTTTCCGCCTCGGAGTACAAAGAACGGGAAATAGCCAAGGCCCGGGGAGAAATCGAATACTACAAGATGAAATACCGGCAGGAATTGGAATTTTTCGAAAAACAGGCCCGATGGTTCGATCTTTTGCGCCAAAGCCTCTATTAACGCCAATCAGGCCCCGATATTCTTCGGGGCTTTTTTCAAAGAGGTTGACAAAATTGAAAATAAGATTAAAATAACACTAGTAAGATTAAAAGGTCGATTTCGAGAAATAACGAATATAACTCAAGACTGAGATTCTATGGCAGAGACCAAAATCCAGGATCAGGAGTTTCTCGAGTACATTATCAAGACCTTGGTCGACCATCCCGACGACGTTAAAGTTGAAAGGAAGGTTGACGAAATGGGAGTTCTGCTTTCTTTGAGAGTGCATGCCGAAGACATGGGTCAGGTGGTTGGAAGACAAGGTTCCACCGCCAGGGCTATCAGAACCCTTATTAGGCTGATAGGTCTTAAGAACCACGCTCGCGTGAACCTTAAGATCGAAGAGCCCGAAGGCGGAAGAGGTCCTCGAGAAAGAAAATCAGCTGATCTTGACGAACTGAAACTCTAAAGACGCATCCTTGACGTTAGCTAAACTGCGCTGGATTTCGGCGCAGTTTTGCGTTATTATATCCCAATGGTCAAATTCGACGTGATAACAATATTTCCCGAGATTTTCGAAGCCTATTTCCGGGAATCGATAATAAAAAAAGCTTCCGACAGGCGTTTATTAAAGATAAATGTCCACGATTTGAGAAAATGGGCCAAAGACAGGCACAAGACCGTAGACGACAGGCCTTTCGGCGGGGGCAGGGGAATGGTAATGAAGGTGGAGCCCCTTTACCGGGCCGTAAAATCTTTGAAAAAGAAAAATTCCAGAGTGGTTCTTTTTACCCCCCGGGGCAAGAAATTCGACCAAAAAACCGCTTCCCGATTCAGTAAAAAAAAGCATCTGATTCTGATTTGCGGAAGATATGAAGGGGTGGATGAAAGAGTGGCAAGGAATATAGCGGACGAGGAAGTTTCCATAGGAGACTACGTTTTGATGGGAGGCGAGCTTCCGGCCATGGCGGTGATAGAATCCGTGGCCAGGCTGATTCCCGGAGTGCTGGGGAAAAAGGATCTTTTGAAAGAAAGAATCACCAAGAAAGGGGGATTTTTGGAGTACCCCCAGTATACCAGGCCCGAGGCATTCAAGCCCAAAAAGGGAAAAGCCTGGAAGGTTCCCGATGTGCTGCTTTCGGGAAACCACGAAAAGATAGCCGAATGGCGCAGAAAGCGCAGCCGGGAGATTTGAAAAATAGGGAGATTCGTGGTAAGTTGGTAATGAAAAGGGCAGGTGGCTGAGTAGACAAAGGCACCTGACTGTAAATCAGGCGGTCTCTGACCTTCGGGGGTGCAAATCCCTCCCTGCCCACATTGCCAATGTAGCTCAGCAGGTAGAGCAACTCCATGGTAAGGAGTAGGTCGCCGGTTCGAATCCGGCCATTGGCTCATATGGCAAAAAAGAAGCCTTTCACCAAAGTTCAGTGCCAGGAGTGCAAGAGGATTAATTATTACAAGAAAAAGTCCAAAGGATTGGAAGGGAAGTTGGAATTGAAGAAATTCTGCAAGTTCTGCAAGAAGCACACTCCTCACAAGGAAACCAAGAAATAGAAAAGCCCGAGAAGGTTATTCTCAGCCCGGGCTTTTTGTTTGGCGTTTACTCGGCATTCTTTATTTTTTGCCAAGAAAATTTCCCATTGACAGAATTAAATATATGTGATAATATATAAAATCGGAAATCATTTCGTCTTGCCCTGAGCTTCCGCAAAACCGGAGATTCAGGGGGAGGTAAAATGGAAATCGAAGTAGGAAGCGATGAATACGGGAGGATTACTTACGTACTTCCCCCCGTTCTGGCTCGGAACATTGAAAACATCAACGATTTTTCCTCCGGTTACAAAAAAAACGTGACCGCTATCATGGAAAGTGCTTTTTTGCATATTCTCAAGGCCGCTTACATCAGCTTTCTGAAAAACGAAGGAAACAGCAACTATACTCTGGATGTTTTTCAGCATATGCAGAAGGTCTGTCAGTTGATCATCAAGGAGGTGGAAGAAACCTCTCAGGGTTTTAAATCGCCCCTGGAGCCGGAAGAAAATCTCGAAGAGGAGCTTTCTTCTTCGGTCAAAGATTTTCTTAAAAAACTCGATTTCTGAGCCAAAAAGGGGATGAACGCAAAATTCGTTCTTCCCCTTATTTTTTTAGTATAATGGATAGAGGCAAGGTTTAAATTTCCGACGAAATTGAAATGATCGAAGATTCGGACTGTTAAAAAGTATCAGAAAATATCTGCGGCTTTGAAGGAGCCGTTTTGTTTTACTGTTCGGGTTTATATGATATAATGAGATAGATTCAAATGTCTGCTAAAAGAACAGCTTTAATTTTATTGGTTTTCACGGTATTGTCCGCTTTCGGAGCGGGGTATTTTTTGGGCAGTCTTCAGAGGCCCGATCTGCCTCCCGAAGGGGTAATGAACGAAGAGCTGGGCAAACCCCAGCGGGTCGATTTTTCCCTTTTCTGGCAGGCTTGGAACGCTTTGGAAGAAAAATACGTGGAATCGGAAAAGATAGACTATAAAGAAATGGTTTACGGAGCCATAGAGGGCATGGTTTCTTCTCTTTCCGATCCGTACACCGTTTATATGCCTCCCAGGGAATCGGAAATTTTCAAAGAAGACGCTTCCGGAGAATTCCAGGGAGTCGGCATGGAAATCGGCCTGAGAGACGGCCAGCTGACTGTGATTTCGCCATTGGAAGGAACTCCCGCAGACAGGGCCGGCCTGAAAGCGGGAGATAAAATTCTGGAAATCAACGGCACTTCCACCCAGGGGATTGCCACGGAGGAAGCGGTCAAGGTCATTCGAGGCCCCAAGGGAACGGAAGTCGTTTTTACGATTTACCGGGAAGGATGGCCCGAAGCCAAGGAATTTGCAATCGTGAGGGATGTTATCGAGATACCTTCTGTTTCCTGGGAGTCGAAAGAAAGTGGCATAGCTTACATCCAAATATACCATTTTTCAGAAAAAGCCGAATTGGCTTTCAGGGAGGCCGCTTCCGAAATTCTGGCCGGAGAGAATGACAAGATAATTCTTGATCTGAGGAATAATCCCGGCGGCTACCTTGAGATATCCCAGTACATTGCCGGATGGTTCCTGGAAAAAGGGGAAGTGGTGACCATTGAGGATTTTGGAGATTCCAGGGGGCAGATAGAATACAAAGCCCAGGGCCCCTCCAGTTTACTTTCTTATCCCGTTGTCGTTTTGATAAACCAGGGGTCGGCTTCCGCTTCCGAAATTCTGGCCGGAGCCCTGAGGGATAATCGGGGAGCAAAATTGGTAGGGGAAGAATCTTTCGGAAAAGGATCGGTTCAGGAATTGAAAGAATTGGATGAGGGCTCTCTGAAAATAACAATTGCCAGATGGCTCACTCCCAATGGAAGCCAGATAGACCAAAAAGGATTGGAGCCGGATTTTAAGGTCCCATTTACCGAAGAGGAATTCGAAAAAGAGCAAGATCCTCAACTTGAAAAAGCCATTGAAATATTAAAAGAAGTGGAATAAAATAAAAATATGAAAGTTATTCTTCTTCAAAACGTCGATAAAATCGGAAAGAAATACGAAGTTAAAAACGTTTCCGACGGTTACGCCCGGAATTTTCTCTTTCCCAAAGAATTGGCAAAGCCGGCTACCAAGCAGGCTTTGGAATGGTTGGAGGTCCAAAAAGACATCATAAGGCAGAAGGCCGAAGAAGAACTAAAGACCATCCAAGAAAAAGCCAGCGGCCTGGACGGTTTGGAGGTGACGGTTCCCGTTAAAGTCGGCCAGGAAGGGCAGCTTTTCGAATCGGTCGGAGCTCAGAAAATTTCAGAAAAAATGAAAGAAATCGGGTTCGACTTGAAAAAGAGCCAAATCTTGCTTCCGGCCCCCTTGAAGGAAATAGGAGAACATGAAGTCAAAGTTCGCTTCGAACACAACCTGGAGGCGGAAATAAAGGTGATTATTACCGAAGAAAAATCCGAATAAACCGCTTTCGCATGCCCAAATACATTTTCGTAGCAGGCGGAGTGATGTCAGGTATCGGAAAAGGGGTGGCTACGGCCAGCATCGCCAAGATTTTGCAGAGCAGAGGGTTTAAGGTGACCGCCATCAAAATCGATCCTTACGTCAATGTCGATGCGGGAACTATGAATCCTATCGAGCACGGAGAGGTTTTCGTAACCGCCGACGGCACCGAATGCGACCAGGACGTGGGCAATTACGAAAGGTTCGTCGACAGGGATTTGGGCACAATCAATTACATCACCACCGGCAGGGTCTATCAGGCGGTGATAAACAGGGAAAGAAATCTCGAATACGGGGGGAAGTGCGTGGAAGTAGTTCCCCATATCCCCGAAGAGGTGATTTCCAGGATAAAAAAAGCAGCCAGGGAAACCCGAGCTGATTTTGTTTTAATTGAAATCGGAGGGACGGTCGGAGAATATCAGAACAGCCTTTTTCTGGAAGCTGCCAGAATGATGCATCTGGAATCTCAAAAGGACGTGCTTTTCGTCCTCATAAGCTATCTGCCCGTTCCAAAGATAATCGGGGAAATGAAGTCCAAGCCCACCCAGCAGGCGGTCAAATGGATAAATATGGCCGGTATTCAGCCCGACATCATAATCGCCAGGTCGGAAACCGCCTTGGATAAGCCCAGGAAAAAGAAAATATCCATTTTCTGCAATGTTTCTGAAGAAGACGTCATTTCCGCCCCGGATGTGGATTCCATCTATGAGGTCCCTTTGAATTTTGAAAAGGACGATTTGGGCCGGAGGATTTTAAAGAAGTTTTCAATGAACGGCAAAAAGAGAGCGGAACTGAAAGACTGGGAAAGACTGGCAAGGACCGTCAAGGCCGACAGCAAGCCGATAAAAATAGGGATGGTCGGCAAGTATTTTGAAACCGGGAAATTTACCCTCACCGATTCTTACATTTCGGTCATCGAAGCGGTAAAACACGCCGCCTGGTTTCATAAAAGGAAGCCTGAAATCCACTGGCTTTCTTCGGAAAAATATGAAAAGAAAAGATCTTCTCTTAAAGAATTGAAGTCCTACCACGGCATAATAGTTCCCGGAGGATTCGGCACTCGGGGGTGCGAAGGGAAGATAAAAGCGATAGAGTTCTGCCGGAAGAACAAGATACCTTTTTTCGGGCTATGTTTGGGCATGCAGATGGCGGTAGTGGAGTTTGCCAGGAACATTTGTAAATTAAAAGAAGCCAATTCCACGGAATTCAAACCGGGCTGTTTAAAGCCGGTGATAGACGTCATGTTCGATCAAAAATCCCTGATTTCCGAAAAAAAATACGGCGGCACCATGAGGCTGGGAGAATACAAGTGCCGTCTGGCTTCCGGAACCTTAAGCCGTAAGGCCTACCGCAAGGACGAGGTTTCCGAGCGCCACCGCCACCGCTACGAATTCAATAATCTTTACAAAGAGGCTTTGAAGATAAAAGGAATGACAATGGCCGGTCTAAACCCGGAAAGGGATCTGGTCGAGATAATAGAGTTGAAAAAACACCCGTTTTTCGTGGGTGTCCAGTTCCATCCGGAATTCAAATCGCGCCCTTTGAAACCCCATCCCTTATTCAGGGAGTTTATAGCGGCAGCTAAGAAACGCTGACCATTTTGGCCGTTCTTTTGGAATTGTCGAACCTTCTTTTGGTTTTTTGGGAAAAGCGAACCACGCCTTCTTTTGCGGCGTAAAGAGTGTCGTCTCTGCCCCGTTTGACGTTTTTTCCCGGAAGAAACTTGGTGCCTCTCTGTTTGACTATAATCTGGCCGGCCTTGGCTTTTTGTCCGTCGGCAAGTTTCACTCCCAGGTATTTGGGAAGAGAATCCCTTCCCAGTCTGGTTGAGCCTGCAGCTTTTGTTTTCGCCATATAAGAAAATGCTATCAAAAATATTACAATTTGTCAAAAGCCATGAAGCAGACATTGTGTTGGCGGCCGGAGTAATATTAATATCGCTTTTGTCTTTCGCCATGGGATACATTACGGCAAAAACCCATGAAAAAGAACCGCTCAAAATCCAAGAAAGTGGCCGTTATAGGGGCCGGGATTGTCGGTCTTTATCTGGCCCGGAAACTTTCAGAGAAAGGGCATAAGGTTGAAGTTTTCGAAAAAAGAAACAAAGTGGGCAAGGAAGTCTGCTCGGGCTTTTTTTCAGACAGGATTCTGGATTACTTCCCTGAAAGCTCCAAGCTGACAGAAAGAGAGGCTGATTCTGTCAAAGTGCGTTTTCCAAAGAAAACCGTCGAGGTGGTTTTCTCCAGAAAATTCCTGCTCATGGACCACGCCAAACTGGACGAAATGGCCCTTTTGCTGGCGAAAAAGTCCGGAGCCAAAATCATATTCAACAGTTCTTTCTTGCCAGACCCAGACGATTTTGACAGTGTTATAGGGTGCGACGGAGCCTTATCCGAAGTGAGAAGGGTCTTGGAAGTGGAGAGCCCTGATTTTTGGCTGGGAGCCCAGAAATACCTGCCCTTGGAAGAAGGCTCGGATATCGAGGTTTGGCCGGCCAAAAAAGGATTTTCCTGGAAAATCCCCAGGAAAGGCAGGACTGAGCTTGGAGCCGCGGTTCCTTTCGATTCGACAGACAGCATCAAGCATTCCCGATACAAAAACTTCGCTCTCATTCCCCAGGGATTGAGGTTTCCTGAAAACGAAAAAATAACCCTTTGCGGGGACGCGGCCGGGCTCTGCAAGCCCTGGTCGGGAGGAGGGGTAATCTGGGGCTTAAAGGCCGCCGACATGCTGCTAAAGAACTTTCCCGATTTTTCCCGGTACCAAAAGAAGGTGAGAATGTTTTTTGTGCCCAGGATATTTTTCGGCAGACTGGGATTGAAAACGGCCCTGTTCCTGGGATTCAAAATCCCCAAAATCATTCCTTCAAAGATAAAAACCGAAGGAGATTTTCTATTATGAAAAAGGCGACCTGCGCGTTTTCCGGAGGAGTTGATTCTTCGGCAGCTGCTCTTCTTTTGAAAAAAGCCGGCTTTGAAACCGAGCTGGCTTACATGAAATTGAAAAAAAGCGAAAGCATCAAATCGGTCAAAGAGGCCGCCAAAAAACTGGGCCTGCCCTTGAAAGTCTTTGATTTCAGCCGGGAGTTCGAAAAAAGAATAATTGAATATTTCTTGAAGGAGCACAAAATGGGCAGAACTCCCAATCCCTGCGTGGTTTGCAACAAAGAGATAAAATTCGGGCTTTTAATGGAAAAGTTGCCCGCAAAAAGTTATCTGGCCACCGGGCACTACGCCAGATTGGAAGAAAAAGACGGCATACTCCGTATTTTTCAGGCCAAAGACCGTGAAAAAGACCAATCTTACTTCCTCTGGAAGCTCGGCCAAAAACAGCTCAGAAGGACTCTTTTTCCCTTGGGCGGCAAAACCAAGAAAGAAGCCAGATCCCTGCTGGAAAAGAAAGGAATATCTTTGCTCGAAAAAAGAGAATCCATGGAAATCTGTTTTATTCCCGAAACCGCCGCAGATTTTCTGAAAAAATCCTTGAAGCCCGACCCCGGGTATATAGTTTCGAAAAGGGGAGAGAGGCTGGGCAGGCATCGGGGGCTGTTTTTCTACACCATAGGCCAGAGAAAAGCGATTGAGCTTCCCGGAGGGCCTTTTTACGTTTTAAAAAAAGATTTGAAGAAAAACCTTTTGATAGTGACAAAGAATGAGAAAGACCTTTACGGCAGGGGAGCCAGAGTGGGGGAGTTGAACTGGATATCGGGCAGAAAGCCAGATTTTCCATTAAAAGCCAGGGCCAGAATCCGCTATCGCCAGAAGTTTTTCGACGCGGAAATTTTCCCTTCAAAAAAAGGGGAGTGCGAAATGGTATTCAAGAAGCCCCAGAAAGCTGTTACCCCCGGCCAGTCGGCAGCCTTCTACAAAAGAAAAGAGCTGTTGGGAGGCGGGACCATCAAATCTTGACATATTTTTAAAATAGTATATAATTAAAATATATTGCTGCAGTAAAGGAGGCAAGCAATGCAGAACAAAGAAGAAAGGTTCGAGAACATTTGCAAGGACATTCTCAGGGAGTCCGTTGCCGAGGTTGAAAGCAAGTTGGCTTTCAAGAAAAGTCGCTTGGACCAAATCTTGCAAGAAAGGCGGGACGGCGGCGACCCCGAGGATACCAGAGAGGCTCAAGAGAGACATCGACAGTGCATCGAACATCTCTGGTTGGAAGAGTGCCGGCTGCAAAAGATCCTAGATAGGGCTGATCAAGGCCATTTGGGAGAATGCGAAGCCTGCGGAGGCCCCATCCACCTAAAAAGGCTGTTTATAAGCCATCTCTGCTGCAGCTGCGCCAGAAAGGAAGAAAAGCGGTGAGAAAAATTCTGTTCTTTTTTATCTTTGTAGTTCTTCTCCTCGTTTTTGTCGTCATGGACGTTGACGCTTTCGGCTCAAAGAAAGAGTGCGAATTCGTCGAGGTCACCGGAGTCCTGGAAATGCGGGGTTATCCAAGATTGGATAAAATAACTCCTCCCTGCATAGTCTGGATTCTGAAAGACGGCCAGCGGATTTTCTACCTGACCAGGGAGGGATCTCCCTTGTGTCATTTATCCGACCAGCTGGCAGCGGGCGATCGAGTCCGGATTTCCGGAATGTCTTGGGAGAAGCCGAGCTGGGACGACAAGGAGAACTATCAATTCCTGGAGGTTTCCGAATTAGGAAAGCTTTAAGGAAAAGCGCCCGTTTTCTCAAGCGGGCGCTTATTATATTGTGCGACATTTATTCTTTCAGGTTCCGACCGCTGTGGTATTTGCGGTGGAGTTCTTTGAGGCGCTTGTTGGTGACATGGGTGTAAATCTGAGTGCTGGTGATGCTTCTGTGTCCCAGAAACTCCTGGATTACCCTGAGATCCACTCCTTGTTCCAAGAGATCGGTGGCCATGGAATGCCTCAAGGTATGAGGCGTGGTGAAAATGGGAACTCCGGCCTTTATGGCGCATTTTTTGACTATTCTTTCCACCGAGCGGCCGGTCAGCCGGCTGCCGGCCCCTTTTTTGGAGACGTAATGTATGAAAAGGGGCTTTTCTTTGTCTTTGCGGCCGGCCAGGTATTTTTTGACCCAGGAAAGGGCTCTTTCTGAAAAATATACCGTCCGGGGATGGCTTCCTTTGCCGATCACGCTTAGCTCCAAATCCTTCTTTTTTTCTATATTCTCAAATTGTTCCTTGTCCAAAGCCACCAGTTCGGCGATTCTCAGCCCGGTGGAAAAAAGAGTCTCTAAAATGGCCCTGTCTCTGAGGCCGTTTTTCTTTTTGAGATCCGGAGCCAGCAGCAGCTTTTCTATCTGCTCAAGGGTAAGGAATTTGACCCTTTTTTCGTCGAAATTGGCCTTAGAGAGGGTTATTTTGCCCGGAGGGAGGCAAACTACGTCTTTGGCCACAAAATAGCTTAAAAAGGCCCTTAAGGCTATAAGGTAGTAGTTTTGGGTTATTTTCTTCAAGGTGCGGCCTTTTTCGTTTTTGTGGCGGCTTAGATACAGCCTATATGACCAGATATCGTCCTGGGATAGGTCCTGGGGTTTTATGGATTCCTTGCCAGAAGATCTTAGCCAGGAGACGAACTTGTCGAGATAGTGCTTATAATTTTCCTGGGTTTTGTCAGACAATCCTTTTTCCACTTCGCAGTAGTCCAAAAAGTCGGGAATATGGCTTATAAGGGTTTTATCCGATTTTTGCATGGTTTTGGGGGAGGGGTTTTGCTCCCGATATAAGTATTCTCTTTACCTCTATTGTGCGACATCTTTCCTATATAATATAACAGGCCCGAAAGGCCTGTCAAGTCCTATCCCCCTCAATCCAGCAGCTCTTTAAAACGCTCCCAGATATCTTTTTTGATTTCCTCTTTTTCTGCCCGGAATTCTTCTTCCAGCTCGGGTTTCTTTTTTTCGACTTCGCGGTTCAGTAAGTCCAGAAGTTGGTGCCACCATTTTTCAAGAAAAGGCTTGGTCCAGTCGTACCATATCCTTCCGTATATCCTTTTCCAAAGGGGCCAGACTTCCCCCTGCCATATCTTTTTTATGGTGCCGGGGATCTTTTCTGCAATTTTCCAGGAGAAATCCCGGGCCTCTTCCATCGTTTGGGGAGCTTTAACCCCGCTTCCCGACTCTTCTAGGGCCGAAACGGAAACCGGAGCCAAAAGGGTTATGAGTATTAAAACGTTTAAAGCTTTCATTTTTCTTTGGCTTGTTTAATTCTCCGGAGAGTCTTTTCCTTCCCCAGAAGCTCGGCTATCTCGAAAGGTCCCGCCGAGGCCTTCTTTCCCGTCAGGGCCGCCCTTAAGGGCCACAAAAGCTTTCCCCTATCCCCCATTTCTTCTGCTTCTTTCATTAAAATGTCTTTCAGCTTTTTTTCTTTCCATTCGTTCTTTTTTATTTTATCCAATATATTTATTAATTTGTCAAGAGAAGCGGAAATTTCCCGGTCTTCCATGTTTTTCCATCTTAAGAGGTTCTTTTCGTAGTCCAGCTCGTCTTTGAAGTAAAAGTCGGCCAGCTCTCCTATTTCCGATAGGGTTTTCAGCCTGTCTTTGTAAAGAGACACTATTTTCTTTATTTCCGATTTCTTGGCTTTTTCGGGAAGGTAGGGCTTGCACAAATCGGCCAGCTCGTCGAGGGATTTTTGGCGGATGTGATAACCGTTCAGGTAATCGAGCTTTTCCATATTGAAGACTGCTCCCGATTTTTGGACTCTTTCCAGGGAGAATTTTTCGATCAGTTCTTTCATGGAGAAAATTTCCTTTTCGGTTTCAGGATGCCAGCCCAGCAGGGCCAGAAAATTTACCATGGCTTCCGGCAGATATCCTTTTTGCCGGTATTGAGAAACGGACACGGCTCCGTGCCTTTTGCTCAATTTGCTTTTGTCGCTTCCCAGAATGAGGGGAAGGTGGGCGTATTTGGGTTCCGGAAACCCCAGAGCTTTCTGGATGAGGATTTGCTTGGGGGTGTTGGAAATATGGTCTTCTCCTCTGATTACGTGGGAAATCCCCATTTTAAAGTCGTCTACCACCACGGCGAAGTTGTACAAGGGCTCCTTTGTCCCTTTGGCCAGGGTGAAATCCCCTATCAGGGAAGAATCAAATTCCAGCTCCCCCCTTATTAAATCCTGAAATTCCACTTTCTGGATCGGAGTTTTGAACCTTATGACGAACGGTTTTTTGTCTTTCAGGTTTTTTTCTATCTGTTCTTGGGCGAGCCTGCGGCATTTTCCGTTGTATTTGGGAGCTTCTCCTCTGGCTATTTGTTCCTGCCTTTTTCGGGCCAGTTCTTCCTGCGAGCAGAAACACCGGTAGGCCCGGCCGTTTTTCAGAAGCTTTTCCAGATATTCGGCGTATATTTTCATTCTCTGGCTTTGCTTATGGAATTCGTCCCATTTTATTCCCAGCCATTTCAGGTCGGAGATTATATCTTTTTCGAATTCCGGCTTGGATCTTTCTTTGTCGGTGTCTTCTATCCTGAGAACGAATTTCCCTTTTTCCTTTTTGGCCAATACGTAATTGAAAAGAGCGGTCCTGCAAGTCCCCACGTGCAAAACTCCGGTTGGCGAGGGAGCCATTCTCACTTTAATTGTTTTTCTTTTTTCAGTCATGTTATTGCGAAGCGAACGTTATCAGGTATTTAGCTATGGCTTGGGCAGATTCCGGTTTGGAAAATTCTTGAGCTTTTCCCGACATTTTTTCCATCTCGTCCGGATGGGCGAAAAGGTATTTTATCTTTTCGAAAAGGAAGTGAGGGGTAAGATTGGTTTCTTCCATGACCACGCATGCTTCGTAATGGGCGTAGGCGTAGGCGTTTTTCACTTGATGGTTCTGGGCCGAATTGCTCAGGGGAACCAGAATGCTGGGCTTTCCACAGGCGGCTACCTCGAAAACGCTGCCAGACCCCGATCTGCTTATTATAAGATCGGCGGCAGCGTAAGCTTCTCTCAGCTCCACTTCTCTGAGAAAGGGCAATGGGTGGTAGTATTTTTCCCTTTCTTTTGCCACCACCACTTTGGCTTCGGCTTTCAGATTTTTAAAGTTTTTTCTGCCGGTCTGGTGGATTATTTCGAATTTGTTCAGCATGGTCGGCAGCACGAGCAGAATCAGGTCGTTTATGGTTTGGGATCCCTGGGATCCTCCTATGACCAGTATGACGGGCTTCTCTCCCGTTAAGTTGAAAAGGCTTTTTGCTTTTTCTTTGGAGCCTTCCGTTATTCTTTTGCGGATGGGATTGCCGACCGATATCATCTTTTTTTCGGGAAAATATTCTGTTTTTGAAGCGGGAAAAGAAACCATGACTCTGGGCGCCAATTTGCTCAAAAGCCTGTTTGCAGCACCGGGAGTCACGTCGGATTCGTGTATGATAATGGGTATTTGGAAGAGCCAGCCGCAAAAAACCGTAGGAACGGATCCGTATCCCCCTTTGCTGAAAATCAGGTCGGGAGCGAAAAAGAAGATATAGAAAAAAGACTGCAGAAATCCCAAAGGTATTTTGAAAAGCAGGTCTGCCAGATTCTGGAGTACGCTTTTCCAGTTCAGGTACCTTCTTATTTTTCCGGCCAGCACCGTTTTTATTTTCACCTGCTCCTGGGAAAGCTCTACTCTGCTGAATTCGTCTTTTGGGCCCATATAGACCGGAGTAAAGACAAAACCCTGTTTTTTCAGCTCTCTTATTATGGCTATGATGGGAAATATGTGTCCGGCTGTGCCTCCGCCGGTAAAAAGTATTTTCATATTAATATTTTAACATTTTTTCAGGTTTTAGTTGAGATGTTTAAAAGTATGCCGGCGGCGGCCAGCGAAAAAACCATGGCAGATCCCCCGTAGCTTATAAAAGGAAGGGGTATTCCGGTCAGAGGGACCAGTCCCACCATGGCCCCTATATTCACGAAAGCCTGGAATGTTATCCAGCAAGTAATTCCCACGGCCGAAAGCCTGCAGAATTGGTCTTTGGAGTTTTTGGCCGTCTTGAATCCTCTGAGGGCAAATATTAAAAAAAGTGAAATTATGATTATTCCTCCGATGAATCCGGTTTCTTCGGAAAATATGGCGAAGATCGAATCTGCCATGGTTTGGGGAATAAATCCGTATCTCTGCAGGCTCAAACCCAGGCCCTTGCCCCACAATCCGCCCGATCCTATGGTTATAAGGGCTTGTTTGAACTGGTATCCGATTCCCAGAGGATCGGTATCCGGCTCCAGAAAAACCAGCAGCCGGCTCAAGCGGTAAGAGGATAATTTAATCAGCAGGAGAAAGCTTCCGAGGGCAGCTGTCCAGGCTATCAGGTTGTGCTTCCAGCGGGTTCCGGCAAGAAAATACATCACAAAAGCCGAAGCCACTATTACCACCAGCGTGCTGACGTCGGGCTGTTTTATCAAAAATCCGGAAATTACTCCGATTATAGCCAGAAAAGCCACCAGAGAGGTGGGCAGCTTCAATTTTTTCCAAGAAAAGTATTCAGGTTTTTTCTGGACTCCCGAAAGCCAGGCCGAAAGATAAAGGACTGCCGTCAGCTTTAAAAATTCTGAAGGCTGCAGAGAGAAAAAACCCAAATCCAGCCAGCGCTTGGCTCCCCCGAAAGAAAAACCTATCTTTGGAAAGAAAACCAAAGCCATAAGGGCCAAACTGATCAGAAAAAACAAAGCCACGTGCCTTTTAATGAAATCCAAAGAAACTCGGAAAGCGGCAAATCCCAGCGCGAGCCCCGGCAGCATTCCAAAAAGGATGTGATGTTTCAAATAGACGTCGGGAGAGCCGAATTTCTGCTGGGATATCACTTGAGAGGCGCTCACCATTATTATCAGGCTCAGCAAAAGCAGCAAGGCTATGTCGAGAAGGAGGAACAAATCCGGCCTCCCCCACTTTTTTCTTAGTATCTCTGCCATTGTTTGATGTATTTTTTAAATAGATTGCCCCTCTGGGCGTAATCTTTGAAGAGCCCGAAGCTGGGAGAAGCCGGAGAAAGAAGACAAATTTTTCCCTCGGAGGTTCGGAAATAGGATTTCCTCACCGCATCTTCCATATTTTTTGCGAAAATTTTGGATATTTTGCGGCTTTTGACCTCTTTGGATATCCTGTTTCCCGTTTCGGGGAAAAGAATCAGATTCTTTATTCCGCTTTTTTCTATCTTTGAGCCCAGTTTTTTAAAATCGACTCCCCTGTCGAATCCTCCCAGAATCATTGTTTCGACTTCTCTCCCAAGGAAATCTAAAGCTTCCATGGCAGCCTCCGGTATAGTGGAAAGCGAATCGTTGTAAAAATCTATTCCCTTGAACCTGCCCACGTATTCCATTCTGTGAGGCAGGCCTTGAAGTTTTTCGATTTCCGGAACCTTGAAGATTTTTGCCACTTTCCCGACGGCCTTTCTGTCCAAAGAATAGTATTTTCCTTTTATAGGGATTTTTCTGGCTCCGCTTTTTTTGGCTATTTTCCTGCAGATTTCGTTGCCCGAATTGTATATCAGATAATCTGTTTTTTTCTGGTGCTCGGCTATGTTGGATTTGGCCTCGATATATTTTTTGAAGCTTCCGTAATAATCCAAGTGTTCTTTGTATACGTTCAAGAGGACGGCCATTTTTGGCGATTTTTTCAGGTCTTGAAGCTGATGGGAAGAAAGTTCGTACACGAAAACGTCGTTCTTTTTTGCGCCGGGTAAAAAAGAAAGGGCCGGCTTTCCTATGTTCCCCACCAGTTTGGCCTTTATGCCTCCCTTTTTCAAAGTCTGCCAAATCCAAAAAGCAGTCGTGCTTTTGCCTTTAGTTCCCGTTACGCCTACGATCGTTCCCGGGCAGTTGTCAAAGAAAATCTTCGTTTGAGAAGTTATTCTTTGGCGGAATTTTTCGGGAATTTCATTTAAAGGTATGCCCGGAGATCTAAAGGCCAGGTCGCAAAGCTGCAAGGCTTTGAGGTAGTTTTTTCCCGCAAACCTTCCGGCTCTCCTGCAGTTCGGATTTTTATCCGCTATCAAAAACTTTTTTCCGGGAAAAAGCTTTTTCAGAAAAGAAAAGGTGTCCTTCCCTTCCCTGCCGAATCCCAGAATCAGTATTTTTTTATCTTTCAGCTCTTTAAGAATCATGGTTCTTTTTTTTGCACAATTTCAGGGCTTTTCTGGCTTCTTTGAAGGTTCCCACGCATTCGAAGGGTTTGCCTTTTCCCTCCCCCAGCATGTCTTTGAGCACGGGCTCGAGATTTTTTTCCTTAAGCAGGTCTTTTTTGAATATTTTCAAAAGTTGTTTTCTTTCCAGGTAAGGGCACAAGATTAAATAGGAAAAAAGGCATTTTGGGCAGTTGAGACACCATTTCTCTTTTTTGGAATTGCAGCTGGAAAAAACCGGAAAGTAGCGGGGGTAATCGCTGAAAATCTCGGCTATCTCAAGCTCTGAATATTTCCTAAGAAAGCTGAAATAGTTGAGGTTTTTAACTAGGTAAAGGGAGCAGTATTTCCTGAAATTTTCTTCAAATTCCGAGCTTTTGGAATACTGGTGGTTTATCGTTTTTCCCAGATATCTGAGGTTTCCTTCGTCGGCGCTTTTTTCGTTGGAAAAGGCGACATTTTTGTAGTTAAAAAGGGCGGCGCAAAAAACGGCCAAAAAAGAAAGCGTGCAGGTGAAGGGCGTGTGGCCGTTAAGAAAGCCCTTTTTGTTCATTTTCAAAAGAACGGGATCGATCTTTCTTTTCACTGTCACCGGATTTTCTATTCCCGCTTCCTTGAGTACGTCTTTAACCGCCTTATCGGGATTGACCGCGAACCCGTTCAGGTCTTTTTTTCTTTTTTTCAGAAGCTCCAGGGTGACTATCGAATCTTTGCCTCCCCCTACGGGTACCAGGTATTTTTTTCCTTTCACCTCGGGCAATGGGGGTTTTAAGCCTTTTTGGGAAGCTTTTATCTCCAGGAAATCCTTTTTTCTGAAATTTATCTTGTTTTGGTAGAAAAATTGGCCCATTCCTTTTATCATCAGATTTCTCCACCAGTTTATTTGGTATTCATCCATGGGGCCGGCTTCGATCGATATTTCCCGGGAGCAGGCAGCTTTCCAATAGCTGGGAATTTCGGCCAACCCCAGATGGAAAACCAAGTTGGAAAGGGCCTTTTCCCCCATTTTTTTAATTTGCCTTCTGGAAACGTTTCTTATCTCCAGCTCGGGCCTGAATTTTATCCCTGGAAGCTGGTAGAAATCAAAAAAAATCTTCAAACCGTTCGGGAAGATTTTGTAGCCATATGCCTTGTAGACAAATCGGGGATATTTTTTTCTTAATCTCAGGTATTTTTGCATCTCTTTTCTCTTTAATGATAATCCAAATCGAAGCCTTAGTCAAAAAGAAAAACAGGAGTTTTCACCCCTGTTTTTAAATTTATTCTTTCAGCAGGTTGATTCCCTGGACGGCCACCGCGACTGCGGCAACGAGCATCAGCCCTGTAATTATCGCCGTTCCTGCGAAAGACTGCCAGTGGCGGAATTGTTCAAGAAAAACAGAATCCGCATCGAGCCAGAAAAGAACCAGGCAAGTCGTCGTAGCGGCAAAAAGCAGAACTCCCAGCAGGATTAAGGGAACGTGACGGGAAAAAACCAGTTTGACAGACAATAGAACAAAAGTTACGGCCAAAACAACTATTCCCCCTACCGCTATGTCTTGATGCAGCTCGGCGTCGGTGCAAGCGGAATATCCGAAATATCCGGTCAGGATCACCAAAGCCAAGCTTATTACCAAAAACACTACGGCGGTCAGTTTTCTGGTATCGGGCTTTCTAGCCATTTTTCACCTCCTTTCTGAATCGCTGTACCTTTTTTCAAAGGTCTAATTAAATATTATTATTTGCAAGAAAGGATGTCAACAATTTATCCCAGCAGCCTGAGAGCCACTCCGGCAATGGCAGCCACGATTCCTATCACCCAGAATCTCATGGTTATTTTGTAGTGGGGCCAGTTTTTGGCTTCGAAATGATGATGGATGGGAGCTGCCAGAAATATCTTTTTGTGCAGGAATTTTTTCGAAAGCAGCTGCAGGATGACCGAACCCGCTTCCACTACCAGCAGTATTCCTATTATCGGCAGAACCAGGACGGAATCCGTCAGGAAGGCGACTACGGTCAGGGCGGCAGTTAAGCCCATGATGCCGGTTTCTCCCATGTAAAAACGGGCCGGCGGTATATTGAACCACAAAAAAGCCAGGATGGCTCCCAAAATGACCCCGCAAAAAGCGGCAATGTTTATCTGGCCCAGAAATAGGGCGATCCCCGCATAAGCTCCGAAAATGGAAGCGAAAACTCCGCCCGCCAAGCCGTCCAGGCCGTCTATCACTCCCCCGCTGTAAGTGGCCATGGTGACTAAAATGAACAGGGGGACGTACAGAAACCCTATTTCCAGATCGCCCATTCCCGGAATGTGAATGGTCGACCAGTCCAGTTTGAAATAGAACCACAATGCTCCCACCAGGCCTATTAATCCCATCAAGACCAGTCTGGTTTTCAGGCTTAATCCCCCGCCGATGTACTTTCCCTTGCCTTTCACCTGCATTATGTCGTCGCAAAACCCCAGCAGGGCGGCCGAAATCAAGGCGAAAAAAGGAAGCCAAGTCTGGTCTCGGCTGATAAAGTTGAATTTCTGGAACCACCAGAATCCGGTTTTGGACAGAAGGAAAAAAGCTGCCGCTATGATCAGGGGCGTGCACCAAATCAGGATTCCTCCAAATCTGGGAACTGCCGTTTCTCCTTCGGAATGGAATTTTTGAAAATAGGTGAGATCTTTTCCGTCCAGCGATTTCCCCCTTACCTGTTTTCTCCAGAGTTTGTATTTGTAAAGAATGTTGGTTAAAAGCGGAGTGAACCAGAAAGCCACCAGGAAGCTCAAAGCTCCCAGGGAAAATATTTTTATAACGTCGATTGCGGCTTCGGGAAGATACATTTTATTTGTAGAAAGAAAAAGTGTGCCAGACGTCGTTTCTCCATTGCCAGTCAGTATCCATTCCTCCGAGCAGCCACATCTTTCCCTTGAAAACGGCCGAGGCATGGTCTTCCCTGCCTTCCCAGGGAGTTTCGTTTTCGGTTTTATTCCAGCTTATTCCGTCTTTTGAAAACCAGACGTCTCTGAGGCCTTTGTCCTTTTGGGTGTTCCAGCCGCTCAGAATCCAGAGCAGGTCTTTGAAAACCAAAGCGGTATGGCCGTGTCTTTCCGGAAAAGCATTGTCTGAAGCCAGCTCCCAGTCTTTTCCGTTTTCCGAATACCAGACGTCGCCCTTGGCCTGGTTGTTCGAATCCAGGCCCACGCCAGCTATCAGCCACAGTTTTCCGCCAAAAGATGTCAGGGTGTGGTCGTATCTGGGAGACCAGGGGGCCGAACTTGTCGCCAGCTCCCAGTCTTTTCCGTTTTCTGAATACCAGACGTCGTTGAAAGTTTTTCTTTTATCAAAATCAACGCCGCCTGCCAGCCAGAGTTTTTTGTCGAAAACCGCCAATGCCTGGCCTTCCCTTTTCGGCCATTCGGCAGAAGGGTTGGCTAGTTCCCAGTCGATTCCGTTTTCCGAATACCAGACGTCGTTGAGAGTCTTTCCAGACTGCTGCTCCCATCCTCCGAGCACCCAAATTTTTCCGTTGAAAGAAACGGCAGTTAGAGATCTTCTCGGGCTCCAGTCGGCGCGCAGATCGATCCTTTGCCATTCTTTTCCGTTTTCAGAATGCCAGACGTCGTTTTTATGGGGAAAGAGCCAATACTGGCAGTAGCCCGATTCGCACAGTTCTTTTTTTCCCTCTATTCCTCCCAGCATCCATATCTTGTTGTTGAAAACCAGAACGCTTTGGGCGTCTCTGGGCGACCAGGAGATTTCCGATTCCACCTGCTGCCACTCCAGGCTTTCGGGCACCAGGGAAGGAATGTAAGTTCTTTCCATTTGAGGATGTATTTTGTCGAACTGGGAAACCACGTAGCCCAAAAAAACCGTAAAGGCTGTGAGGACGATTATGAGCAAAGTTTTTACCATGAATATGAAGATTCAGTCCAGTCTATTAATTTTTCCATTTCCCTGAAACGATCTTGAGAATTCAAAATGACGCTTATTATCTGTCCCCGGTCGTTGGGAGCTTCGGTTATGACAATCAGGCATTCTCCCGCCTTGGGCGTGACTCCGGTTTTGGCTCCTATCAGGCCGGGAACCTTTTCCAGGAGTTTGTTGGTATTCAGACTTTTGTGATGGGATCGGCCTTGGGCGGTGTAAAGGTCGTAATAAGGCAGGGCGGTCGTTTTCCAGATAAAAGGAGATTCCAAAAAGATTTGCCGGCTCAATTCGGCCAGGTCGCGCGCGCTGGAAGAATTGCAGTTTTCCGTTCCGTCGAGGCCGTCCGGATTGAAAAATTCCGTATCCTCAAGTCCCATTATTTCGGCCTTTTCATTCATAAGTTCGACGAATTTTTCCTCTCCCATTTTTTCTGCCAGAGCAAAGGCGGCGATATTGTTGGATTCCACCAGCATGGCAATGAATAAGTCTTTTGCCAAAAAAGCTTCTCCTTCTTGAAGCCTGGTTTCCGGACTTTCGGGCCGAGAGGCTGCATTTTTGGAAATTTCGACTTGCCCGGAAAGAATATGGCTGTCGGCCGCCACTTCGGCGGTCATTAATTTGGTCAAACTGGCTATGGGCAGGATTTCGCCTCCGTTTTTTTCAAAAAGGGTTTTCTTTACCCCATACCGGTTTAAAAAAACCGAAAGGGCGGATTCGGCTTCAATATTCAGATTTCTTCCGTTTTCTTTAAAGAGAGGCTTTATAAAGCTTCCGGCTTCGGCCTTGAGCGAGTCTTTTTGTTGGACCGGAGCCAGAGACCGGTTGAGCGCCCAGCTGGTCAAAGAAACCACGGTGAGGCCTATAAAGAATACGGTTAAATTGCGCTTCATTTCTTCTTTTTGGGCTTTTCAATTTTTATCTTCAATTCCTTTAGCTGCTCTTTGGAAACTCCTGCGGGAGCTTGCATCATCAGGTCTCTGTTGTCGCCGGTCTTGGGAAAAGCCATCACTTCCCTAATGTTGTCTTCGTTCAAGGCCACGGCCAAGAATCTGTCTATGCCGGGAGCTATCCCTCCGTGGGGAGGCACTCCGTATCCGAAAGCTTCAAAATAGTGGCTGAACATTTCCTGCACTTCTTTTTTGCCGTGCTTTAAAACCTGGAAAACCGCTTCCAATATTTTCGGGTCGGTGGTTCTTAGGCTTCCTCCCCCTATTTCTACTCCGTTGAGGACGAAATCGTACTGGTGGGCCAGAATGTCCCCGGGATTTTTTTTAATCAGATCGGGGTTTTTCTCCCGGGGCCGGGTGAAAGGATGGTGCATCGGCCCCCAATTTTTCTCTTTTTTGTGCCATTCGAACATTGGAAAATCGACCACGAAGCAGAAAGCCAGCTCGTCCTTGTCTTTTTTGTCTTTTCTCAAATCGGGCTTGTCGGTCCCGTATTTTTTAATAGCTTCTTCGTAGGTTAGCTTCGGGAAAGGCTCGAAAGAAATCTTTTTTTCGGGGAATATCTTTTTTACCATTCCCGAATAAAGATTCTCCACCAGAGAAAGGATTTCTTCTTGTCCCATGAAGCTCGTTTCAATGTCCAGCTGAGTGTGCTCGGCCTGCCGGTCGGCCCTGGGATCTTCGTCTCTCAGGCATCTGGCTATTTGAAAGTATCTTTCCACTCCGGCCACCTGCAAGAGCTGTTTGTATTGCTGGGGGCTCTGGGGAAGGGCGTAGAATTTGCCGGGATAAAGGCGGGAAGGAACCAGGAAATCCCTGGCGCCTTCGGGAGTGGATCTGGTCAACATGGGAGTTTCCACTTCTAAAAATCCTTTTTCCTGCAGGTAGGTTCTCATGTATTGGATTACTTCTTGGCGCGTTTCCAAGTTTTTTTTCATTCTGGGCCTTCTGATATCAAGATAGCGGTATTTCAGCCTTTTTTCCTCGGATATTTCGTATCCGTCGGTTTCCACGGAAAAAGGAAGAGTTTTGGCTTCGGACAATATTTCCAGGGATTCCACTTCAATCTCTATTTCTCCGGTGGGGAGGTTTTCATTCACTGTGGCCGGCGGCCTTTTTTTGACAGAACCCTGCAGGGAAACCACCCATTCGGGCCTCAAAGGTTTGGCTGTTTTGCAAGCTTCGGGGAACCTGGGCGTGAAAACGGCCTGGACTATTCCCGACCTGTCCCTGAGGTCGATGAAAATTATCTTTCCGTGGTCCCTTCTGGTATTTACCCAGCCGGAAACTTTGACTTTTTTGCCCAAGCTGCCGGCCGTTTCTTTGTTTAGAATTCTTTCCATAATATTAATTATTCCATTATATACAAAAAGTAGAAGAAAATCAAAAGACCGCGACTTTTTCGCGGTCCCCTGACGAATTTGGATTATTGGGCGGGAGTTTCTGGCGGAGGGGGCATGCCCGGTCCTCCTTCGGATTTGTCCGGTTTTTTGGGAAGTACGGGTTTTCCTTTTTTCTTGGAAATTAAAAATACCGCTACTCCCACAACCACTAAAGCTAAAACTACAAAAAGAATGGTTGAATCCATGATTTTTTATTGGTTCATTAAGATTTTAACGACCTTTTCTCTTCTTTCATTGTCGTATTTTCAGAAAAGAGTGTCAACCCCTTTTAAAAATCGTAAAAAAGCTTGTATATGTCTCCGGCCCCCATGATTATCAGCACCTGCCCGGGTTTTACGTTTTTTCTCAAAAAAGAAACAGCTTTCTTTTTCGGCAGATAAGAAGCGTTTTTCGCGGCTCGGGCCAGCTTTTCCGCGCTCACATTCCTTTTGATTTTTTTCTCTTCCCTGCCCGCTACGTCGAAAATATCGGTGACAATTATTTTATCGGCTGGCGCTTTTCGCAGGGTTTTGGCGAAATCGTTGAAAAGATAGAAAGTCCTTTGGTATTGATGGGGTTGGAAAAGGCACCATATTTTCCTGTTCGGCCATTTTCGGCGGGCGGCCTTTAGCGTGGCTTCTATCTCAGTGGGATGGTGGGCGTAATCGCTTACCAGCCATATTTTTCTTTTCGGATCGAATTTCGTTTCGAATCTTCTCCAGGTTCCCCGAAATTTTGAAAGGGCTTTTAAGGCGGTTTTCTCGGATATTCCCAGAGATTCGGCGGCCGTTAAAGCCGCCAGAGCGTTGTCCACGTTATGGTCGCCGGGCACTTTCAGAATTTTTTTCAGCTTCCGGCCGTCTTTGAGCATTTTCCCCTTTCTGCCTATTTTTTCGGAAACCTCTTTGGGGCAAACCAGGATTCCGTTTTCGGGGAGCCTGGCGGCGAATTTGCCAAAAGCCCTTACCAGATTGCCGTAATTCTTGTAATAGTCCAAATGGTCTTTTTCTATATTGGTAATGACCGCCAGATTCGGACTGTAGTTCAAAAAAGAGCCGAAATGCTCGTCAGCTTCTATTACCAGGTAGCGGCTTTTGCCCACCCTGCAGTTGGAATTTCCGAATTCTTTAAGCTTGGTGCCGATTATGCAGGTGGGGTCCAGCCCGGCTTCTTCCAGGATTAAAGCCAGCATGGCCGCGGTCGTGCTTTTTCCGTGGGTTCCGGCGACCGCCAGAGTGAAATATTTTTTTGTCAGCTCCCCCAGAGCTTCGGGGTAGCTTTTAATTTTTCGGGAGCTTTTTATTCCTTTGGCCGCCGGAGTATAGACTACCAGATCGAATTTGCCCAAATTGTCGCTGGCGGGCCCGATTCTTATTCTCGCCCCCCTTTTTCGGAGCCCTTTTGTTATTTCCGAGGAAGCGAGGTCGGAGCCGCTCACTTTATGCCCTTTTTCCAGGTAATAGCGGGCCAGGGCGGAAACCCCTATCCCTCCTATTCCTATAAAATGTATTTTCATTTTTTCAGCCGGCATGATTCCAAAACTTGGTATTCTGCCCCTCCCTTTTTCAGTTTGCTTTCCATAATCTCCAGAGAGTCCACGTCGAACTCCAGATCCAAGTTTTCTTCCACCGGGGGCCTTTCTTCGATTTCCAGCCTTCGCCACTCCCAGGTCCTTATTCTTGCCAGGGTGATATGGGGAGAAAAGCTCCTTTTTTCTGGAGAATAGCCTATCCTGGATCCCTGCAGATTGTTCTGCAGGCTTTCTTTTAAATAGGAAAGCTCTGTTGATTTTTCGCCGATTGCCCAGACCATTCTCGGGGGCATTTTTTTCGGCGGGCCGTAAGATATCTTTACGATTTTCAGAGAAAAGGCTTTCTGATTTCGGGCAGCTTCCTCCGCCGCTTTGCAGATTTCGGGAATCTCTTGTTCGGGAACATACCCTAAAAACTCCAGAGTGATGTGGATATTTTCCGGCTTGGTCCATTTAGCCGGGAGGTCCGGCCATTTGGATCGGTATCGGGCCAGTTCGCTTTTCAGATTTTCGGGCAGATTGACGGCAATGAAAATTCTGTGCCTCATGCATTTTTAATCATAGCAGAATTCGCCGAAATTCCAAGCCGGCCCTCAATCTGTTAAAATGGAATAATGAAAGAATGCATTCTTTACCGAAAACTTCAAAAGGAAAAAGTCCGCTGCCTCAATTGCGCCCATTACTGCTTCATATCAGAGGGCAAAAGAGGCATTTGCCGGGTAAGGGAAAATCTCCGGGGCAAACTCTATTCTTTGAACTACGGCAAGATTGCCGCCTGCAATATCGATCCCATAGAGAAAAAACCGCTTTTCCATTTTTTGCCGGGAAGTTCGACTTTGTCTCTTGCCTCTCCGGGATGCAATTTCAAATGCGCCAGCTGCCAAAATTGGCAGATTTCCCAGGTTGAAGAAAAAATCCCCGGAGAAAGTCTGTCTCCGGAAAAAGCGGTCGAGCTGGCCCAAGAAAAAAATCTTCCCAGCATCTCTTACACTTACACGGAACCTGCCATATTTTCAGAATACGCTTTGGAATCCATGAAGCTGGCCAAAAAGAAGGGTTTGAAGAATGCCTGGGTGAGCAACGGGTTTTGGTCAAAAGAGCTTTTCGACGAGGTTTCCGATTATATCGACGCTGCCAATATCGACTTGAAAAGTTTTAAAGATTCTTTCTACCGCAAGTATTGTTCAGCAAGGCTGAATCCGGTTCTGGAGAATTTAAAAAGGATAAAAAAGAAAAGGATTTGGCTGGAAGTTACCACGCTGGTCATTCCGGAACTCAACGATTCGGAAAAGAATTTAAAAAGCATAGCCGGATTTATAAAAAAAGAGCTGGGCTCCGAGACTCCCTGGCATGTCAGCGCTTTTTCCGGAGAAATTTCCTGGAAGCTTTCAGGGCATTCCGATACTCCCCTGGCCACTATTGAAAAAGCCTGCCGGCTGGGCAAAAAAGCGGGGCTCAAATACGTTTACGGGGGCAATATCCCGAAAACCCAGAATACTCAATGCCCCGAGTGCGGCGCCTTGGCCGTGGGAAGAACAGGCTATTTCATCCAGAGATTCGACCGAAACGGCAAATGCTCCCGATGCGGAGCCGAGCTCGATCTGGTGATTTAAAAAAAGCCGCGCTTTAGGACGCGGCTTGATAGGACTTGAGAAATTTTTCGACTCCGGAGACGGCGTCGGAAAATTCCTTTTTTTCCTTTTCGAAAAGGAGATCCATTATGCAAAGAAGAACCGAATCGGCTTCTTCGCATTTTTCATCTATTTCGAGGAAATAATCGATTCTCTGCAGCCATTCCAAGCTGTTCTCCCCTATTTTCTTTCGTATCTCTTCGGGATCGTTCTTCTTGCCGAAACGTTGCTCTGTCAGGAATTTTCTGGTGACGTTGGGAAGGCTTCTGTTTTCGTTCTCAAAAAAAGGATAGATGCCGTAGAAAAAGAGAATCGCATATTTCCTGACAGCTTCTTTCGGCAGGATCATCCCTATTCGCATGATATATGAGAACAGGAAGGGGCAATCCCATTCCAGGCTTTTCCTGAATTCCAGGAATTGCCGGCAGGCGGAATCTCCCTCTCGGTAGACGGGGCAGTCTTGGCACTGTCTTTTCCATTTCGACATGGGCACGAAGAATTCCGGCAAATGCAGGCAATTATTCCAGTTGGTGCAAAGGTAAAACAGTATTCTGCTTGTTTCTGTTATCGATTCTTGCCTTATTATCATTGTTAACCTCCTTGATAAAATATTTTAACATTATCCATCAAATTGTCAAGAGATGTTGATTTTTTCAAAATTTGGATTATAATTGTTCAAAGGCGCGCACTTTAAAATATGCAAAAGGGGGTGTTTGAATGAATATTTTTGACTTCATGGCCTGCCAAAAGATAAGAACTTTGGTTTTTTCCTACGATTTGAAAAACAGGGTTTTTCATCTCGATCCCGACGTGGATATTCCCGAAAACTCCTGTTTTGTCAAAAAAGCAATGGCTTCCCGCGGCGGGGGCCACGAAAAAGTCATTTTCCATTTGAACCGGAAAGTCAACTTGAAGGCCGTTGCGGCCGTTCACGATTCCCGTCTGGGATTCCCTCTCGGAGGAACCAGAATGAGAGACGACTACAAGACCGAAACAGAGGCGGTCATGGACGCTTTGGATCTGGCAGAAGGCATGTCTTGCAAGGGCTTTTGGGCTTCCACGGGAAGTTCCGGAGCCAAAGTGGTGATTTTGGGAGATCCTCGCAAGGATAAAACCGAAGCTTTGCTGGAAGCTTACGGAGAGTTCCTGGAACAAATCGCCTGTTTGATTACCGGCGAAGATATGAATATCAATCCCGAAGACTGCGCAATAATAGCCAGAAAGACAAAGTATGTGACCGGATCTCCGGAAAAAAGCGGAAATCCCGGCACTAAAACCGCTTTCGGGGTCTATCTCGGCTTGAAAGCGGCCTTGAAAATTATTTTGGGCAAAGATTCTTTCAAAGGATTAAATGTTGCCATTCAGGGAGTGACCGGCAACGTCGGTTCCAACCTGGCCGAATTTCTGGCCGGAAACGGAGCCAAAGTCACGGGTTCCTATTGGTGGGAGTGCGAAAAAGAAAAAGCCGAAGGCATGGCTCGCAAGCTCGGCATAAAAATCGTTCCCGAAGGAAAAAACAATCCTTACGGAATATTTAAGGGAGAATACGACATTCTTTCGCTTAATGCCACCGGCAAATGGTTGAATCAGGCCACCTATCCTTTTTTAAAGGACAAAAAAGGCCTGATTATCGGCGGGGCTGCCAACAATCAATTGGGAGATAAAGACATCCAAGATTCCCGCGACTACTGGGGAGATATGCTTTTCAAGAAAGGAATATGGTATCTTCCTGATTTCGTTATAAACGCGGGAGGGCTTATCAATATTAGCGATGAACTCAAAAAAGGAGGGTATGACGAAAACAGGGCTTTAAACAGTATAAGAGTGATACCGGAAAACATTTCTTTTATCCTCAGGTTTTCTTCGGCCCTCAAGACTTCCCCCCACAGGATAGCAGACAGAATTCCCAAGGCTTTTCTTCAAGACAAGCGCAGGAATTAATTTTTAAAGCCCCGGCTTGAAACCCGGGGTTTTCTGTTTGTTTTTTTTGGCATATAATGAAAAAACATGAAGAAAAAATATCCCGAAACCGACATTCAGGAAATAGTCAACCACTATTTTTACAGCAAAGGCCTTACCCTGGAACAGATAAAGGAAGACGCCAAAAAAAGGAAGATAATCTATTCCAGGTTTACCAGGCCGGCAAAACAGCTCCTTGAGCTGGCAGGTTCCGTTCAAAAGGCCAAAGAAGCTATAAACAAGATAGCGGAATGGGCCAATTCCCGGGACTTGGATTATTCCATAGAAACTGTTTTCAAGAAATGGCTTGAGTTGGGAAGGCTCAAGCCCAAAGAAATAGTCAAAAAGCCCTATTACAAGGGAAATCCCATGGTCTGGTCAGAGATTAAAAGGAAATGGTATGTTATCGACCAGGAGGGAGAATGGCTTGAATTTGCCGACCGGGAATCGGAAATAGAATGGAAAATAACAAAATAGCCATGGAAATAGGATTCATAGGAACATCGAGGCTGGGAGCGGTGGTTCTCGAATATCTTTGCCAAAAAGGCTTCAAGCCTTCTTTCGTTTTGACTTCTCCCGACAAGACTGGCGACAGAGGGCTGGTTTACTTTTCTCCGGTGAAAGCTTCAGCCCGGAGCTTTAAGATTCCGGTCCTTCAATTCGAAGATTTGAAAAATTTCAAAGCCAGAACTGCAGGATATAATCCCGGCTTGATAATTACGGCAGGCTACGGAAGGATCCTGCCAGAAGAAATTCTGGAAGGGCCGCGATTCGGCTGCCTTAACGTCCATCCTTCCCTGCTGCCGAAATATCGGGGGCCTTCGCCCGTCAGGCAGGCCATTTTAAACGGAGACAAGGAGACCGGGGCCACGATTATTCTGATGGACGGCAAAATAGACCACGGCCCGATATTGGTTCGGAAAAAAACCGCCATAGGCCCCAATGAAAACGCCCAAGATCTTTTGGAAAGGCTGGCTTTTCTGGGAGCTGAAATTCTGGTTCAAACAATCCCCGCTTGGGTCAAAGGTCAAATAAAGCTTTATCCACAGAAAGAGAAAGATGCCAGCTATACCAAGATCATTAAAAAAGAAGACGGAAGGATCGATTGGAAAAAAGAAGCTTCCCGGATAGAAAGAGAAATCAGGGCCTTTTATCCCTGGCCGGGCAGTTTCACTTTTTGGGGAGAAAAAAGGCTGAAGATACTGGGAGCCGGAGCTGAAAACGAACAGACCAAAGCTGTCCCCGGCAAGGTTTTGCTTTCGGGGCAATATCTTTGCGTCCAAACCAAAAAAGGCCTATTGGCTCTCCATAGACTTCAGTTGGAAGGAAAAAAGCCCGCAGACGCCGAAGATTTTTTGAGAGGTTATTCAAATTTTATCGGAACTGTTTTAAAATAGCTTTATGCTCGAACATACCGATTTGAAAAAAGGAGAAAGGATAATTTTAGACGGCGATCCCTACGAAATTCTGGAGCTCAATTACATGAAAAAAGCCCAGAGGAGAGTGGTTGTCCAGACCAAAGTCAAAAACCTTATTACAGGGGAGGTTTTTGAAAGAAATTTTCGGCAGGGAGAAGTTTTTCAGGAGGCCGAAATTTATAAATTCAAGGCCAAATTCATCTACTTCCATCGCGGAAAATATTTTTTTTCCAAAAAAGACAATCCTTCTGAAAGATTCGATTTATCGGAAGAGCAGATAGGATTCCAGACCAGGTTTTTAAAACAAGGCCAGGAAGTGGAAGCCGTGGTTTTCGAAGATAAAATCATAAACATAGCTTTGCCCGTTAAAATAGAGTTGAAGGTGGCAGAATCCCCTCCCGGCATCAAGGGAGACCGGGCCCAAGGGGGCAACAAGGCCGTTGTCCTGGAAACGGGAGCGAAAATAAACGTTCCCCTTTTCATAAAAGAAGGAGACTGGGTGGAAGTGAATACCCAATCCGGAGAATACGTCAAAAGAACCAAAATGGAGCCATGAGAGTTTTCGAACTTCATTTCAATCCCAAAAACAAAAAAGACGCCGTTTCAGAAAGCTACATTTATGAGCCCGAAGGCCCAGAGGGCAGTTTGTACATGGCAGGAGAAATGGCGAAGCTTCCCCTGAAAAGCGGAGATTTTTTGGATTCCTTGGCCTCGGTTATAAAAGACGGATTCTATGCCGGTGCTTCCCAGAGAACCGGAGAGGCCTCTTTAAGGGAAGCTCTCAGAAAAGCCAACGATTTTCTGAACAACCAGGTGAAAAAAGAAAACGTCGTCTGGATGGGAAATCTGAATTTTGCCGTTTTGGCCTTTAAAGATTCCGTTTTAAATTTCACTAAAGTCGGTGAAATGAAAATACTGCTTATCCGCGGCGAGGAAATAGTGGATATCAGCCAGAACTTGGAAATGCAGGATTTGGATTTGGACCCCACTAAGGTTTTCGGAAACGTGGCCTCCGGAAAACTCTATCCCCAGGACAGGATTCTTATTCTTTCCAAAGGCGTTTTCCCCTTGGTTTCGAAAGACGGCAGCTTTCTGCGGGATTTGGGAAGCATTTGCGAAGAAAAAGAAATAAAGAGATTTCTGAAAACCAACCGGAAAAATTTTTCCGAGCTGTCCGGCATCTGCCTGCTTTTGATAGCCGATCAAAAGAAAATTTCGAACTTTTTCCCGAATCTGAAAAAAAAGCTTTTCTTGCTTCCTTTTCTCTTTTTGATTCTGGTTTCGGCCCATTTGCTTTTCAAAGAAGAAAGAACCGAATCTGAAATCAACGCCGCTCTTTTTAAAGAACAGATCGAGCAAAGCCGCTCTAAAATGGAAATGGCAGAAAACTTTCTCATCATCAAGAATAAGGAAAAAGCGGAATCTTTGCTTTCTGAAGCTCTGCGGGGAGTAAAACCGATAGCCGAAAAAAAGTGCCCCTTTCAAAAAGAGGCACTCGAACTGCAAAGGGAGATAGAATCCAGGCTGGCCGATATCCGGTGATTACTTCAGTTCCACTTGGGCACCGGCGGCTTCGAACTTTTTCTTGATTTCTTCCGCTTCTTCTTTTTTGGCGTTTTCTTTGACCATCTGGGGCTCGGAAGCTGCGGCGTCCACCATGTCTTTGGCTTCTTTTAAGCCTTTTTCGGTAACGTCTCTCACCACTTTGATGACGTCTATCTTTTTTTCTCCCACTCCTTTCAACTCAATATTGAAAGAAGTTTTTTCCTCGGCCGGAGCTTCTCCTGCTTGGCCGGCGGCCGGAGCTGCCGCAACCGGAGCCTGGGCCGAAACGCCGAATTTCTCTTCCAGGATTTTGACCAGTTCGGCCAGATCCATAACAGACATTT
>CAYMTT010000009.1:0-32512 GCA_964393465.1 uncultured Candidatus Saccharibacteria bacterium | reverse complement strand
GTGGCAAGGAGTTAAAGAAATTGAATATATTCCAGAAAGAGAAGTAGAAGAATATCAAGTAGCAAGTATGGGTTTAGAAGGAATAAATGGTCATGGAAAGATTTTATCGATTGATGTTTATCATATTGATCAGAATATAGAGTTAAAACAATGGGCGGAGAAATTATTTAGTGATTTTGGATTAATTAGTTTATTAGAAAAAGATAAAATTGGAAATACTTCTGTAATAAAAACAAAAGAAGAAGAACATTTAGGAGGAACTTATATATATTTTTTTAAGAATAAATTAAAAGTATACGTATTAAATTGTAGTTTGGAAGAATTTATTCAATATATAATTCTTAATGGCGAGTGGTAGATGTAGAGATAAAATAAAAAATTTTACTAACACGGAGGGCGATTTTTTGTTTTTTATAGCGATTACATTAGTAATCGTTTTTTTATTGATATTAGCATTCACAGTAAATGCTCAAGAGATTAAAAGTGAAAATATGGAAAAAATAACTGATATTCTAGAAATTTCCAATTTTCCGTTTTTTTCTAATTTTACTCAAGAAGAAATAAAACAAGTTTTAAACCGAATCATTAATTATAAAGAATCAGAGGATTTAACTTACGGAATTCTATTTTTGGGAGCGCTCGATGAGGTGGAATTTATGGATATGATATTAACTCAAAAATATAAATCCGAAGCCAGAAGTTATTTTAATAATATTCTTGATGAAAAAATAAACCTTTTCTCTCATTGGCAGAAAGTTGGGAAAAATATATATTCTTTATTTAAAAAAGGAAGTTCTGCCAGTCCGGCGGCAAGTTTGGCCTTAGAAAGTGTTAATATTACGAATAAAACAATTGAAATTTTTATCGCTTTTAATAATTTAAAATCGATGAAATTATATGATGGCTTGTGGTACTATTTTGATTTAAGAAAACAAGGAAACGAATCTCATAAAATTGCTTGGGAAGAAGCAAAATTAATAATGGGATGGGCGGGGAAGATAGAAATAAAGAAAAATAAATTATTTATTATTGGTAAAGAAAGTGGTAATGATAATATTATTCAACTCGAGCAACAGTTTTTGACTCTTTACAATAAATGGAATCCACATATAACGCCGTATGGAATAAGTAAAGAATATAAAAAACAACTAGCCAGCGAAATAAGAAATGAATTAGCCGAAGCTTTAAAGGAAGGAAAATTTGCTGAAAGTGATGAAATATCATTTTGGGAAGAATTTGTTTATCAATTAAAAAGAGCAAAGAACCATTTAGCGAATTTAATATCTCGAATGAATTTTTTCCGCGCAGGGCCGATTGTAGAATTGCCAAAAGAATCGAAAGAAGCAGCTTCAAATTCTAATAAATCTTTTTCCGATTTAGAGCTGGAATTAAAGCCGGAATCTGAGTTAGAACCAAAACTAGAACCTGGGCCAGATGAAGTTTCAGATTTTTCCTTGAATTCTACCTCTACGATAACTACAGTGTTGGCTGTTTCAACTTCAACAATGGAAGCCGCTACTACAACTAATATTGAAGATTCGCCTCCGGAAAATTCAACATCAACAAATTTTGAATCAGAATCTGAAATCGAATCTGAACCGGAGTTAGAGTCAGAATTGGAAGCCGAATCCGAACAGGAAGAATCAATTCCATCTGAACCACAGTTATGTCGACATATGGGTCAAGAACCTCGAAGGTTTAGAGTTTTAATTAATGAGATAGCTTGGATGGGAACCGAAAATTCTTACAATGATGAATGGATTGAACTCAAAAATATTTGGGGAGTTCCTTTGGATTTGTCCGGTTGGCAGCTTTTAGATAAAGACGGCCAGGTTGCCGTAATATTCGAGGAAGAAAGCATTATTTCTCCAAATGATTTTTATCTTTTGGAAAGAACAGATGACGAAACCGTTCCGGGTATTCCAGCAGATTTAATTTATACAGGTTCTCTTAACAATACCGACGAAGCTTTATACTTATTTGATGATAAATGCCAGCTTGAAGATAAGGTCATAGCAGCGGGTGGTTGGCCGGCCGGAGACAATACCGGAAAACGATCAATGGAAAGAACCGATTTTTTCAACTGGCACACTTTTCAAGGAGTTGTTAAAAAAGAAGTTTGGGGAACTCCGAAAGAGAAAAACGGACGTCCTCCAAGATCGATAAAAATTCTTTCTTCTCCTGAACCGGCTTTAGCCTCTGCTCCGCCGCTTTTAATCACGGAAATTCAAATCGAAGACGCTTCTTCCACCAATCATGATTTTATAAAAATTCACAATCCTACCGATAAAAAGGCCGATATTTCAAGTTTTCAACTAAAAAAGAAGAGCTCTACAGGAAGAGAATATTCAATTCGTCTTTTTCCTCAAGGAAGCGAAATTCCAGCTCAAGGATATTTTCTTTGGGCTAATTACGGGCAGGCAGACGCTAGCAGCACTCAGACTTTGGCAAAAGATAATAGTATTGCTTTATTAGATAAAGAGAAGAATATTTTGGATGCAGTGGATTGGGGGTCGAGCACCGATCCTTTTGTTGAAGGAAACCCTTTTTCAATTAATACTTCCACTTATGAAATTATCAAAAGAAAATGGTCCACAACCACCGAGAGTTATATCGATACGAACAACAATGAGGACGATTTTAAAATTTGGACTTCCGGTTCCGAATCTGAAAATGCAGAGAACGAAGCAGAAGAATCGGAGAAGAAAAGTCCCCAGAAAAATTATTCAGTTATTTTTAACGAGATAGCTTGGGCGGGTACAGATGCAAATTCGGCAGACGAATGGATAGAGCTTTACAATCAAGCTACCAGTTCTGTGGATTTGGCCGGTTGGAAAATTAAGAAAAACGAAGAAGAATGGATTACTTTTGCCACTTCCAGTATTCCAGCTCAAGGATATTACTTATTGGAACGAACGGATGACCAGACAATTAGCGACATTCCAGCCGACTACTTTTTTACCGGAGGATTAAACAATAGCGGGGAAAAATTGGAATTGTTTAATTCAGCCGGTTTGCTTGTAGATAAAATAGATTGTTCCGACGGCTGGCCAGGCGGTCAAGCTTCTCCTATTTATACTTCTATGGAGAAGGTGGATTCTGAAAATTGGTCTGGCAACAACAGGATTCCTTGGGAAGACTGGCAGGGTAGAGATGCGGACGGAAACAGAGTTTACGGCACTCCAAAAACCCAAAACAGCGTTTCCAAAGATTTTACCGTTGTTCAACCTGGAGGGTTTACCATAGACGATAATTTCCTACTTATTAATTTGGGAAGTCCTTATATTATAGAAGGAAAAATTATAGTGGATTCTTTGGGAGATTTGAAAATTGAGTCCGGAACAGTTATTAAATTCAAAGAAGATTCGGGTTTCGATATCGAAGGAAAAATGGAGGCCGAAAACGTCATTTTTACCTCTTTTGAAGAAGGTCAATATTGGGATTGGCTTTCTTTCAAAGAAGGTTCCGAAGGTGATTTAGAAAGAGTGATTATTGAGCATGGCGGCAGGCTTCATTGCCCCGGTTTTAATCCCGAATGCCCTTCTCACACCGAAGGCATGATTCACGTTAATCGAGGAGTGCTTAATATTGAGAATGCCACGGTTACCGACAGCCAGACTTACGGTCTTTGGTTTGAAAATTCTTCGGGGGAATTAAAAAATGTGGAATTTAACCATAATGATTATCAAAATAATATTTCCATAGCTTTATATATACAAGGAAAGTTAAGCGACCCCGTTATCAAAAATTCAACCTTTTCTAATAATAAGAATTCGATTTTGATAAAGCAGATGGCCGCTCCGGAAATAGAAAATAATATTTTCGAAGGCAATGTAACAACGGTTGAAACAAACAACCTTTTGGGTAATTTTTCTGGAAATACTGCCAAAAATAATGATGTAAATGAAATTTTAGTTTCCGGATTCGGTTTTTCGGAAGAAGTGGATAAAATCGAATGGAAAAAAAGCAGTCTGTCTTATATTATAAACGGAAGTCTTTCTGTTCCTTTCGAATCGATTTTAGAGATTAAATCGGGGACAAATATTAAATTTAAAGACGGTTCAATAAAAGTTGCAGGAATTTTGGAAGCGAAGGGAACAGAACAGGAAAAAATACTATTTACTTCTTTTGCCGAAAAGAAAGGCGCCGGCAACTATTTTTCCTTTTCAAATGAAGATTCAATTATTGAACATGCCATTGTAGAAAACGGCGGCTATTTGGGCAGGATGGGAGGGATTAATGTTCAAATAGGAGTTATTAAAATAGAAGATACTACCACAGCTTTAAAAAACGTTTTAATAAGGGATAATGAAGTGGGAATTGGATTAATAAACGGGGACTTTTCCGGAGATACAAAAAGTGTTAATATAGAAGGGAATAAGATCGGCATATATGTAAAAGGGAAATGTCCTGATTTGAAAGGAATTATCTTTGGAAACAATGAAAACTATAACGTTTGGCCGGAGCATTGCGAAAAGTGACTTAATATACATTCTAGCTATCGTATTGGCCGCCACCATTGTCGGGTGGGGCGTTTTGGATTATGGGAAGCAGGCAGAAATAGAAATCAAGTCCTTGCACAAGCAAGAAAATGTTATTCAGCGGAAAGCGGCCTTATCCCCCATATATAAAGAGGAGGTTGAAGACATGTTGGTTGTAAACAGGGTCAGCAAAAGCCTGCTTGAAGAAAAAATAGAACAAGGCAAGGAATTTTTGTACCGCATGGAAGAACCGGGAGAAAACGGCTTCCACAAGTATTATTATGCAGAAAGCGATACGTTCGAAGACAGGGTGCATACCGTGTATTCAGCTTCCATAATATACACTTTTTTGTATCTGAATGATTACAAAGAAGATCCTGAAATTCTTTCCCGCCTTCAAGACTGGGGGGATTTCTTGCTTTCCATGCAGGATTTGAGAGAAGGCAGGGAAAGCTACGGAGCTTTCCATTATTCACTTTTTTTGGATCCAAGGCAGAAAGAGGAAAGATTCGTTGTGGGGACGGCGGCTCTGAGCATATTCACTTTGCTTCGCCTCGAAGAAATTACCGGGCAGCAAAAATACCTGGATTCTGCCCACTTGGCAGGAGACTGGCTCGTTTCCATGCAGGATTCCGACGGAAAGGTGAATCCGTACTTAAAATATTCTGGCGACAGGATGTCCAAGGGAGATAAAGAATCCCTTTTGTATGAAGGCCAGGTGCTTTCTTCGCTTTCCAAGCTTTATTCTGCCACTGGGCAGGAAAAGTATCTGGAGGCGGCCCGAAAGATAGCCGACAGGTTCGCGGAAAAATATCGCCAGGAGCAAGGATATGGATATATAGAAGGGGATTATCGAAAGAAGAATCCCATTTCCAATTCTTGGGTGGTGATGTCCCTGATGGATTTTTATAAAGCTGCCGGAGGGCAGGAATACAAGGATATAGTTTTTCAGTTGAGTTCCGTAATTTTGGAAAACCAGTATGACGATTCCTATGGACCCTTGCTGCAAGGCAGATGGCGGGGAGCCTATTCTTCCAGCGGCAACGGCTGGATAAGCGAGGTGATGACCGATACCTACAGATTCTGTCTCAAAGAGGGCCGGCAAGACTGCAAAAAATACAAAGATGCCGTGGCAGAGGTGATCAGGTGGCTCATCCAGCATACCTACGGAGAGGAAAACTCCCAGTCTCTGCCCGATCCCGAAACCGCAAAAGGAGGAGTTTTCTGGAAAAACACCGAAAGATACGTGAGGACTGACTCTGTCTGCCATGCTTTAAACGGTTATGTCAGGATATTCGATCGGCTTTTTTAGGGCTTGAAACGCTTGGTTTTTCAGAGCTTGACAGAAGATTTTGGGAATATAAAATGGAAAAATGTATTCGGAAAGCAAAGAACAATATTTGAAGCTTACCCTGGCTGTTTACAGGGTGGTCGAAAAGTTCCCCCAAGAAGGGGAGGATTTGAAGGAAAAAATCGTCGAATCAGCTAATAAGATCTTGGCTGATTTGATTTGCCGGGGCTCTGCCCGGACCGGCCGAGTGCAGGAAATTAAGGAGCTTTTTTATTCCGCAAAAAACAGGGATTTGGCCGATCACCGCAATTTCTTGGTTTTGAACAGGGAATATGCTAGAATAACTGAATCCCAAAAGCCCAGAATAAGGGTCAGCCAAAAAAGAGAAAAGAAACGCCAGGAAAAGATATTGGGAGTTTTAAAAGAAAAGAAAACAATCAGATTGTCCGACCTTCTGCAGGATTTCCCTCAAGTCAGTCGGAGGACCATAATCAGAGATTTGGACGAGCTCAATCAAGTGGGGATGATTTCCAGGAATGGAAACGGTCGAGGGTCGCACTACAAAATTGTGACATAAGTATTCCTTTTTTGTCACCAAAAACGGGCAAAATGACACTATTTTTCCCGTATAATGTCGCAATAAAGGAGTAAATGTCACATTTTTTATCGCAAATTCAATTCAACAATGGCTAATTTACACAAAGCGTTCGGAAAGATTTACGACCAATATGTAGATAAAATCTACCGCTTTGTTTATTTAAAAGTAAACTCCAGGGAAATAGCCCAAGATCTTACTTCGGAGGTTTTTGTCAGAGGATGGCACAAATTCCAGGAAGGGAAAGATGACATAAAAAACATGCAGGCTTTCTTGTACCAGATAGCCAGGAACCTGACAGTGGACCACTACCGGAACAAGGCCCAGGCTCAAATGGTATCTACAGATAACGTTGTCCTTGCTGACAATACCGGCAGGACCATTGAGGAGAAAGCTTTTTTGGATTCCGAATTCGAGCAGGTGAAAGCTTCTCTGGCAAAGATAAACGACGACTATCGGGACATGATCATTTGGTACTATCTGGAAGAGCTGTCGGTTCCGGAAATCTGCCAGATTACCGGAAAGTCCCAGGAGGCGGTCAGAGTCCAGATACACAGGTCTCTGAAGGCCTTGAGAAAAGAGATCGAGGGGGTGTAACAACTCCCTCTTTTTTTCGTCATAATTACTGGATAACCGATAATCCATTTTCATGACCGAAAAAGAGATAATCTCCAAAATCCAAGAGTGCCGAAAAATAGAGCCCAGCAAAGACTGGGTCGTTTCTACAAAACAGAGAATTCTGGGAGAGGAAAAAAGATTTTCTTTTATTCCCTCTTTTGACTACAGGCTGGCTTTCGCGCCGGCCATTTGCGCTTTGATATTCTTCGGCCTTTTTGGATTCGTCAGAAGTACGGTTCCCGGAGATTTCTTTTTCCCTGTCAAGAAAGTGACAGAGAACGCCCAGATAGGAATTACCTCTGCCATGGAAAAACCCAGGCTTTATTTGAAGTTCGCCAACGACAGGCTTGAAGACCTCAACAGAATCGCCGAGGAAAACGACGTTGCAAGGCTCGAGCCGACCATCAGGGATTTCCAGGCCAACATTTTCGAGGCTACCGCCGGCTTGGCCAGTATGGATGAAAACGTGACAACTTCCGATCCCATGGTTTTGAAAGAACTGGCCGAGGAAACAAAAAAGATAGAGGAAAACAAAAAGAAAATTGAATCAGTTTTGGGAACCATGGTAGGAGACACCGGGGAACTTGAAAGCGCTTTGAGCAATCTTCAGAAAAGAACCGCCGAAAATCTTTTGCAGGATCTGGAAAAAAGAACTTTGAGCGAGGAAGACCGGAAATTGTTCGAGGAAGCCAAGAAAGATTTTGAAGCCGGGAATTATTCCCAGGCGCTTGATAAAATTTGGCTGCTTTCCAATTCCCAGCAGCAAAAATAATTGAAATCGGATTAAGGAGGTCGTTATCCCGGCCATTTTTGGATGTCGGGCCCAGCCCATCAAATAATTATTTACACCCAAAAGTAGCCAGGGAGGGTCGATGACGACGCTAAGAAATAAAAATTAATTAATTAAAAAACACAATGCCTAATTTGTTAAAAAAGATTGTAGCGATTGCCACCACATTGACTTGCACCGTATGGTTGGTTGGCCCCGGAGTTGCCCAGGCTCTCACCGCCGATGAAATTCAGGCGATGATTGACGACCTGTTGGTTCAGATTTCTGAGCTGCAGGAGCAATTGGAAGAGACCGAAGGCGACACCGGAGGAGAAGTTCCCGCATCTTGCGTAGGTGTTTCTTTTGATAGACACCTTAGCCAGGGTGATTCAGGCTCGGACGTCAAATGCCTACAAGCATTATTGAACTCCGACGCTGATACCAAACTGGCCGACTCAGGCGTGGGTTCTCCCGGCAACGAAACCGAATACTTCGGTCCTTTGACCAAAGCGGGAGCCGTTAAATTCCAGGAAAAATACCAAGCATCAGTCTTGGCTCCTTGGGGTTTGACCAGCGGAACAGGATATGTGGGTGACACCACCATCGCCAAGCTCGACGAGCTTTTATCAGCGGGCGTAGGTGAGCAGGAAGAAGAAGAGGAAGAAGAAGAGGAAGAGCCTGTAACAGGTTCTCCCGAAGTTGAGCTGGCTTCCGACACACCGGAAGCTTCTCAAGTGGCTTTGTCTGCCCAGAAGGTTATCTTCACCAAGTTGAAGTTTTCCGGAGGTTCTGATGGAGTTACCATCAACAAAGTCGTTGTCGCTCGCGGCGGAGTTTCTGCCGATACTGATTTGACTGCCATCGAACTTTACGACGGCACCACTCAGGTCGGTTCCACTCAGGCCCTGAACACATTGACTCACAAAGCAACTTTCTCCAGTTTGTCTTGGGAAGTCCCCGCAGGGGAAACCAAGTACCTGACGATCAAAGGAGATGTTGCAGCTTCCGGTACTGCCAACACAGGTGACAGTATCAAGCTGGGAGTAGCCACAGCGGGAGACATTACAGCTTCCGAGGATTTAGAAGGCAGTTTCCCCCTTTACGGCAAGGCAATGACCATTGCCGGAATTTCAGTGGGCGGTCTGGTCGTAGACGTTAGAACGACACCAGCCACGAGTACGCTTTTGTCTGGTGCTACCGACCAAGAAGTCGCTTCCTGGACATTCACGGCCAGTTCAACCGAAGGTATGGATGTTCACGAAATTGTCGTCACTCACGTTGGCTCTGCCACCGATGAGGATGTCAAGAACATCAAACTGAAGGTTGCCGGCCAACAGGTCGGAGAAACTGTCGAAGAATTGGATTCTCAGAACAAGGCCGTTTTCGACCTGTCTTCCGACCCCCTGTCAATTACGGCAGGAACTTCCAAGATCGTTTACGCTTACGCTGACGTATCCCCCGGTATCTGGACTTCTCGAACAATTACATTCGAGATCACTCAGTATACCGACGTTACAGCTTACGGAAACAATTCCGGAGGCGCGACCACTATCACCACAGACGTGAATAAGACCTATTCCAAACAGACTGGAAACACGATGACTGTCGGCCAAGGTACTTTAGCTATCAGCGTTGACGGGTCAGTGAACCCCGCCGCGCAGACTTACGTTAAAGGAACCTCCGACAGACTGTTTTCCGCCTTCAAGTTCACTGCAGGTTCAGAGGAAGGCGTGAGAGTAGTTAAGCTGAGACTGAAAATCAGCGGAACCGGTAGCAATACCGACGTTTCCAACGTTACTCTTTGGGATGGTTCCACGCAGATAGCGGGTCCCGCTTCGGTGATAGGTTCCTACGTAACCTTTGGATCCAACACCGTGGGTTATGATGCAACCGGTTTGTTCGACGTCGGGAAATCCAGCTCCAAGACCATTTTGGTCAAGGCTGATGTTCCCCACGGAGCTACTGCCGGAAACACCATTGACCTGGACGTTGCCGCAAGTTCTGATGTATGGGCTGACGGATTGGACTCTAATTATGACGTCCCATCCAGCGCCGTTACTGGAACCGGTAATGCCAACAAGCACACAGTCGGAGCCAAAGGCTCATTGACCGTCGCAAAATCCGCTAACACTCCAGCTTCCCAAACTTACGTCGTCGGAAGCACAGATAAAGAGTTCACCAGAATAGACTTAACTGCAGGTTCCGGAGAAGACGTTATTGTCAGCAGCATCCAATTGGATCTGTTCTCCAACCACAAGAACGCTACCTCTGGTGCCCACTTGAACAACGTCAAGTTGGTGAGGGTGGACAATGGCGAGCAATACGGAAGCACCGTATCCAGCCCGACCAATTCAGCCACCTTTAGCGAAAGTTTGACGGTCCCGGCTTCCGGCACAGTAACACTGAAAGCCGTAGCTGACGTTCCGATCACCAATTATCCGAATCCGACAGCCACCATAGCTTTGGCTTCAACCACTGCTGTGACCACGGCTCTCACTTCGGACGGTGCTTCGTCTGCAGCTGCCATTACGGAAACCGGATCTGCTGTGGGAAACACCATAACTATCAGTTCTGGTTCCTTGACCGTAGCCAAATCCGCTTCGCCGGGAGATCAGACCCTCATTACCGGAGCCAATGAAGTTCCGATTTCGGGATTGGTCATGACCGCCGGCACTGCTGAAGATGTGAGGGTAACCTCCTTGAAGCTGACCATGACTTCTACGGGTGAGGCTTCTTCCACCGATGTTTCCAACATCGCTTTGTATAGTGGAGGTTCAAGACTCACCACCGAGAAGAATCTGGACACTTCAACGGCAGGTTCTGTTTACCCGAACACTCTCAACAACACCGTATCCTGGACAGCTTCAGACTTCCTGAACTCTGCAGGTCTCGACATCGCAAAGGGCCAACAGAAAGTCGTCTACGTCAAAGTTGACTTGCCAGGTACCGCTAACAACGGCCACAAGTTCACTTTGGGTGTCAGTACGACCGACCACATGTCTCTTACCGGTATATCTTCCAACAGCGATTTAACTCCGACCTTTAGCAACGCCTCATCTGGTGTTAACTACCACTATGAGCCAAAGACTAAAGCGAAGAGCACCGCTGTGAACGAGGTGACCATATCCACCGGAGGTGACGTAACCACAAGTGTCAACGCCGACACTCCGGTTACTGCCATCCACGCCGTGGGTACAGAAGGAAACCTGGTCCAAGACGTTGTCTTTACCAAGGTTAACTTCAAGGCCTCGCTCGAAGATGTTTACGTCAAGAGCGTAACCGTGGAGAGAAGCGGCGGTTCTGACGACGACTTCGGAGCCATATCCCTGTGGGACGGCGCTACCCAGTTGGGTTCCGACCAAATATTGTCGAACGGTTCAACGACCTTCAACTTCAATACCGAAGAGTATTGGCAGTTGACAAAGAGCGTTGAAAAGGTTCTGACAATAAAGGGCGACCTCAACGGAGTTGCCACCCAGTACGGATCTGGAGCTTCCACTGGAGACGCTCCTTTGCTGAGACTCGACACCTTTGACGCTCAGGGCGTAAGCTCTGGCAACGATTCTCTCACAAGCGAGGGAAGAGTTGATCTGGGCGGCGAAACCCAGTATCTCAGACAATCCAAGCCCACCATCGCTACTGCCAGTCTGCCCACCTCCAATTTGACCGTAGGTGAGAAGACGCTCTACCGCTGGACTGTTTCAGCCAGCGAAGAGGGTTCCATCGGTTGGAAGATGATTGCTTTCAACATCACCGGTACTCTGGGAGGTTTACCGATCGCCGCTTCAAGTGGCGACCCGATGCAGACCATTGACGGCATCTACACCGACCAGGCGGGCAGCTTGCCCAACCTGAAGATGATCAACGACTTCAAGGTCTGGAACCTGACCAGCAATGCTCAGGTTACCGGAACTTCGACCGACATGAACGGTGTGGCCGCCAGCAGCACGGGCTTCTTTGTCAGATGCGATACTGACGCTAGCGCAGGCTACTATCTTGTATTCGTCCCAGCCTCCGAACAACAGGTTGCGGCCGGTACTACCAAGAGCTACGAATTAAGAGGTACAGTACTGTCCAATGACAGTCTGACCACAGGTGACGCTATATTGACCAAGATAGATGACTTGGCAACTTCAGCGACCACCAGCGGTCCTTGGTTCTACGCCGGAACTCTGAACACCGGAGGATTTACTGCCAACAGCAGTAACCTGGTAAGCAGGGCCGACTCCACAGCTTCCACCACTGTCTCGTTCGTATGGACAGACAGATCGGGAGCCGGAGCCACTCACTCTGCCATTACCAGCGACTGGACCAACGACTACAAGGTTGACGGTCTGCCAGCTACGACTCTGACGTTGAGCTACTAAGCGATCTTTCGAGCTCGCTTCGGACCCGCTTCTCGTTCCTTGTAGAGATTAAAGCGGGAACCAGAAAAGGCCTCGGTTTTGCCGGGGCCTTTTCCTTTGCTTTTGAGTTTCTGGTATAATGGAAGTGTATGAAAACCTTTATCATTTCCTTTGTATTTCTTTTTCTGCCTTTTTTCGCTTTAGCTTCCCTGGCGGAAGATTTTCAAGTCAACGATCAGCAGAAATATGCCGTTCCCCGCAGCACCACCAGGGTCTTGGTGCTGGACTTAACCTTGCCAGAGCCCTCGCAAGGCTCAAAGGAGCAGCTGCAGAGTATAAAGTTTAACAATGCCGGCACCGCGCTTTCCCAGGATATTTCCAGGATTTCAATTTATGAGGACGGACCTTCTCCCGGTTGGGACGGAGACGAGTCCGTAATCGTCAGCCGGAGTTCGGCGCCTTTCTGGGGCAGGGAATTGTCAGGGAGTTTTTCGGAATATGGAGCGCAAGATCCCCAGCGGAGGATTTTCGTTACCGTGGATATTTCCGCCACCGCCGTTTCGGGAAGAACAATACAATTGGAGCTGTCAGCAGGAGAAGGAACGGAGGCTTCAGCCAAGTTCGTTTCAGAAACAACAAACGGTCCGACAGGCCAAAGCGTTTTGGGTTTGGAAAGGGAAATCGACGCCCAAGCCCCTCACCCTACGGTTCCCCTGCCCCCTTTAATCGACAAAGGGGAAGCTGTTTCTGATACTGTCATAAGGTGGCATTTCTTGGACTTGGCAAACAACGAGTGGGGGTTCAAGGTTCTCGATGGCAATCTGGAAACCGTGGCCAAAACGGAGCAGGCCAACGTTTCTTACGTTGACGAAACCGGCCTGGAACCGGAAACAGAGTATTCAGGCAGAAGGATAGTGGCTTACAACGACAGGGGCGAGGGAGGATTCAGCGATATTTTTTCTCCGGTTTTTACTTTAAGTCCGCCGCCTCCCCAAGATGAAACGCCAGAAGAGGAAGAAGAGGAAGAAGAGTCCCAAGAACCAGAAGAATCAGAAGGGTCTCAAGAACCAGAGGGACAGAAACCCGAAGCACAAGAGCCCGAAGAATCAGAAGGGTCTCAAGAACCAGAGGGACAGAAACCCGAAGCACAAGAGCCCGAAGAATCAGAAGGGTCTCAAGAACCAGAGGGACAGAAACCCGAAGAACAGGAATCCCAAGAACCAGAGGAATCAGAGGAATCAGAGGAAGAATTAGAAGATTTAAAAGAGCAGGAATCTGAGCCCGAAAAGGAAGTTAATTGGATATTGAAAGCAATCAAAGAAAAAATTGCCGAACTGCAGCGGCAGATCGGCAAACTGTTGGATTCATTGACAAGGTTTTTTAAATAACGGCTTTTTCGGTTTCTTCAATCATTTTTCGCAGGGAGAACTTTTCCACGGCTTCGGCTTTTCCCCGTATGCCCATGGCTTTAGCTTCCTGGGAATTGTTCAGAAGCCATTGAATCTTCTCTGCCAAATCTTTTGAGTCGCCGGGTTCTGCCAAGAGCCCGTTTTTTTTATCCTCGATTATTTCCGGCAGGGCTCCGGTTTTGGTGCAGACCATCGGCAATTCGGCGGCCATGGCTTCCAGAACTATCCAGGGGAATCCTTCTTTCAAGGAAGCCAGGGCAAAGACATCGAAAGCTTTAAGATAAAGACGAGCTTCGGGGATTCTGCCTGTCAAAAAAACCCTGTCTTGGAGTCCGTTTTTGAAAATGAGGTCTTCCAGCTCTTTTCTTTGGCGGCCCTCGCCAACGATTACGAGTTTGGAATCGGGATCATCGAGCATTTTGAAAGCCTCGATCAGGCGGTTTAAACCCTTGGTTCTGTAAAAGTTGGCCACCGTCCCTACCACTTTGTATTCCGGTTTGAGGTTTTCGGACAGTTTCTCCCTGGCTTGTTCTCTGGGAAGGAATTCCAAAGAATCGACGTCGATTCCGTTATATATCTTTATTATCCTTTCCGGGGGAGCTATTCCGTTTTTGACGGCGATTCTCCAATCGCTTTCCGAATTGACTATGATTAAATCTTTGAAGGGGGCCGTAAACTTTTCTGCCCAGAAAATGAGACGGTTTTTCCATCCGGATCTGGGGTCGCGGAAAGCCCAGCCCCCGATCCTGTAAACGATCTTCATCTTTTCGGGGGAGTTTTTCCTGTAAAGGAACCCTGCCATGGATCCCAGCAATCCGGCGGTGGTCGAGCACAAAAAGAGGGTCTGCGGCTTTTCTTTCTTCAGGAGTTTTTTTATCTCCCAAACGGCTTTCAAGGCCAAAAAAGGGTTGGGGACTCGGCGCAGGCTTTCGATTTTTCTGGTTTCCAGGTTTAATTGCGGATTTTCCGACTTTAGCTCGGATATCCTGGAAAAAAGCTCTCCGTCGCCTTGGCCGGCCGCCACCAGGACGGAATTTTTTTCCGACAAGGCTTTTGAGGCTTCGTAAACGTATCTCTGGGCGCCTCCGAATTCAGACTGGGTGGACAAGAAAAGCGCTTTTGGCATATTAATTGACATTTAGCGGGTTTTATCTATAATAAAACATAGAATTAAATAAAACAAGCTTATGTACAAAAAGTTTACAAAAGCCGGAATCGTGGGAGTCGGCATGGTCGGAGGGGCTATGAAAAAATATCTCGAAGACAAGGGCAGCGTTGAGGTTTTTGTTTACGACAAGGGAAAGAATATGGGCTCCATGGAAGATATAAACAAGGCCGAAATCGTTTTCGTCTGCGTGCCCACCCCTTACCTGAGGGATGGGAAAGGGTTTGATCTGTCCTATGTGGAAGAGACTCTGGACAATTTGAAAGGGGAGAGAACGGTGGTAATCAAGTCCACCGTGCTGCCGGGAACCACAGAAAAGCTGCAGAAAAAATACCCTCAGCACAAGATTTTGATGAACCCGGAGTTCCTGACCGAGGAGACCGCCGACCAGGATATGTGCTATCCCGACCGCCAGATAGTGGGATATACCCAAAAGAGCCACGATGTGGCCGGCGACGTCATGCAGCTTCTGCCTCTGGCCCCTTTTGAAAGGATACTGCCTGCCACCGAAGCCGAACTGGTAAAATATTTCGGAAACACCTGGTTTTCGGTCAAGGTCATATTCGCCAATCAGATGTTCGACCTTTGCCAGAAGATGGGAGTGGATTACGACAGAATGGTGGAAGCGGCAGCGGCCGACAAGAGAATAGGCAGGACCCATTTGAACGTTTTCCACAAAGGCTATCGGGGATACGGGGGCAAATGCCTGGTAAAAGACATCAGGGCCCTTATCCAGCTGGCCAACAACATCGGCGTGGACTTGAGAGTGCACAAGACGGCAGAAGACATTAACAACGAATTGATGAAAGGGCAGGGGATTGATGACCCGGAAAAACAGGGCATAAGGAAAAACTATTAAAAAATATTTTAAATGGCCAAGTGCTTGGTTACCGGCGGAGCCGGATTCATAGGTTCCAATCTGGCAGACGCCTTAATTGAAAAAGGGGACGAGGTGGTCGTAATCGACAATCTGTCGGGGGGAAAAAAAGAGAATGTCAATCCCAAAGCCGAGTTCCACGAATTGGACCTCAGAAGCTTGCAGGATATAAAACCTCTTTTTGAAGGGGTTGATTTTGTATTCCATTTGGCAGCCCGCCCAAGGATTCCCCTGTCCATTAAAGATCCCGTAGCCGCCCACGAAAACAATCTGAACGCCACCTTGAACGTTCTGGTGGCCTCCAAGGACGCCAAGGTAAAGAAAGTTGTCTATTCTTCCTCGTCTTCCGTTTACGGAAAGGTCAGGCAGCTTCCCACCAAGGAAACCCTGGAGCCCGACCCCCTGAACCCCTACGGCCTGCAAAAATACGTGGGAGAGCTTTACTGCAGGGTTTTTTCGGGGATTTACGGCCTGCCCACCGTTTCTTTGAGGTATTTCAACGTTTTCGGCCCCAGAGCTCCCAGGGAAGGGGCTTACGCCACGGTAATCGGCATATTCTTGAGCCAGAAAGAAAAAGGAGAGCCCCTGACCATTATAGACGACGGGGAGCAGACCAGGGATTTTACCTATGTAAAAGACGTGGTCAAAGCCAACATTCTGGCTGCCCAAAACCCGGAAGTTTCAAAGGGGGAAGTTTTCAATATCGGAGCGGGAAAGAATTTTTCCGTAAACCATCTGGCAAAGCTCATAGGAGGCCAAACCACTAATATTCCTTCCAGGCCCGGAGAGGTCAAGGATTCTCTGGCGGACAACAGCAAAGCCAAAGAGATTTTGGGCTGGGATCCCGAATACGATCTGGAAACCGGATTAAAAGAAATGCTAAAGCAAAATGGCTAAAAAAACCTTGATAACCGGGGGAGCGGGCTTTATCGGCTCCCATCTGTCGGAACTCCTCCTTTCAAAAGGGGACGAGGTTTTCGTTATTGACGATCTTTCCACCGGGAGCCTTGAGAATATCAAGAATTTGAAAAAGAACAAGAATTTTCATTTTGAGAAAGGAACGGTTCTGGAAAAAGCCAAAACCGAGAGGCTGGCCAGAAAGGCAGACAGAATCTACCATTTGGCAGCGGCCGTAGGGGTAAAGACGGTGATGGAAAAGCCCTTGGACTCTTTTTTGAACAATATCATGGGAACCGAGGTCATGCTGGAGCTGGCCTTGAAATACAAATTGCCCTTTTTGTTCACTTCCTCTTCCGAAGTTTACGGAAAATCCGGGAACCTGCCCTTCAGGGAAACGTCCGACAGGGTTTACGGTTCAGCTTACAACGACAGGTGGGGTTACGCCTTGTCCAAGGGGGGAGACGAATTCCTTTCTTTGGCATATTACAGGGAAAAAAAGCTGCCGGCTGTCATCGTCCGGCTTTTCAACGTCATAGGGCCCAGACAGACGGAAGCTTACGGAATGGTGGCCCCCAGGTTTATCAAACAGGCTCTTTTGGGAAACCCCATTACCATTTACGGCACGGGTTCCCAGACTCGGTGTTTTGCCGACGTCAGGGACGTGGTGAGAGCTTTGGCGGATCTGATGGAAAGCGGAAAATTCGCCGGGCAGATTTTCAATCTGGGTTCTGAGGAAGAGATAACCATAAAAAAACTGGCCCAGAAAGTGAAAAGCCTGAGCGGAAGCTCTTCAAAGATAACCTACATTCCTTACAAAAAGGTTTACGGTGAAGGATTCGAGGATATGGCCCACCGGAGGCCGGACCTGTCAAAGATCAAAAAAGCCATAGGTTACAGGCCGGAAATTTCTCTGCAAGAGAGCCTGAAAGAGATAATAAAAAATGGCTAAGACCTGCTTCGTTTCAATAGACGTGGAGCACGACCCCCAAGAGGGCGGGCAGAGAGAATTCAAGGGGGTGGAGAGCCTGGAAAGAATCCTGGAAGTTTTTAAAAAGTTCGGCGTTTCAGCCACCTTGTTCGTTACCGGAGAGGTTTTGGAAAAATATCCCGAGCTGGTAAAGAAATGGCAGAGAGACCACGAAATTGCCTGCCACAGCTTCACCCACCGTTTCTGGAACACAATAGGCCAGAAAGACAGGGAATGGGAGATAGATTCTTTTTTAAGGCTTTACAAAGAGGTTTTTAGCGGAGCTCCCGCGGGTTTCAGGGCTCCCTCCCATCTGATTGACGAAAAAGGAATGGCCCTGCTGGAAGAAAAAGGGTTTTCGTACGACAGCAGCGTGATGCCCCACTATCCTTTTTTCAAGAAGTACCGGGGCTACAGGGGCAGAGCCCCCCTTTTGCCTTATCATCCCGACTACGAAAACATCAGGAAAAAGGGAGAGGCTAAAATTCTGGAGATACCCCCCAGGGGCCAGATGTTCGGAATACCTTTGGCCGGAGTCTGGATGGCCCGCCTGCCCTTTTTGTTCTACTGGTTCTTATTCCAACTTTACTCCCCCCGGTTTTTGACCGTAAACATGCACTCCTGGGACATTTTCGGCAGGGAGGCCTTTCTCCCCCATATGGAAAAGATACTGGCGACTCTCAAAAAGAAAAACTACCGCTTTTCAAATGGAGAGCAAATTTGTAAAAATTTCAGATAAAAGAGAATGGCAGGATTTATTGGGTAAAGTCTTTTTCAAGACTTTTTTTCATTATGAGGGCTGGGAGGATTTTCTGGAAAAGAACTTCAAATGGCTGGAATTCGAGAGGTACAAATACAAAGACCGGGCCTTATTGAGCCTGGCTCGGGCCAAGGGAAAACTGGTTTCCCATCCTTTCTGCGAATACGGAGGGCCTCTGCCCTTAAAAGAGAAAATCGACTTTGAAGAGTTCAAAAAGGATCTGCTTTCTGAGTTCAAGGAGCCCTTGTCCGTCAGTTTTCATCCCCGGCTTTCTGAATATTTCCAAGGGCTGGAAGGGTCGGCAGAAAGCCTTTCCAACAGCGCATATTTCATAGAAGGCCTGGATTCAAAGAATAGCTCTGAAATTTTCAATTCTTTCCGCAAGACCTTGCGCCATTCCTTAAAAAAGGCTCTGGATTCAGGGCTTCAAGTTTCCGAATGCCGGGACAAAAAAGAGCTCGGAGAATTTTACAAGATTTATCTGAAGACCGAAAAAAGGCACTGCAGCGTTCCCTATCCTTTTTCCTTTTTCGAATATTTCTTCGATTCTTCCTCAGCTGAAGTTATCCTGGCCAGATACAAGGAAAGAATTGTGGCGGGCAGTTGCTTTCTCTTTTACGGGGACCTTATCCATTATTCAAAAAACGCTTCCCTGGAAAAATACCGAGATTTGAACGCCAACTACCTCATTTTGTGGCATCAGCTGGAGAAGCATTCGGGCGGCAGGTACAGGTTCTTGGATTTGGGAGGAACCGGCAAGAACTCCCAGCTTGCCGTTTTCAAGAGGGGCTGGGGGAGCAGAGAGTACCCGATTTTTGAGCTGAAAAACAGGCAGGATTCCGGAAAAAGCAGGGCGGGGAAAATGAAGCTGAGAAAAGCCCTCTGCTTGATTCCCCCTTTTCTTTCCCGAAAGCTGAGCAATTATCTTTTAAAGTACAGAATGTAAAATGGCAAAGATACTTTTGGCAACTCCGATTTTTCCTCCCCGGATAGGGGGCCCTTCTCAGTACTGCAAAAAGCTTTCGGAAAAGCTGCAAGAAAAGGGGGTGGAAACGGAAGTCATTTCCTACAACGGGCTGATGAGAGTTCCCCAGCCTTTCAGAATGCTGCTTTTCTTTTTTTCGGTTCTGTCAAAATCTTCCGGAAAAGACGTTCTGTTCTCTTTCAATCTCGTGAGCTGCGGTTTGCCCGTCTGCCTGGCGGGAAAGATATTGCGCAAAAAGACGGCTATGCGCCTGGGAGGGGATTTTTTGTGGGAAAGGGCTTTTGAAAAAGGAAAGACAGAAATTCCCCTGAGAGAATACTATTCCCGGCCCAGAAGCTTTAAAGAGAAAATATGCATGTCTTTGATGTCCAAGGTTTTGCGGGGGACCGGCAAAATCATATTCACCGGAGAGCTGCTGAGGGGAATTTATCTTGAGCATTTCAAGGTTCCGAAAGAAAAAACGGTCTTGGTGGAAAACCCTTTTCCCGAGACGGAGGACGTTCCTTCCCCTTCTTTTGAGGATTCGGGAATCCAGATAATTTACGCGGGCAGATTCCTGAAGCTAAAAAACCTGGATTTACTGCTGGATGCTTTTTCCGACCTTTTGAAAGAATCGGGAAAAGACGTCGTTCTGAAATTGATAGGTTCCGGGCCCCAAGAGCGGTTCTTGAAAGAGAAGGCCAAGGCCTTGGGGATCGGGGAAAACGTTATCTTCCAGTCGCCTTCTTTCCACCGGGAGGTTCTGCAGGAGATAAAAAAGAGCCGTTTCGGCGTTCTGGTTTCCCTTACCGACCTCACTCCCAATTTCGCTCTGGAATGCTTGAAGCTGGCAAAGCCCTGCGTTCTGACCAAGGAAACCGAATACTTCCGCACATACGGGGATCATTTCGTTTTTGCAGATCCCAGGGACAGAAGCGATATAAAGAGGATAATGCTTTCCCTTTTGGAAGATGACAGCTATCGGAAAACGGTTGAGAAAATTAAGAGCCTGCCTCCCGGCCCGAGCTGGGATCAGGTTGCAGAAAAATGTATTTCGTCCATCCTCAGCTGAAAACAAAAGACTTTTTTAGGGCTTTTTCCGCTTTTTTCAAGAGTCCTTCCCGAAAGAAATTGGCAGAAAGCCTTTCGCCTTTTTTTTCCGAAAGGCAGTTGGTTTTCACCGATATGGGAAGGTCGGCTTTCAAACTGGCCGTGGAAAAAATGGAGCTTCGGGGCTCCGAGCTTTTGCTTCCCGCCTACATTTGCGACATTTTTCGTCCGGTTCTGGAAAGGTACGATATAAAGCCGGTTTTTCTGGATATAGACCTGCAAACTTTCCACGCCAAAAAAGAAGAAATCGAGAAGAAAGCTTCCCCGAAGTCGAAAGCCGTCCTTGTCTGCCATACTTTCGGTCTGCCCTTCGACATAGATTGGATAAAAAACTCTCCCAACAGGGAAGTTTCAAAGCTTTCCGTGATAGAGGATTGCGCCCATTCTTTTGGAGCGGGAACCGGAGACAAGGGAGAGGCCGCCTTTTTCAGCCTTTACAAGCAGTTTCCGACGCTCAGGGGAGGAATGCTGGCCTGTTCCAAAGATTGGGAGGTGAGCCTGCCGGGTACAAGGTTTAACTTCAGGGACTTTCTGTCTTTCTTGAACAATTTCCCGCTTTTTGCCTTTCTTTTCAAAAAGTTCGGCTCCAAGGCGGCTACCCGCATGGTCAGAGCCGAAAAGCTGCCGAAGCCCGCTTCCGTCAACCGGGTTTCCTTGAATCTTTTCATTGAGTTCCTGCCGGGTTTTGAAAAAGCCTTGGAAAAAAGAAAAAAACTGGCCCTATATTTCCAGGAGAAGCTGAAAGAGATGGGTTTTGAGGTTCAGGAAGCCGAAGGCAACGTTTTCTGCTATCTTTCCTGCCTGGTTCCCAAGCGCTTGGAAGAAAAAAGGGAGGAGCTCGTCAAAAAACTGCAAAAGCAGGGAGTTTTTTGCACCAGGATATGGCATACTCCCGTGGTTCTGGACAAAAAGGTCCGGGAAGAATACGGGATAGATATCAAGGACTTTCCCAATACTCTGGAAGTTTCAAAAAGGATTGTCAATTTCCCCTTGCAGAACCATTATACGGAAAAAGACATAGAAAAGATGGCAAATACCGTTAAAGAAGTCTTGAAATCTTTATGAAGGTTTTAATGCCAGTTTTGCACTATTTTCCGGTCATCGGAGGGCTGGAAACATGGACCCGGAATATAGCGGAGGGCGTTTCGGATAAAGCTCAAGTTTTCGTGGTTGCAGGCAGAGTCAAAGGGAGGCCTTCCAGGGAAAATATAAAAGGGGTGGAAATTTTCAGGACTTCCCTGTTTTCCCTGAAAGACCTTTCCCATTCTTCTTTCTTTTATATCCTTGCCTCCCTGAAATCCATTTTTTTAAAGTCCCTGGTTCTGATTAAAAAAGAAAAGATAGATATTCTGCACTGCCAGGGGTTCTTGAGCTCCTTTCTGGGGATGTGCCTTTCTTTTTTGACCGGAATCCCATACGTCGCCACCGTCCAGAGGATCGAGAAAAGGAAGGGATTTTTGAGAAGATTGGCCTACCGCAGGGCCTGCCTTTGCATTGCGGCAAGCTCCGCCATTGCCGAATATTTCAAAGATATAGGAGTGGAAGAAGTGGAGATCATCCCCAACGGCATAGACTTGGAAAGGTTCAAAGGCCTGGAACCCGTTGCCCACCGGGGATTTTTGGTAATGACCGTCGCCCGTCTGGAAAAGGTCAAAGGAGTGAGATTCTTGATTGAAGCTTCAAAGAAGCTGAACTCTTCAATTCCCGGGTTCAAGCTGGTCGTGGTTGGCGGCGGCTCTCAAAGAAAAAACCTGGAAAAGCTGGCTTCCGACCTGGGACTCGGAGAAAAAGTGAAATTTACCGGGCCTTTGCCTTCAGAGAAAATACCCTCCTGCCTGGCTCTGGCCGACTGCTTCGTTCTGCCTTCCTTGAGCGAGGGTTTCGGTATTGCCATTTTGGAAGCCCAGGCTGCCGGAGTTCCCGTTGTGGCCAGCAGAATAGGGGGGATAACCGACATTATACAGGAAGGGGAAACCGGACTTTTGGCAGAGCCCGGGAAAGTCCAAGATATAGTGGGGGGCGTTTTAAAGGTGCATTCGGACCGGGCTTTTTCGCAAAATTTGGCCAAAAGAGCTAAAATTAAACTGCAGGATTACAAATGGGAGAATATCTGCCAAAAAGTTTTTGAGATATATGAAAAATGTGCTTTTCACGGGAGTGACCGTCTATGATTTTATAGCGGCTCCTCCCGATCATCTGCAGAAAAAACTGACCGCCCTGGGCTCTCAAATCAGAGCCTATCTTTTGAGCCGGGGGAGGCCTTTCCACAAGAGAATTTGGGGGGTGGATTATTATCTTTTGCCTTCCTTGTTTTTCTGGCCTTTAGCCTTCTGTCTGGCTTTCTGGATATGCAAAAAGAAAAAGATAGACACGATTATAGCTCAGTCTCCCCTGGTGGAAGGGTTTTTAGGGGTTCTGCTGAAAAAGACTTTGGGCAGAGAGCTCATAGTCGAGGTCCACGGGGATTGGAAGGAAGCTCCTTTTTTGAACAAAAAAAGGAAGCTGGCCTTTCTGAAAAAAAAGATAGCCCCGTTTCTGGCAAAAATGAGCCTGCGTTCTGCAGACAAGGTGAGGGCCATTTCCACTTACACCAAAGAACAGGCCCTGTCCGTTTCCGGGAAAAAGCCCTATTTCGTTTTCCCGACGTTCACCGACGTGGATTCATTCTTGCAGGAAAAGGATATACATTATGAAAACTTCATTCTTTTCGTGGGAGCTTTGGAAAAGGTCAAGGGGATAAAATATCTGTTCGAGGCTTTTTCTTCAGCAAGAGAGCAATTCCCCGATTTCAAGCTGGTCTTGGTGGGAGAGGGTTCCGAAAAAGAAAAATACTCATCTTTTGAGGGAGCAGAGTTCAAGGGAAAGCTTTCCCTTGAAGAAACCAGGAAAGTGATGAAGGACTGCTACTGCCTGGTTCTGCCTTCAATGTCGGAAGGCCTAGGAAGGGTGCTTATAGAGGCAGAAGCCCTGTCAAAGCCGGTGGTAGCCAGCAGGGTCGGGGGAATACCCGATCTGGTGGAAGATTCAAAAAACGGCTTTTTGGCAGAGCCCGGTAATTCAGAAGATCTGGCAGAGAAAATAAAAGCTTTGTTGAAAGACAGAGATTCGGCCATAAGAATGGGCAAAAACGGCAGGGAGCTGGTAAAAGAAAAGTTTTCCAACGACAAGTACATAGAAAACTATTTAAAGATGATAAACGCATGAAATTGTTGGTAATTACTCAGAAGATAGATAGAGAAGATGATATTTTAGGTTTTTTTCATTATTGGATAGAAAAATTATCTTTTAAAGTTGACTTTTTAAATGTTATTTGTCTTTACTCTGGTCAATATGTTTTGCCTAAAAATGTTAAAGTTTTTTCTTTGGGTAAAGAAGAAAATAACCCTAAAATTAAAAGATTTTTTAATTTTTTCTGTTATATTTGGAAGTTAAGGAAAGAATACGACGCAGTTTTTGTTCATATGAATCCTGTATATATCGTTTTAGGAGGATGTTTTTGGAAATTTTTCGGCAAAAGAATTTATCTATGGCATAATCATCAATCGGGTAATATTATTACCAGATTGGCTGTTTTGCAGGTAAATAAAGTATTTCATACTTCACCTTTTGCTTTTTCTTCTAGATTTAAAAAAGCAATAATTATGCCAGCTGGCATTGACACTAATCTTTTTAAAAAAGATAATGAGGTTGAAAAAATTCCAAATTCAATTCTTTTTTTAGGAAGAATAGCTCCTATTAAAAATCTTGATGTTTTGATTAGAGCTGCAAAATTATTAGATAAAGACAATCATGATTTTATTTTAAATATTGTTGGAGAACCGGGAAAAGAAGATCAAAAGTATTTTGAGAAAATTCAAAAAACAGCCGATAGTCTTGAGAAAAAAGGAAAATTAAAATTCTTTGGAAAGTTGCCGAATTACAAAATTGCCGAAATTTACAATAAAAATGAAATATTTATCAATCTTTCTCCCTCTGGTTTATTTGATAAAGCAATTTTGGAAGCTATGGCCTGTGAATTGCCAGTTCTCGTTTCTAGTAAGGCCTTTTTAAAGAAATTACCAGAAAAGCTTCTTTTTCAAGAAAAAGATGCGGTAGATCTGAGAAATAAAATTATAAGAATTTTTAATTTTTCCGAAAAAGAAAAAACTCTTTTGGGAGAAAAATTAAGATCACACGTAGTTTCCAATCATAGTATTGATATTTTAATTAATAAATTAATCAATGAGTTTAAAATATAGCTTTCAAAATTACGTCTATCCTTCCCGCTGGATGGATTACTATTACCAAGTGAGCGAGATCTTGAAATGCCGGCCTCAAAAAGTGCTGGAAGTGGGCATCGGCAACAGAACGGTTTCCGATTACTTGAAGAGCCAGGGAATCAAAGTCACTTCTCTGGACATTGACCGGGAGCTGAAGCCCGACGTCATCGCCGATGTCCTGGAAATGCCCTTTCCCGACGAATCTTTCGACGCCGTTTTGTGCGCAGAGGTCTTGGAGCATCTGCCTTTCGGAGATTTTGCCAAAGCTTTGAGGGAGCTGGAAAGGGTGAGCAATAAATGGGTGGTGCTTTCTCTGCCTCACTGGGGAGCGACTTTCCATTTTTCCTTGAAACTACCTTTTTTAAAGAGGTTGAACCTGTTTTTTAAGATTCCCGGTTTCTTGAAACATAGGTTTGACGGGGAACACCACTGGGAGATAGGCAAAAGGGAATATCCTTTGAAAAAGATAAAAGAGGAGATTAAAAGCTGCCATCTGGAAATAATCAGGGATTATATCCCTTCAGATTCTCCCTACCATCGCTTTTTCATCTTAAAGGAAATTGGAAAATGAGCTTTCAGCTGGTTTTTATAGTCGGCAGCGGAAGGTCGGGCACCACCCTTTTGCGCAATATCCTGGAAATGCGGCCCGAGGTCGGGGTAACCCCGGAACTCCGTTTTTTCGACTTGGTTCTGGCCAGCCGGAAAAAATACGATTTGGAAGACCAAAAAGAAAGGGAAAACTTCATCAAGAGAATATTCAAAAGAATCGGCAAGTCGGGAGATCCCCAATGGAAAGGAATCTCCTTAGATTATTCTAAGCTTGAAGCTAAATTAAGGGTATGTCGTAGTTTTAGAGAGATTTTTTTGACTTTGGTAGAATATTTTTCTTCTAAACCCGACCCCAAAATTTTAATAGAAAAAACTCCGGCCAATGTTTTCTTTCTGGAGCAAATCTTGGAATTTTTTCCTGAAGCCAAAATAATTCATATTATCAGGGATGGCAGAGAAGTGGTGGCTTCGGCTCAGAAGAGGGGGTGGGCAAAAAATACTATAAATTTAATGGCCTGGTGGAAGGAAGCAATAAAATCTTTTGATAAAATTCAAAATAAATTTCCAGAAAAGAAAGACGACTTTTTGGAGATTAAATATGAAGATTTGGTCACAGAACCGAAAAATATTTTGAATCAAACTTTTTCTTTTTTAGAATTAAAATCGGTTTCTCAGGATTTTTTTGAAAAACTTGAAGAACTTCCTGCTTTTAGCTCTTTTTTCGAGGAGTATAAAACCGGCTTCTATGAAAGTCGGCATTTCGATAAGTATTTTTCCCTCGTAGAACGAAAGAAAACAGAATTTTTACTTCGTTCCGCTTTAAAGAAGAAAGGATATTCAGTTAAACAAACTAGATTTCACCCCTTTTCTTATTTTGAATTTTTATTACATATTTTAAAATTAAAGATTAATTTGTGGTTCAGAAGGAAAGGAATTATTTGGATTCATCATCGTTTTAAGAGGATTATAAGTTTGAATTGATGAATTTTATTAGAGATTTAAGATAGATAGTTTTTATTTTAATAGTACCATTTAGAATCGGTAAAATGGACTAATCCACCAACATTAATATGAATAGAATGATTAAAAAAGTCACAGTTATATTTAGAATAATAAAACAAATATATAAAAGAATTTCGATAGAAATTGTTTTAATTCATATAGGAAAATGTGGTGGTTCGACTGTTATGAAGGAATTTAATAAAAAAAATATAAAATTCCTTGAGAAGCACATATGTAGGGTAGATTATTCTAAAAATAAGAAATATATTATTTTAGTAAGAAATCCTATTTCTAGATTTGTTTCTTCTTTTAATTGGAGATATAAGCTAGTATGTGATGATGGTTTACAATCAAATAGATTTCCAGGCGAGAAAGAATTGTTAAGCAAATATAAAACAGTTAATAGTTTAGCCGAAAATATTTATGGATTAGATGATAAATTAAATATAGATTTCTCTAAAAAGAAATTTTATATACATCATATTACTGAAGATATTAATTTTTATATAGGAGACTTTTTAAAAAAATGTGATCGAGAAAATATAATTGCAGTATTGGCAACTGAGACTTTAAGTATGGATTTAAAAGAAAACTTCGATATTAATTTAGAAACCCATAAAAAAAAGAATAAAGATAAATATGATAGTTATTTATCTAAGAAAGCTAATGATAATTTAAAAAGATATTTGAAAAAAGACTATGAATGTATAGAAAAATTATATGAAATGGGTTTAATTACAAAAGGCAAATACGATTTTTTGTCAAAATAATACAAAAAATAGAATTTTTTTCTGTAAAGTATAGCATGAAAATAATCTATCTTGCCAACGCCAGAATTCCGACAGAGAAAGCCCACGGCATTTCCATAATGAAAATGTGCGAAGCTTTTTCCTTGCAGGGGGCGGAAGTCGAGCTGGTGGTTCCCAGGAGAATGAATAAAATAAAGGAGGATCCCTTTGATTATTACGGGGTGAGAAGGAATTTTAAAATTAAAAAATTACTCTGTTTGGATTTAATGCCTTTGGAGAAAATATTCGGCACTTTCGCTTTTAGGATACAGTCTTTAACCTTTTATTTTTTCGCATTTTTTCGTGTTCTCTTTTTGAAAGCCGATATTATATATACCCGCGATAATTTCATACTTTTTTATCCCTTTTTGAAAAGAAAGATTTTTTTTGAAGCCCATAGACTTTTGCCAGTTTTTCTTTATTCTCGATTGGCGAGAACGGCAGGAGTCATAGCTATTAGCCATAATTTGAAGAATTTTTTCTGCAAAAAAGGCATTCGGGAAGATAAAATTTTAGTTTTTCCCAGCGCTGTAGATTTGGAAAGGTTTGATTTGAAAGAAACTCAAAAAGAATGCCGGGAAAAATTGAATCTGCCTTTGGATAAAAATATAGTTCTTCATACGGGGCATCTTTTTAAAGAGAACGGCCCTAAAATTTTAGCTGAAGCTTCTCAATACGTTTCCGACAAAGTGAAAATTTATTTCGTGGGCGGGACAAAGGCAGACTTGGATAGTTTTAAATCTTTTGCTGGCAAATTCGATGTTGAAATAATGGGCCACCGTCTTTCTGCAGAAATCCCTTATTGGCTGAGAGCGGCCGATGTTTTGGTTTTGCCTTATATTTCTGGCGACGAATACGGTCGTCTTTACATGTCTTCAATGAAATTATTCGAATATATGGCTTCAAAAAGGCCAATTGTGGCTTCTGAATTGCCTTCGCTCAGGGAGATTTTAAATGAAAGCAATGCTTTTTTTGTAATGCCTGACAGTCCTCAAGATTTGGCGAAAGGGATAAATAAAGTTTTGGATAACCCGGAGCTTGCTGGTAGAATAAGTGAACAGGCCTATAAAGATGTTCAGAAATACACGTGGGGGAATAGAGCCAGAAATATTTTGCATTTCATGAAAAATAATTTTCATGTCTAAGAAGACTTTTTGGATTATAATCCTTTTTTTGGTTATAGCTAGGATAGCGATGGCTTTTCTTTTGACTTTTGATATTCCAGACGTTTCTGTCAGAGAAAACGGACAATGGTTTGCCGGATCCTCAGATACGTCTTTTTATTTCAATACCGCCAAATCCTTTACGGATTTGAATCCGATCGCCTCTCCCGATTTCATAGGATTTCCTTTGTTTTTAACAACGTTCATTCATTTATTTCAGGCTTCTGAAATTAGCGAAATTGTGGAACCTGTAATTTTTTTACAGATTTTCGTTTTTTTCAGTTTAGCCATAGTTCTAGTTGGTCTAATCGGAAGAGAAATTCTGAAAAGCCGATCGGGTGGAGTTTTAACAGCTTCTATTTTTACTTTCCTTCCTTACATATTTTATTTTTTATTCAGGAACGTGGGTCCGGTTTATGAAGGCGGATTTACCAGTAATGTATTTAATTTTGAGCACATGATGTGGTCGCATGTAGCTACAGATCCGATTTCCGCCCTTTTGGTTTATGCTGCCTTTTTCTTTTTCTTGGTTTCTTTAAAAGAAAAGAAAAATAATGCATGGTTTATTCTTTTGGGACTTTTGAGCGGTTTCGCTGTTTTGGTAAGATTTATCAATATTTTTATTCTCGGAGCCTTTATTTTAATTTGGTTGTTTAAAAAACAAATCAAAAAAGCGGCATTGGTATCAGCCTTTTCTTTTTTGGCCTTTTTGCCCCAGATAGTTTACGATATTTTAATTTGCAAATTTCCTTTATTGATTGGCAGATTTCTTTTAATAACCAGTGAAAAAACGACCTCAAGGCTTAGCGAGGTTGCTTTTAAATTCGGAAGCATAGCCGAACCCGGGTTTTCTGTTAAAAATTATTACTATTTTTTGTTTTTAGCCGATAAATATATTCCCATGGTGGAATTGGTTTTGATTTTTTCAATAATCTTCTTTGTGTTCGGCCTTTTCTTTCTATACCGCAGGAATAAAACAGGCTTTGCCGTGGTTTTGTTGTGGATAATTCCTTTTATGGTTTTTTACGGTCTTTTTTCTGCGGCGGCCAGGAATATTCGATATCATTTCCCTATTTTCCCTCCCTTGATAGTGCTGGGAGTAAGCTTTTTGTTTTTACTTTCCCAAAGCTTCAAGAGATTAATTTTTCACTTTAAATGCCGAAATTCAAAAGCTATTTGAATATTTTCAGGATACTGGGTATAGCCCTATTCGTTTATATCGCTTTCCAGATAGACTGGAACCGTTTTTTCGCCACCCTGAAAGATGCATCTCCTAAATATTTTCTGGCGGCTGTCATTTTGATTCTGCCTCTTTTGTTTCTGTTGACCTTGAAGTGGAAGGCGGTAATAGATTCTTCGGGAATCAAAATATCTTTCTGGAAAATCAGCAGGTTTTTCGCCAAGGGTTTGTTTTTGGGCCTTATTACTCCCAGCAAAGCGGGGGAATTCTACCGAGCAAAGTATCTTTCTGAGTCTTCGGGGAAATCTTTGGGACTCAGTTTTTTTACGGTTTTCTGGATTAAGCTGGCAGATTTGATAGCCATGGTTTTGATAGGGGGAGTGGGAGCTCTGTCTTTGTTTTTCTGGTTCGGAGACAGCCGCTTCCGGCTGCTTGGAATCTTGTTTTTGCTTTCGGTTTCGATCGCCGTATATTTTTTGGCCAGGAAAAAAATGGCAAAAAACATATTCAAGTTTTTCGCCAGTTTTTTGGTCCCAGCTTTTTGCCGCGACAGCGTGGATTGCTTTCTCGACGATTTTTACGGAGGGTTCGATAAGCTGGATTACAAAACCCTCGGCAAGATTTTTGTTTTGGAAATCGCCACTTACGCGGCCACCGTCGGGGCCTGCTATTTGGTCGCGCTTTCTCTCGGCATTTCGGTGCCTTTTTGGTATTTGTTCCTGGTCAATGCCTTGATAGCTTTGATTGTAACTCTTCCCGTTTCCGTTTTCGGTTTGGGAACAAGAGAGGCAGGATACATATTGTTCTTTTCTTTTTTGGGAATTTCCCCGGAAAGCGCGGTCCTTTTTTCCCTTTTGGTTTTAGTCTGGGGATTTTTCCGGGCCTTTCCCGGCTTGTTTTTCTTTTTGAAGGATTTTTTCCAAACAAAAAAGCCCCTTTCCCAGGGACCTTAGGATTATTTCATCTGCCTTCTGATTGTGGCTATTTGGTCGGAAATCAATCCGAAAAAGAAAGTAATCAGCGCGCTCAATAGCAGGAAGATTCCGCTGTCCGGGATATTGAAGCTTCTGAAAATTCCGTAAATAATGTATCCCAGGCCGAGGATAAACAAGAATAAGCTGATAGGAAGGAATATTCTAAAGGGGCTGAAAAGGACGGTAAGCCTTAGTATGATCATGCCCAGCCTGACAAAGTCCTTTAAAGGATGGATAGTGCTTTTGCCCGATTTTCTTTTCTTTTCCCTGATGGGTACGAATTTGATGCTGTATCCGTCTTTTAAAGCGGCCAGTGTGATGGTAGAAGAAAAAGAGAAAGCTTCGGGGAGCAAGTGCATATATTTTAATACCAGCTCTTTTTTTACCACCCTGAAACCGGAATTCAAGTCGGGGATCTTCTTTTCTGCCAGATAATTGGCAAAAAGGCAGAGAATTTTTTTGGCCATGGCTCTGGGAAGGGAAGTGAGGTTTTTCCTGGCTCCCACCACCATGTCGTATTCTTTTCTGTGTTCCAGTAAACTCGGTATTTCTTCTGGATAATTCTGACTGTCTGCGTCTATCATAAGAACGAATTCGCCTTGGGCCTTGTTGAAACCGGTTTTCAAAGACCTGCCGTAACCCTTCTTGTAGGGGTGGCTGACCAAAACAACCCCTTCTTTTTCTGCCAAGGATTTGGTATTATCAGTTGAACCGTCGTTGATTAGGATGATTTCGTAAGGTTCGCTTTCTTTTCCCAGGATTTCTTTCACCCCCCTGATCACTTCGACAACGGTTTTTTCTTCGTTATAGGCCGGGATTACGACGCTTAACATACTTAGATATTAGCAAAATGAGCGGAAATATCAACAATTTCAAAGTGGATTTTATCGGAATCGGGGTTTTGAGGTGCGGCACCACCTGGATGTACAACTGTTTGAAAGAGCACCCCCAAATATGCATGTCCAGGGTCAAGGAAACCTTTTTCTTTCATGATTTCATGGGAATAAAAAAGGAAAAGAATTTAGAGCACTACAGACAATTTTTCAGCCATTGTTCACCCGATAAAATAATAGGGGAATTCACCCCCCACTATTTTTCAGACCCCCAGTCGGCAAAACTCATTAAGGAAAATTTCCCCCAGGCAAAGCTCATAGTTTCTTTGAGAAATCCCATAGAAAGGCTGTATTCTTTGTACTTTTTTTGGAAGGCCAGAGGAAAACACGACTTTGCCACTTTCGAGGAATTTTTAGAAAAAGAAGAGTTCGGGGCCAAAAAAGAAGGTTTTTACTACACCCATTTGAAAAGGTATCTTGATATTTTTCCCAAAGAAAACATTCTCGTTCTCGTTTATGAAGACATCAAAAAAGACCCTTTGGATTTCATTAAAAATGTTTACGCTTTTTTGGGAGCCAAGGAAGATTTCGTTCCCTCCAGCTTAAACAAGCAGATAAACCCGGGGAGGAATTTTAAAAGCTGGTTTTTATCCAAGCTGGTTTACAAGGTGGTTTGGAAGCTTAAAGACAAGAACTGGGGCCAGAAGCTGATAAACTTTCTGATGCGATCGAAAGTCAAAGTGCTTTTTGATAAAGTTATGGCTCTGGGCAGCTCGAAAAAAGACGAAAGCCGGGGAAGTGCCCGGCCTCCGATGAAAGAAGAAACCAAAAAATACCTGCAGAACCTATACGGCGAAGAAATCCGGAATCTTCAGGTTTTTTTGAACAGGGATTTGAGTTTTTGGAAATGATTTAAGGTAAAGAAAGCCAGCAGAATCATTAAGGGAACCAAAGGCAGCATGTATCTGGGCCTGGGAAGAACGGTGGGAGAAAGTATGTTGTCTGCCAGCCAGAAGTAAAAGATTATTCCAAAAAGCAGGATTATCTCTTTCCATCTTTCTTTCAGGAAAGCCAGAGAAAGCAGGGCTCCTGCCAGAATCAGGAAATACAGAGCCCTGTAAGCCAGCACCATTTTGTCTGCAAAGGGGTATTTTTCCATCAAGAGAGAAGTTCTTTGCCCTTCAATGTATGCTCCCGGATGAAACCACATCAAAGCTCTATCGACCCTGAACTGCTCCAGGATGTTAAAGACGGAATCTTTTTCCACGTCGTCGTGGAAAAAGAAGCCCACCGTTTGAAACTGCAGCATGTCGTTGTATATCGCCCAGGGAGCCAGAGAGGCCAGGAAAGCCAGAACGAATAACGCTTCAAAAAGAAGTGTTTTTTTGTTGGTAAAAACCGGCTTTTTGTTTTCCAGCCTGAAATGGAGCAGGAATAAGATGGCGAACAAAAACAGGGGCAGCAAGAGAGTGATAAATCTTACCAGGCTGGCTGCCGCAAAAAGAAAGCCCG